>DATBSS010000704.1:0-29941 GCA_036559665.1 Myxococcaceae bacterium
GTGGCAGGGGACTGACAGGGCGATCCTGTCAGCCCCTATGCCGATTGGGCCGGAGGCGTAGGTTCCGGCCACCATCGCCCTGAGACACGCGAACTGGATGCAGCGGAGAGGTCTCGACCGGAGGACGCGCCGCGACGCTCACGCCGCCGGCGCGACGCCGCTGGCCCTGGCCACCTGGCCCGGCGGGGCCGCGGGCAGCACGACGGTGAAGGTGGTGCCCTGCCCGAGCACGCTCTTCACCGCGATCTCCCCGTGATGCTGCTGCACGATGGTCTTGCTCACGGACAGCCCCAGCCCGGTGCCCTGGCCCTTGGGCTTGGTGGTGAAGAAGGGCCGGAAGAGCTTGCGCTGGGTCTCCTCGGACATGCCGTGGCCGGTGTCCTTCACGGAGATCAGCACCCGGCCCTCGGGCGCCAGGGAGGTGGAGATGGTGAGGACCTTCTCCTCCGTCTTGTCCATGGCGTGGGCCCCGTTCATCGCCAGGTTGATCAGCACCTGCCGGAGCTGGTTCGCGCTCCCCAGCACCTGGGGGAGCCCGTCCGCATAGTGGGTCACCAGCTTCGCCCCGCCGATCTGCACCTGGTGGGCGATCAGCCGGACCGCGCCCCGCACCGTCTCGTTCACGTCCAGCGCCGAGAGCGCCGCCTGCTCCGGCCGCGCGAAGGTGAGCAGGTTCTGGAGGATCTCGTTGGCCCGCTGGGCGTCCGCGTTGATCAGCGCGAAGTACTCCCGCGCCTCCTCCAGGGTCTCCACGTGCGCGCCCAGCTCGGAGAAGCCGCAGATCCCCACCATGGGGTTCTTCACCTCGTGCGCCAGTCCCGCGCTCATCTCCCCCAGGGCGGACAGCTTCTCGGACTGGATCAGCTGCTGGTTGGCCTGCAGGAGCGCCCGCTCGCGCGTGGCCAGCTCCTGGCTCATCCGGTTGAAGGACTCCGCCAGCGCGCCGATCTCGTTCGCCGAGGCCACGTCCACCTCCACGCCGAAGTCGCCCTTGGAGATGGACTCCATCTTCTCCTCCAGGATCAGCAGCGGCTCCGCCACCCTCCGGGCGAAGAACACCGACAGCACCAGCGTCACCAGCAGCACCCCGGTGGCGAAGAACACGCTCTGCCCCGCCAGGTCCCGCGCCGCGCGGGTGGACTCCTCCCGGGGCAGCTCCACGATGACGAACATCTTCCCCATGTTCACCACGGACCAGGCCCCAACCCGCTCGCCCTGCGGCGAGTCGAACTCGTGCACCCCGAAGCTCTGCGCCGACTCCAGCACCGGCCTCACCGCGGGCGCCTGGGAGCGGTCCGCGTGCCCGAGCACCACCCCTTCGTCCGGGTGGACCAGCACCACCCCGCGGGCGTCCACCAGGTAGGCCTCGGAGCGCCAGAGCTGGTGGCTGAAGGCGCGGAGCAGCCGCGCCGGGCGGATGTCCGCCACGACGACCTGGAGGCCGTCCGGGCTCATCGCCGAGAGGCGGAGCAGCGCCAGCGTCGGCACCGACGCGTTCTGCAGCAGGATGCCCCCGGACTTCTGCACCTGCTCCACGTCGAGCGGGGCGCCGTTCCGCGCCACCTCCAGCCGCTCCGACGGCACGCCCAGCGACATCAGCCGGTCCCTCGACTCGGTGTGGAACGTGCGCGCGAAGCTCCCCCCGCTCCGCGACCAGATCTCCACGCCCAGGAGGTCCGTGTCGGCCTCCAGGAGGGGGGCCGGGGGGCTCTTGATCTCCATGGACTGCTCGGCGGCGAAGTAGAGCAGCTTGTCCACGGTGGTGCGGACGTTGACCTGCACCTCGTCCGCCAGGGTGCCGGCGAGCTGGACGTTGGAGGCCTTGAGGGTATCCAGGGTGTTGCTGGTGAACAGTCGGGTGGCCAACGTCAGGTAGATCCCCATCGCGCCCAGGAGCAGGCCGCTCACCAGGAGCACGATCTGGTACCGGATGGGGATGCGCATTCGCCGAGGCCGGGCATTGTAGCCCGGGCCGGGTCAGGAGTTCTGTTTGCGGGCCTGGAGCTGGGACACCAGGTCGTTGAGCGTGCGCTGCATTTCTTGCCGCGCGAGGTGGACCTTATTCGCCTCGAACGCGGTGCGCACCGCTTCTTCCAGGGCGTTCAGGTTCTTGAACGGCTTGGCCAGGTACGCCTCCAGGCGCTCCCCGCTCACGGCGGCGGCGTCCGGCGCGGCGGTGATCAGCACCACCGGGAGGTCGGCGATGGCCTGGCGCGCCTTGCGGATCAGCTCCAGCCCGTTGATGCGGGGGAGGTTCTTGTCGGTGATCAGCAGGTCGAACCGCTTCCCCTTGTCCAGCATCTCCAGCGCTTCCTCGGCGGACGCGGCGGGCGTGACCTCGTACCCGGCGCGCTGGAGCACCCGCGCGATCAGCAGCCGCGCCGAGGGCTCGTCGTCCACGGCGAGGATGCGCTTCTTGGCCGCCGCCGCGGGCGGCGCGGGCGCCGGGGGAGGCGTCGAGCTGCCGGGGGGGGGGGCTGGTGTGCTCACGGACCCACGATTCTATGGCAGATTCGCCGCGTGCGCTGCCTGGAGAGACAGGTAAAAAGGCCGTGAACGTCCTGTTCCTCTCCCCCAACTTCCCCCCCCAGTTCCACCTGTTCTGCCGGGCGCTCCGGGACGAGGGGGTCGTCTCGCTGGGCATCGGCGACTCGCCGCCGCACGACGTGAGCCGCCCGCTCGCCGAGGCGGTGACCGAGTACCTCTACCTCCGCGACCTCAACCAGTACGAGGACGTCCTCAAGGCGGTGGGGTACCTGACCTGGCGGTACGGGAAGATCGACCGGGTCGACTCGCTCAACGAGCACTGGCTCCCCCTGGAGGCCCGGCTGCGCGAGGACTTCAACATCGAAGGCCCGCGCCCCGCCGAGCTGCGCCGCCACCGGAGCAAGACCGGGATGCGGGAGATCTTCACCGCGGCCGGGGTGCCCTGCACCGAGGGCGAGCGCGTCACCTCGCCGGACCAGCTCCGCGCCTTCGCCCGGAAGGCCGGCTACCCCCTGGTCCTCAAGCCGGACGTGGGGGTGGGCGCCTGGTCGACCTTCAAGCTGGCGGGGCCGGACGACCTGGAGGCCGCGCTCCGCCTGACGCTGGACGGCTTCATCGTGGAGCGCTTCGTCCAAGGGGGGCTGACCTCGTACGACGGGCTGTGCGACCGGCAAGGGAAGGTGATCGTCGAGACCTCGCACCTGTACAGCACCGGGGTGATGGACGTGGTCAACCAGGGTTTGGACGTCTGGTACTACAACCGGCGCCAGATCCCCGAGGCGATGCGCGCGCTGGGCAAGAAGGTGGTGGAGGCCTTCGGCATCCGCGAACGCTTCTTCCACATCGAGTTCTTCGAGGAGCCCGGCGGGACCTTCCGGGCGCTGGAGATCAACATCCGCCCGCCCGGTGGGTACACCACGGACATGATGAACTTCTCGGCGGAGGCGGACCTCTACCGCATCTGGGCCGGGGTCCTGGCCGGGCGCGACATGTCCTCCGTCACCTGGGAGCGCAGGTACCACTGCGCCCACGCCTCCCGCCGCTACCGGGTCCAGTACCGGGTGCCCCACGGCGAGCTCCTGTCGAAGCTGGGGCCGCAGCTGGTACTGGAGCGCCCCATTCCGCCCGCCCTGGCCGCCGCCATGGGCGACCACGAGTACCTGGTCCGGGACGCGGACGAGGGGCGGTTGCGCGAGGCCATCGACCTGGTCGAAGCGCGGGCCTGAGCCGTCAGCAGAGCAGCCAGCGGAAGGCGAAGGGCAGCCGCCGCGCCCAGTCTCGCTCGGAGTGCTGTCCGCCCGGCTCCAGCACCAGGCACAGCTCGTGGTCGTCGTAGCCCAGCCGCTTGAGGTGGCCGAAGAACTGCCGGGTGTGGGCGCCGTAGTCGAGGTGGATGCCGTCGATGAGGAGCTGCTCGTGGGCGCCGGCGTCCAGGTAGATGCGCGTCCAGCGGCGGGCGTGGCGCGACCAGCGCCGGTAGATCTCCGACTCGGACCACATCACCGTGGGGGAGAGCGCGCCGACCCGCCCGAAGACGTCCCCGTGCGCAAGGCCCAGGTAGAGCGAGATCAGCCCGCCCAGGCTGCTGCCCATGGTGGCGGTCCAGCGCGCCTCCGGGCGGGTGCGGTAGCGCGCGTCCACCCACGGCTTGAGCCGCTCGAGCAGGAAGCGCGCGTAGCGGTCCGCCTTCGCGTGGACCCGGGCCGCCGGGTAGTCCCAGGGCGTGTACTCGCCGAAGCGGTCCGCCGGGTGGTCCACCGCGACGATGATCCACGGCTCCAGCTGCCCGTGCCGCCCCAGGTGCTCCATGGCCACGTTGGCGCACCAGGTGTCCGGGCGCGCCGACTCCGGGTGGGCGAACACGTTCTGCCCGTCGTGCATGTAGAGCACCGGGAAGCGGGCGGACCAGTCCCGGTGGTACGCCTCCGGGGTGAAGATCCGCAGCGTGCGCGGCGGGCCGGGCGGGTCCTCGAAGTCCCGGATGATCTCGATGAAGCCCATGCGCGCGTTCCCGGAACGTCCCGCCGTCACTTCCGCAGCAAGACGTAGACCGCCCCGGCGCCGCCGTCGTGCGGGCGCGCGGTGGCGAAGGCCAGCACGGACTTGGCGATCCTCCCGCGCTGCAGCCAGGTCCGCAACGCCTCCTTCAGGACCGGGATCTGGTCCTTGGAGTTGAGCCCGCGCCCGTGCACCACCAGCACGCAGCGCTTGCCGGCCCGTTTCGACTCCGCCACGAAGCGCTCCACCGCCTCCTTCGCCTCCACGCGGCTCATCCCGTGCAGGTCCAGGTGCCCCTGCACGGAGAAGTCTCCGCGCTTCAGCGCCCGCATCAGCCCCCCGTTCACGCCGGGCGCATGGCCCTCCGCGAACTCGTCGGAGTCGGCGATGTCGAACGGCCCCTCGCCGGAGACCAGGTCTGACAGCTGCGCCAGCGCCTCCGCGTTCTCGTCGACGATCCGCGGGACCACGCCCTCCGGCGGCTTCACCTCGCCCCGGTCCTTCAGCGGCGCCGCGCCGGCCATCGCCTCGTAGAACAGCCGCGCGTCGTCTTCTTCCTGAGCCGGTGACGCCTTCTTCGGGGGCGGGGTGGGCTTCTTCGCCGGAGCCGCGGGACCCGGCGGCTGGGCCGGGGTCTCCGGCTGGAGCTTGGACTTGAGGTCCTTGAACGGAGTGTTGAACCCCTGGCTCCCCTTCTTCCCCATGGAGATGGAGACGCTAGGCTGTCCGCGGTGTCGAGCCAACCCACAGACCTGGGCGCCGCGCTGGAGCGCCTCTACGCCGCGCCCTACGAATCCTTCACCGAGACGCGGGACGCGCTCGCGAAGGAGCTGAAGTCGGCCGGGAACGCCGAGCTGTCAGCCCAGCTCAAGAAGGAGCGGCGGCCGCCGGTGACGGTGTGGGCGCTCAACCAGCTCGCGCGGCGGAACCCGGCGGTGGTGAAGGAGTGGTTGGACTCCGGCGAACGGCTGCGAGAGGCACAAGAGCGCGCCGTCCGCGGCGAGGGCAGCGGGTCGATGCGCGACGCCGGCGCCGAGCAGCGCCATGTCCTGGGCGGCCTCCTCAAGGAGGCGATGGCCATCGTCCGGGAGGCGGGCTCGGCCGGTTCCACGGATCAGCAGGACCGGATGGAGGGGTCGTTGCTGGCCTGCGCCAACGGGCCCCAGGCGCTGGGACGGCAGCTCGCGGAGGCGCGGCTGGAGAAGGACCTGCCCCGGCCCGGGTTCGGCGACCTCGGCGCGCTGGAGGCGATGGCCGCCGCCCCGCCGAAGGCGCCCCGCCAACCGCCCTCGCTCACCCTCGTGAAGCCGCCCACCGACGCCGGTGCCGATCAGCGCGAAGTGGAGCGCAGGGAGCGCGAGCTGGAGCGGATGCGGAAGGACGCCGAGCACCGCGCCCGGGAAGCGGCGAAGGCGCTCGCGGACGCGCAGCGGCGGCGGGAGCGGGCCGAGGAGTCGGCCGGGCGCGCGGCGGCGGCGCTGGAGGAGGCCACCACCGCGGCGCAGCGGGCGCGCGAGGCGCTCGCCAGCGCCGAGGCGGACCTCTCGAAGGCGGAGGCCGAGGCCCGCGCCGCCGATCAGGCGCTGGCGATGCTGAAGTGAGCCCGCTGAGCCTGGAGGATGCGGCCGCAGGCCGCCGCATCAGCGTCCCCTGGGCTCGGGGACGCCGCCCGGCTCACCAGTGCGGCGAGGCCGCTGGACGCGCCCGGTCGAAGAAGCCGGGCAGGCCCGCCACCCCGATGGAGAAGTTGGTCACCCAGGCGCTGTCGAGCTTGACCTCGTCCGGGCAGCCTCCTGCTTCGGCGGAGAGCCTGGGATTGCAGAACAGGCCGCCCGACGGCATTCCGTTGGTGGTGAAGGTGTCCGACGGCTTGGCGCCGATTCCCACCGGCTTGGCGAAGTGGAGCCGGAACTGCAGGGGCCCCAGCGAGAAGTTCACCCCCAGCACGTAGTCCAGCACGCGCTTCTTGAGGATGAAGTCCAGGTCGTTGCTGGTGCCGCCGAAGTCCAGCCCGGCGATGGCCTCGATGTCGCTGAAGAGGATCAGCCGGATGAAGTTGTTGAGCGGCACCTTCAGCTCGGCGGTGGAGAAGAAGTAGTTCCGCCCGAACAGCCACTGCCGCAGCGATCCGGAGCTGAACGGGACGCCGCGGATGGTGTCGAAGCTGGAGAGCTGGAAGTTGGTGGCGTAGCGCCCGCCCAGGGAGACGCCGGCCCCGGCCCGGAACATGAGGTGGATCCGCCCGTCGATGGGGATGTAGTGCGCGGCGTCCAACCGCAGCGAGGAGTAGGTCTGACCGCTGAACGGCTGCACCCCGCCGGTCGCCTCCAGCAGCACGGTGGTGCCGTCCAGCGGGCCCGACAGCGGGTGGTAGCGGAGCGTGTCGTAGCCGAAGCGCAGGGTGGCCTCGGTCTGCGCCCGCGGGCCCTGGTTGAGCTGGTTCCACTCCGACAGCAGGTCGCGGTCCGCGCCGCTGTACTCGGGCGTGGCGAGGAAGAACCGATCCAACTGCGAGAGGAAGTAGTTGACCCCGCCCACCGCCATGTCGGCCTGCACGTAGACGAACTGGTTGAACGGGTAGCGCACCGTGCCCAGCGCCCCGAAGAAGCGCTCGCCGGAGAGGATCTGGATCGCCAGGTTCTCGGTGGGGAACGACTGGTCGTAGCGCAGCCGCACCGACTGGAAGACGCCGGTCCCCCAGGTCACCCGCCGCTCCTGGTTCAGGTACATGAAGAAGCCGTCGGTGAGGTCGAACGAGCCGTACACCGAGGCGTACAGCACCAGCGCGTGGTTGCGCAGCCGGTCCGACGCGTTGGCGAAGATCTGGCCGTAGATGCCCTGAACGCCGCCGGAGATGAACGCGTACGGGTTGCCGGGCTCCCAGTTCTGGATGTTGAACATGTTGTACGCCTGGGACCCGGTGAGCGCGGTGGTGCCGAAGGGGCGCGGCGCGTCCTCCGGCCCCTGCGCCACCGTCTCCGCCGAGATCAGCTGGTCCGACTTGATCAGCACCGGGGTCCGCTCGCCCGAGTGGTGGAACAGCGCCCACACCCCGCCCTCCGGACCGGGCCCCACGTCGAACAGGCCGGTGGCCACGTCGGTGCGGCGGATGACCTGCCCGTCCTTCACCTCGTACAGGTCGGCGCTGCCGCGGGCGTAGGCGGTGAACAGCACCCGGCCGTCGGGCAGCGCCGCCGGGTCCAGATCGTCCCGGTCCTCGCGGGTCAGCCGTTCGATGCTGCCCGGTGAGACCAGCCCGGCCATCCTGGCCTTGAAGAGGTTGTACTTTCCGGTGCCGGTGGCGTCGGAGTTGTAGATCAGCGAATCGTCCGGCGCCCACGCCACCTGCCGCTCGCCGTAGATGTCGTTGGTGACGCGGGTCAGCGCGAAGTCGCCGGAATTTCCCTTCGGCGTGAGCACGAAGACGTCGCGCACGCCGGCGTCGTCCAGGCCCACGAACGCCACCCGGCGCCCGTCCGGCGCCAGCGCCGGCCCGTAGGCGGCGATGATGCCCCTGGAGCGGAGCGCGTACTTCACCTCCGAGCCCACCGAGAGCTGGACGGAGAACCGCTCCAGCTCCAGCTTCATCCGGTTGGAGGTGGCGGTGGGGTTGAAGGCCATGGGCGCGGCCACCGTGCCTGGCGGGCGCTCGACGACCTGGTGGTCGATCTTCCGCCAGTAGATGATGTCGCCGCCGTTGGCCTCCGCCACGTAGACCAGCGACTCGCGGCCCACCGCGAAGGAGCGCCCGAACACCAGGTGCAGCGACTCCGCGCCTGGCACGCCGTCCGACGCCACCGTCACCGGCCGCGACGCCGCCCGCCGGTCCACCAACTGCAGCTTGGCGCGGAACGTCTCCGGCTCCAGCGTGCGGAACATCAAGAGATCCCCGTCCGGGGAGGTGGCCAGCGAGTCCGCGTGCTGGGCGAACTCCGGCAGCGGCTTGACCTGCGGCGTGTCCTGGCTGGCGTTCAGGTACGCCTGGAACGCGCGCCGCTTCAGCCAGGCCTCGAACTTGCGGGAGGTGGCCCTGGGCTCGTCACCGGTCAGCCGCTCCATCAGCGAGCCGAAGTCGTTGCCCTGCCGGCGCATCATCCCGCTCCCCACCAGCGCGGTGGAGGCGTTGAGGACGCGCTGGATGAAGCCCTTGCCGTAGGTCTCCTCCAGGAACGCGCAGCGGATCTGGCCGACCTTGTACGTCCAGAGCACGCTCTGCGGGCGGTCCTCGAAGAAGTCGAGCATCGCGTAACCGTGCTCGACGGACGGGTTGACCACGATGTCGCGGATCAACATCTCCGCCTCGTCGTCGATCCCGTGGTGCGCGTAGAACTCCGCCAGGCCCTCGATGAACCAGAGCGGCATCCCCTCCAGCGGCTCGCCGTTGATCCGGCTGCGCTCCACGGTGGAGCGCACCTTCTGGATGGTGAACTGGTGCGACATCTCGTGGAGCGACACCTCTTCGAACATCCGGTGGTCGCCGAAGTAGGGGAGCGTCAGCTTGAGATCTACCGGCGAGGTGACGCCCAGCACGCCCTCCTGGAGCGGGAAGAGGTTGGTCTCCAGGAACTCCTGGTACGAGTTGTAGAGGATGTACGGGAAGGTCTTGGTGGGGACGTAGTCGAACTCGTCCACCAGGTGCCGGTAGGCGGAGACGATCTGGTTGGTGGCGCGCTCCGCCACCGTCTGCTCGCGCTGGTAGTAGTAGAGCCGCACGCCGCCGGTCCGTGGCGGGAGCGGCATGCCGCCGTCGCCCGTGGTCCCGCCGTTCACGCCCACCAGCCACGGCGAGATGCGGGCAGACGCGGGCGTGCCGGCATCCGCCGTTCCGGCGTCCGGCGCGCCCTGCGGAAAGGCGGGTGGGGCCGGCATCGCGCCGCCGCTGGTGTCCGGCGTCCCGGTTGGCGACGGGCTGCTGCCGGCGATGGATGTGCCGATGGTGGTGACGCCCTGGGGCGGGAGCATGGCCGGGTGCTCCCCTTCCTTCAGGAAGGTGGTGTCCGAAAGCTTATGTTCCGCTTCGGGCCCAACCAGGATGTCGACGTGCCGCCAGTCGAAGTCGAAGTAGCGGACCTGGCTCTTGTCGGCGGTGCGGGGGAAGACGATCTCCTGCGCCGCGGCGCTGGAGGAGACGAGGCACGCCGCGACGAGCAGGGCGGGCAGGAGGCGTTGGCTGGATCTCACAGATCCTCGAGGAGAGCACGCACCCGGCCGGCTGTGACAGGCTTTTTATAGCGCGGTCGGGTCTGGAACAGTGCGACGCGGGCCTGGAGGAGTGCAGCGAAATGCCGGAGCTGCCGGACGTGGTGGTGTACATCGAACATCTGCAACGGCGGACGGTGGGCCAGCCGCTGGAGGGCGTGCGCCTGGGCAGCCCGTTCGTGCTCAGGTCCGCGGACCCGCCGCTGCGGGAGGCGTTCGGGCGGAAGGTGCTGGGCCTGCGGCGGATGGGCAAGCGCATCGTCTTCGAGCTGGAGGGCGAGCTGTTCCTGGTCATCCACCTCATGGTCTCCGGCCGGCTCCACTGGAAGGAGCGCGGGGTCAAGGTGCCGGGGAAGGTGGGGCTGGCGGCGTTCGACTTCCCGAACGGGACGCTGACGTTCACCGAGGCCAGCACCAAGAAGCGCGCCTCCATCCACCTGGTGCGCGGGGAGGCGGCGTTGAAGGAATTCGACCGCGGCGGGCTGGAGGTGCTGGGCGCCACGGCGGAGCAGTTCGCGGCCGCGCTCCGGCGGGAGAACCACACGCTGAAGCGGTCGCTCACCGACCCGCGCCTGTTCAGCGGCATCGGCAACGCGTACTCGGACGAGCTGCTGCACCGCGCGGGGATGTCGCCGGTGAAGCTCACCGCGCAACTCACGGACGAGGAGGCGAAGCGGCTGTTCCGCGCCACCGCCGACACGCTGGTGGAGTGGCGGGACAAGCTGCGCGCGGAGGCGGGGGAGGAGTTCCCGGAGAAGGTCACCGCGTTCCGCGAGGAGATGGCGGTGCACGGGCGCTACGGGAAGCCGTGCCCGAAGTGCGGCGGGAAGGTGCAGCGCATCGTCTACGCGGAGAACGAGACCAACTACTGCCCGGGCTGCCAGACCGGCGGGAAGTTGCTGGCGGACCGGTCGCTGTCGCGGCTGCTCAAGGAGGACTGGCCGAAGACGGCGGACGAGCTGGAGGAGCTCAAGGCGGGACAGCGGCGCGCGTGAGCAGGCCGCGTCCCGCGAGCAGCGCCAGCAGTCGGGCGAAGGACGCGTCCGCCGGCTCCTGGTCGGTGCGCAGGACCAACTCCGGGCGCAGCGGCGGCTCGTACGGGTCCGAGACGCCGGTGAAGTGTGGGATCTCCCCGGCCATCGCCTTGCGGTACAGGCCCTTCACGTCTCGCGTGGCGAGCGCCTCCAGCTCCGCGTGGACGTGCACCTCGACGAACGGGATGCCCTCCGCCTCGGCGAGGCCGCGCACCTCGTCGCGCACGTCGCGGTAGGGGGAGATGGCCGCGGTCACCGCCATCACCCCGTGCCGGGCCAGCAGCCGCGCCACGTAGCCGATGCGGCGGATGTTGGTGTCGCGGTCCTCTTTAGAGAAGCCCAGGCCCCTGGAGAGGAATTGCCGCACCTCGTCCCCGTCCAGCACCTCCACCTCCCGGTGCGCGCTCGCCGCCGCCTGGAGCGCCCGCGCCAGGGTGCTCTTCCCGGCGCCGGACAGCCCGGTGAACCAGACGATGCAGCCCTTGGCGATCGAGGAAGCCAGCACCTGGGTGATGAGCCCCCGCGCGTTCCCCGCCTCCTCCGGGCTCAGCCCCCGCCGGAGCGCGGCGTCCACGTCGAACGCGGAGTCGAAGTAGTGCAGGGCGTAGAGCGGCGCGAGCAGCGAGGACAGCTGGAACGCTTCGCGCACCTGCTCCAGAGGCTCGAACGCGGTGAACGGATCCAGGTACGCGTCGCGGACCGCGCGCCGGGTGGCCTCTTCCTCCCGCGGCACGAACCATAGGAACCGCTGGATGGAGAAGAACGGGTGCGCCACCACCGTCTCGTTCCAGTCGATGATCACCAGCCGGCCGTCCGCGGCGCGGTGGACGTTCCCGGCCCGGAAGTCCTCGTGGTGGATGGAGCGGGCGGGGAGGGCGTGCGCGGACAGGCGGCGGCAGTGTTCCGCCGCGGCCGGCATGAAGGCGGAGAGTTGCTCCTGCTCGGAAGCGTCGATCACGCCCGCGGACGCCATCTGCCGGGGGATGTCCACCAGCAGGCGGACCAGCCTGCGCTCCAGGGCCTCCAGCGTGCGATCCGGACACCCCCTGGTCAGCCACTCCCCGGCGAGTGGGGCCTGGTCGATCTGGATCCGCGCCATCAGCGCCGCGGCCTCCGCCAGCCCGGCCACGTCTCCGTCCTCCAGCGCCGGGCCGCCAAGGGCGGGCATCAGGATCCAGCCGCGCTCTTCCTCCGAAGCGATCACATGCGGTAGGTGGCGGCTCCAGCGCTCGGACAGGGCTCGGAGGACGGCCGGCTCGCCCGGCGCCTGGCGCGGGACGGCCTTCAGGTAGCAGGGGCCGGTGGAGGTCGCGGCCGAGAGCACGGTGGATCCCGTCCAGGCGCCCTTCACCTGGACGACCGGGCCGGTCACCTCCATCCCAGCCGCGGTGAGCTTCGCCACCATCCATGACCGCACCTGTTCGAACCATCCGCGGCGCTGCCAGTCCGCGAGCGGCCGTCCCATTGCTCCGCCGTCGCGCCAGCGCTGCACCAGCGCGAACTGCTCGGGCGGCAACCGCTCCACCGCCGGTCCCGCGGCGTCGTGCCAGGCACCCGCGGCGCTGTCCCCGCCGAGTGCCTCCAGCTCACAGGCCACGGTCTCCCCGGTGCGCTCGAGGTCGCGGAGCACCGCGACCTCGAGGCCGGTGCGGGCGCGTATCCCGGCGCCGATCTCCCCCACCGCGTCCGCGATCCAGCCGCGCTCGGAGAGGACGTGCGGGAGCGCCCAGCCCGGCCCGTCCGCCTCCAGCCAGAGCGAACGCCCGTCCCGCGAGACGATGAGGCAGTCGTAGCGGATGCTCACCGGCTCACCGGCTCACCTTCGTACCGGCGGCAGGTCCTGCGCCCGCGGATAGCCGTAGGCGTCCAGGATGTGCCCGTAGCGCCGCTCGAACAACTGGAGTTGCTCCGGCGTGTACACGTCGCGCCAGGCGTCGATGGTCCCGCGGTGGAAGGTGGGCTGCGACGGGTCGTACAGCCGGGAGGCGATCTGCTTCGCGTCGCCGCTCAGCCCGAGGTGCCGGAGCGTGCGCTCCACGTCCTCCAGTTGCTCGGCGTCGCTGCCGCCGCCGCGCCCGCCGGCCAGCCGCTCGAAGCGGAGCTGCAGGACGTTCGGGTGGTAGCGCATCCACACCGATCCCAGGAAGCTCTCCTCCAGGTACTCGCCCATGCCGCGGATGGCGACGTCCAGCGCGTCGCGCTCGGTGGGCTGGGCCCTCAGCGCGTCGGAGAACACCAGGTGGTAGGGCGTGTTCGAGAACGTCCCGCGCCGGTGGCTCCCCCGCAGGTAGTTCACCTGCGAGAGCAGCACCGCGCGCGGGTCCCGGTACTGGAAGATGAACGCCGGGTCCCACTTCTCGCGCCAGTGGTCCAGCAGCGGGCGCGGGATGCGGTCGGCACGGCACTCGTGGAGGAAGTACGCGGCGGCCGGCTCGAAGGTGGCCAGGAACTGCTCTGGCGGATCGCGCCGCACGCTCTCCAGCATCTCGTCGCCGAAGAACCGCCGCTGGTACCCCAACTCCTCGACGAGCCGGAGGGCGAGGTGGGTGCCGGCCTTGTGCAGGGAGACGACGATGAGTCGCGGCAGCGACACGGGGGCGGAGTGGACGCCGAGGCCTCCGGGGCTGTCAAGGCGCCGCGAATTGCGCGCCCTTCCCCCGGACCCTAGAGTCGCCGGCCCCTATGGACCCTTGCGCCGTGTGCGCCGCCCTGGAGGAGCCCGGGCGCGGGCGCGACCTGTGGATCCACCATGACGACCTGATCCTCCTGGGCCACGTCGCGCCGTCGCCGGCGGGGCCTCCGGACGGGTTCCCCGGGCACCTGCTCCTCGTCCCGAACCGCCACGTGGAGAGCCCCGGCGCGGTGACGGAGCCGGAGGCGGAGCGCATCGGGCGCTGGCTGGCGCTCGGCAGCCGGTTGCTGGAGACGGTGCGCGGCGCCGAGCACGTCTACGTGATGCGGCTGGGAGACGGGTGGCCGCACCTGCACTACCACCTGGTCCCGCGCTACCCGGGCACCCCGAGGGACTACCGGGGCCTGGAGGTCCGCGACTGGCCGGGCATCCCACGCTGCGGCTGGGACGAGATCGCGGCCATGGCCGCCGAGCTGCGGAAGGCCGCCGCCGCCGGATGAACGTCCTCTTCCTCAGCGAGCCCTCCTACCCGCGACATCCCGGCGGCGCGGGCAAGGGCACGCACATCCTGGCCGCGGGGTTGGCGGCCCGGGGGCACACCGTCCGCATCCTGTGCCAGTGCCGCGAGGAGACCACGCGCGAGGTGATCGACGGCGTGGAGGTCCACCGGGTCAACTGGGAGGAGCTGGACCACTCGAACAAGCAGACCCGCGAGGCGGCCATCGCCGCCAAGCTCCTCGACTACGCGTCGCGCGAGATTCCCCTGCCGTCGCTGGACCTCGTCTACGACAGCGGCGGGTTCCTCTCCTTCTTCTTCCCGGTCGCCTACCAGCTCCGGGTGCAGCACCGGTTGCCGGTCATCGTCCATTACCGCTACCTGATGGCCCGCCACCACGCGTCGCTGGCGGACACCGAGTTCGACGCATTCGCGCTTGGAGTGCTGGGGCTGGAAGCCGCCATCAACGAGCCCAGCCAGAGCTTCCCGGCCCGCTTCGCCGACGCGGTGGTCTGCCCGTCGAGCGCCGACGCGCGGTTCATCCACGCGTCGTTCCTCCCCGCGAGCGGAGCGCCGGCCGTCCTCCCGGAGCCGGCGGACACGGACCTGGCCGATCTGAAGGCCGCCGCCAGGCTGCGCGCCGAGTTGGCCGGGCCCGGGGGACA
The DNA here is from genome assembly GCA_036559665.1 of Myxococcaceae bacterium. GTDB lineage: Bacteria > Myxococcota > Myxococcia > Myxococcales > Myxococcaceae > DASRBA01. Next base: position 14,512 of record DATBSS010000704.1, read on the forward strand.
GCTCGTCTACTTCGGCGGGCGCATCGACAGCGACATGAAGGGCGGCGACCTGGTGATCGATGCGATGGCGCGCATGCTGGCCGTGCGGCCCAGGGTCCGCCTGGTCCTGCCGATCAAGGGCCCGGACGGGCTGGACCCGTTCCGCAAGCGCCTGGGCCCGGCCGCCATCGGCCTGCCGTGGATGAAAGACGCCTCCGAGCTGGCCACCGTCCTGGCCGCCGTCGACCTGGCGCTCATGCCGTCGCTCTACGAGTCCTTCGGCATGATGTGCGTCGAGTCCCTCGCCGCCGGGACGCCGGTGGTGGCCTCGCAGACCGGCGCGCTGCCGGACCTGATCCAGCACGGGGAGAACGGCTTCCTGCTCCAGGCGCGCGACCGGAGCGCCTGGCCCGCAGAGATGGCGGAGTTGGGGCTGCGCGTGCTGGGCGATCCGGCGCTCTCCCGCCGCCTGTCGGACGCCGCGCTGGAATCGGCGCGGCGGTATTCGACGGACCGGATCGCCGAGCAGGCGGAGGCGATCTGCCTGTCCGTCCTGGAGCGGGTTCGCCGGCAAGGGCCGATGGAGCTGCGGGCGCCGCCCCTGTCCGAGACCGACCGGGCGCGCTACCTGGACCTGCTGGAGTCGATGGTGGGGCCCGAGGCCCGGGCCGCCGGCGAGCGCGCCATCGCCGACTGGGGGGCCGCCATCGTGGAGCGCTGCACGGCGTGCTCGCGCCAGAACCTGGCCGGCAGCGCCCGGGACCTGGTCGCGCTGGGGAAGCGGTCCCCGCCGCGGCGCCTGTGGGACTGGGCGACCGGCGCGTGGCCCGGGCGGATGGAGGCGGCGGTGGCCGCGGCGTGCCCGTGGGGGCTGCTCCAGAAAGAGCTCATCCGGAGAGCCCAGAAGACGGCCATACCTTGAATCCAGGACGAGCGGCCCCCAAGATGACCGCCCCTCTCAGGATGACCCCCCACGGCGGCCAGTCGATCGCGTTCTACTGTGGCCCCAGCATCGAGCCGTGGGGGCCGGCCAGCCTGTGGACGGGGATCGGCGGCTCCGAGGAGGCGCTCATCCACGTCACCCGCCAGCTCTCTCGAGCGGGATGGCAGGTGACCGTGTTCGCCACGCCCCCGGGCGACGGCGCGCTGGACGAAGGCGTGCGGTGGCTTCCGGTCCAGCACTTCGATCCGGAGCGGCCGGGCGACGTCTTCGTGGCCTGGCGGTTCGCGGACCACGTCCGGTTGGCCCGCCGCTACCGGCTGGTCTTCCACTGGCTGCACAACCGCCAGGAGTGGGCGTACCCGGAGGACGTGGCGGCGCGGGTGGACCGGATCCTCCTCGTCTCGCAACACCACCAAACCGACGCGGGGTTCGCCGGCGTGGATCCGCGGAAGCTGTATGTCAGCGCCAACGGGCTGGACGAGGCGTTCCTCCGCCCGCCCGGGCGGAACGAGCCCCACCGCGTCATCTACGCGAGCTGCCCGGCGCGCGGCCTCATCCCGCTGCTGGAGATGTGGCCCGAGGTCCGGCGGCGGGTGCCGGACGCCGCGCTCGACGTGTACAACGGCTTCACCGCCATCTACGACGACATGGCCAAGGCATTTCCCGGCCTCACGTACATCAAGGCGCGCGTGTACGAGCTCCTGGAGCAGACCGCGCCGCACGGCGTGACGTTCCACGGGATGGTGGGGCAGGACCGCCTGGCGGAGGCCTTCGCGCGCTCGGGCGTCTGGGCCTATCCGACCGAGTGCCGTGAGACGTCGTGCATCACCGCCATGAAGGCGCTGGCCATGGGTTGCCTCCCGGTGACCTCCGGATACGGCGTGCTCGGCGAGACGCTGGGAGGGCGGGACCTGGGCCCCGTCCATCCGGAGAAGCTCATCACCAGGAGCCGGTGGCGGCTGCGGCGGTTCCTGGGGCGGTTGGTCCGGGCGATGAAGGTGGGCGAGCGCGGCGCGTGGACGGCCAGGCGGCTGGAGTGGGCGGCCTGGGCCCGGGCGCGCTACAGCTGGCGAGCCGTCGTCGAGGACTGGTGTCGCCTCTTCGCCCAGCTGCCGGCGGGCGTCGCGATCGAATCGAGGGCCATGCCGTGAGCTCCAACAGGACCGTCTCCGACGTCGGGAACCAGATCAAGATGCTCTTCGAGGGCAGGCAGTGGCCCGCGCTCGGCGAGCTGCTGAAGGAGGCCGCCCAGCTCTGGTACGTGTACCAGCCGATCTCCGTCCCCGAGGCGATGGCCATGGCGGAGGAGACCCTGAGGGGGGCGGAGGACATCGAGCTGACGCTCCTGCGCATCGTGCGCACCGAGAGTACGGAGGCGCACTCGCGAGGCTCCTACCAGTGCCGGCTGGGCTGGTTCGAGCCGGCCGGGCTCAAGCAGCAGGAGGTGTCGTTCGATGTCCACCTGGGGTTCCAGCTCAAGCCGGAGGTGAAGCTGGAGTTCCTGGGCGTCACCGAGGCCAGCCCGGAGCCGGAGTTGCCTTCGGAGGAGACGGAGAAGGAGGCCGCCGCGCCGGCCCCTGCCCCGGCGGCGCTCCCCGCCGGCGCGGTCCCGTTCATCGCTGGAGCGGTCCCGGCGGTGGAGGGCTCGGAGGCGCCGGTGATGGTCTACGTGCCCCTGCTGGTGCCCGCCAGCGCGGTCCAGGCGCACCTGCGCAAGTGGCTGGGGAGCTGACCTCCCCATGTCTCTCCCGCGCCTGGTGTTCGTCACCTATTTCCGGTTGGTGCCGACGACCCAGATCGGCGTCTTCAAGCGATGCATGCGGTTGATCCAGCACCTGGTGGATGACTTCGAGATCCACCTGGTGAACTTCGGGCCGCTCCCCGAGCGGGACGCGATGTTCTCCGCGCTGCGGTCCCGGATGAAGATCTGGGAATTCTCCGAAGATTTGGGCAACGACATCGCGCGGATGCTGGACGAGGTCCAACCCGAGGCGGTCATCTTCGGCGAGACGCCCCTGCGCGGCAGCATGCGCCTGGCGCATCGCGTGGCCGGCATGCGCGGCGCCTGGCAGATCTGCATCGACAACTACTACGGCGACTACGCCGGTAGCTTCTTCCCCACCGAGTGGCCGCGCATCGATCGCTGGATGCTGCTGGGGTTGATGGCGGATGGGCGGGCCGGGATGTCCAACGGGAACGTGGAGATCGTCCCGCCGCTGGTCCGGTTCCCGCCCGGCGGCGCTGAAGGTCCCCGGGACCGGGTGGCGATCCTCGGGTACGACAAGCAGACCCTGCTGATGGGCGCGCTGCTGCTCCGGCGCCTGCCTCCCGGACAGCTGGCGGACATCATCGTCTCGCCGGAGTGGGAGTCGCTGATCGGGAAGCAGCGCGGTTCGCTGGGCCGGCCCGGCCATCGCGTGATGGTCCTCCCCAAGGACGAGGATCTCTCCCGCGCGCTCTCTTCGGCGCGGGTGGTGATGGGGAAGGCCGGGTACCAGCAGGTGGTGGAGAGCGTGGCCCTGGGCGCGCCGATCGTCTGCCAGATCTGCGGCGGGGGCATCGACATGGGGTTGATCGCGCCCCAGATGAAGCCGTACGTGCGCTTCGTCGCCGACGAGAAGGACCTGGAGCGCGTGATGTTCGACGTCGCCGGCTGGCTCCTGGATCCGCCGCGCCTGCCCTGGGCTGGGCTGGGCGCGCAGGTCCCCGACCCGGCCGCCCACGCCGCGGGGAGGCTCCGGGAGCTGATCGCGCAGCGCCCGGCACCGTCTTCGACTCGACGGGCGGCCGGGTGACCTCGCAGGCGGATGCGGGGGATGGCCCGGAGTTGCTCCGGCTGACGGCGCTCGGGCCGCTGAAGGCGCTCTTCCAGGCGAAGCGATGGAGCGAGCTGGAGGCGGCCGTGGGAGACGTTCCCGTCTGGGCCTTCGATCGGCCGCTGCCACCCCGCGAGTGCCGGCGGTTCCTGGCCGAGCTCTTCGACCCCGCGGTGGACCTGCACGTGCTGGTGACCGCGCACCGCGCGCGCGGGAACCAGGGCGGGGAGGTCCGGAGCAGCTTCCGCTGCTGCGTGGTGTGGGGGGAGGCCGGGTCCTGGGAGGAGCACGAGATGGAGCTGGACCTCCACCTCGGCTCGAAACCGGACGGCGCGGGGATGTTTCGCGTGTGCTACCTCGGGGTTTCCGGACGATGAGCGTCCGCGCCGCCATCACCGGGATGGGCATCGTCTCCGGCGCCGGTGCGGGCGTGGAGCGCTTCCGGTGCGCCGTCGAGGCCGGCGAGCGTGGGGATCGGCCGCTTCCACACGTGGCGGGGCCAAGCCTGTTCCCGCCCGTCGGCGCCGTGGTGCCGGACGAAGGGGTGTGGCTTGGAGGCCGTCGCGACCGCGCGCTTCGACTGGCGGCGGCGGCGATGAGCGAGGCGCTGGGGCAAGCGCGGTTGTCGCCGGGGGCGCTTCCACCGGGAAGCGCTCTGGTCGTCGGGACCACGCTGGGCGGTGCCGTCCAGGCGCGGCGCGCGCACGCGGATCTGCTGGCTGGACGGATGCCGCGCGCCTCGGACGTGGGGCAGTCGCCGCTGCACGCGATGGCGGACTACCTGGGAGATCGCTTCGGGGTGGATGGGCCGCGGACCGTGGTGTCGAACGCGTGCGTGTCGTCGACGATCGCGCTGGGGATGGCGCTGGACCTGATCCGCGGTGGCGAGGCGGAGCTGGTGATCGCCGGGGGGGCCGACAGCCTCCACTCGTTCAATTACACCGGGTTTGCCTCGCTGAAGATGCTGGGGCGGGGGCTCTGCGTTCCGTTCGACCGCGCGGGTGGAGGCGGGATGATGTTGGGTGAGGCCGCCGCGTTCCTGGTGGTGGAATCGGAGGAGGCCGCGCGCCGGCGCGGAGTGGAGGTTCTCGCGGAGCTGGCGGGCTACGGCACGACGTGTGATGCCCAGCACCCCACGCGCCCCAGGGCGGATGGCGCCTCGCTGACCCGCGCCGTCGAGGCGGCGCTCCGCGACGCCTCGCTCTCTTCAGATGACCTGGGCTTCGTCGCGCTTCACGGCGTCGGTCTGGATCGGGTGGACGCGGCGGAGGCGGCGGGACTTCAGAGCGCCTTCAGCGCACGCCGCTCAGAGCTCCCGGCCGCCAGCCTGCGGCCGGTGACCGGCCACACCCTCGGGAGTGCCGGGGCGGTGGACGCCATCGCGTGCGTGCTCGCGGTGCAACATGGCGTGGTTCCGCCTACCGGAGGCCCGGCCACGAGTGGGGAGACCGCGCTGCCGCCGCCAGCGCGGCTCCGTGGGGCGGCCCTCCCGGTACCGGTGCGCGCGGCGCTCAAGGTCTCCTCCGGCTTTGGCGGGATGAACGCGGCATTGGTGGTGCGTCGCTGGGAGGCCGCCTGATGGAGATCGTCATCACCGGCGTCGGCGTGCTCCATCCACACGGGCGGTCGCTCGAAGAATTGGGCAGTGCGTTCGCGCGCCAGGCCGTGCCACCGAGGCAGATCGACACGCCCGGAAGCGACCTCCCCGTGCAGGGCGAGCTGAGCCGATCGCGGCGGATGGACCGCGTGTCTCAGTACGCCGCCTCCGCCGCGCTGCTCGCGCTCCAGCACGCGGGCGCGGAGCCGCTGGGCCCAGACGCCGGGCGCGCCGCGCTGGTGGGCGGCACCATGTTCGGCGGCCTGGAGGCCTGCCTCACCTTCAACGAGCAACTCGTCCAGGGCGGGCCGGACCTCGTGAACCCCTCCGAGTTCCCCAATACCGCCCACAACATGGCGTGCGCCCAGGCCGCGATCCGCCTCGGCGTCCAGGGCCCCGTCTACACCCTGTGCTCGGGGTTGGCGGCGGGCCTGGACGCGATCCTCTGGGGCTGCCGGGCGCTCCGGGCCGGGCGGGCGGAGCTCGTGCTCGCGGGCGGGTTCGATCGCTGGGTGGACACGCTCGGCGCCGGCCTCCAGGCACTCGGCGTGCCCCTGGCGCCAGGCCCGAAGGAACCAGGCCTTCACCCCTCCGAGGGCGCCTGCTTCGTGGTGCTGGAACCGGAGGAGCGCTGCCGCGCGCGAGGGGCGCGACCGCTGGCCCGGGTGCTCGGGTTCGGGCAGTCTTCCGGAGAGGGCGCGCTCCTGAACGCCATGCGGAACACGCTCCGGATGGCCGGTGGCACTGCGCCTACCGTGGCCTGCGTCGGGACTCAGGGACTGGCCCGCACCGACGCGGCCGTGGAGCGAGCGCACCGCCGGCTCTCGGACGAGGGCCTCCCTCGGCCTGCCGCTCTCCATCACAAGCAGATCCTCGGCGAGACGTTCGGCGCATCCGGCCCCTTCGCCATCGCCTCTGTCCTGTCAGCTCCGGATCTCCCGCCCGGTCCGGCGCTGATCGAATCGCTCGCCTGGGGCGGCGCCGCCACCGCCCTGCTGATTCAGCCGTTCCACTGACCGGCCGTACTTCTCACCGGGCGGTGGGGGAGACCCAGACGAGCGATCGCAAGCGCATGACGACCGTAACAAACGTAAACGACGGCGCCTCCCGTTCAAGGCAGGATGGTGACGGTGGTCTCCATGCCGTAAGTCACCTGCGCCTCGCAGGAGGCCACGCCCTCGCAGAGGCGGATGGTCGGGTGCTCGGACGTGAGGACGCTCAAAGACGCTTCGCCCGCGTTGACCTCCGTGGGGATGGTGACCTGCACCGCGGCGTCACCCATCAGGGCCGGGTGCACGTCGTGGTTCGTCCACTCGCGCCGGGCGTCGGAGCCCGTCCCGACCATGTGCTCCTGGCTCATGTTGGCCTCCAGGCTGGCGGCGGCGCGGACGTTGGGGATGCGGTCGAACAAGAGGACCTCGCCGCGCGCCACCGGGTTGGCTCCCTCCTGGAAATTCAAGCTCGGGTCGAACCCCGCCTTCCGCGGCTGGAGCTGGTAGCCCGCGAGCAGGTTCTCGACCTGCACCTGCATCCGGTCCTTACCGTCGGTGAGGACGATCGTAGCGTCCCGGCTGTCGCCGGCCTCCAGCTCATAGGTGAACATCGGGCCCGAGGCGCCGCTCGGGACGCAGCCACCTGCTGCGAAGCTCACGTTGGAGTCGCCATTGACGGTCGCCACCACGTCGGACGTCAGCGAGTCGCAGTTCGCCCTCCCCAACGAGAGGAAGAGCAGGTAACGCCCGGGCGGAGTTGGGGTCGTGGTGATCGAACCGGGGGCGAGGATGCTCGAGAGCATGGTGTCCTTGTACGCCGCGAGCGGTTGCGTCACTCCACAGCCGGCGCCGGGTACGAGCACGAGCGCCACCAGTCCACCGAGCCAAGCGTTCCGTTTCATCGCAATCCTCACAGTTCGTGCGGAGGGTTACACACCGTCTCGCCGTCCCGTGCACCAGCGTGCACGGCGTTCACGGCGTTCACGGGGAACCCTTCGCGGTTATTGAAGCCGGCCATTCGTGAGGAGGAACATGGCAAGCGCCGGGCCAACCGCTCTGTAGGCCTGGCCGTCGGGGCACAGTCAGGCGCTCACCGACGGGGACCTCCACCGAGGAGCACACACGCGCGACCACGTCCGCTTCTTCGAGATCGCCGGCCATCCCGCCCGTCCATCGTCATCGACCGTCGGGAGGCGGGCGAGCGTTCACCCGGGGATGACGTTCGCAGGCGCCAGGGATTCGCGCTCGTGCACCAGGGAGGTCCTCACCGCCTCCACCTGCTGGAACCGCTGCATCGCCTGGTCGAGGGTGCGCGCGGCGCCTTCCAGCGCGGCAAGGATCGCGGGCGTACGTCCAGGACGCCGCGTCAGGTCGAAGCTGGCGGCGTGCCGGAGATCCGCGCCCAGCCGCTCGAAGGCGAGGCGGACCTTCCCGAGGTCTGACTCCCCGCAAGGCATCCCCGAGAGCTCCAGCTGGCGGAGCACCCTCGGGGCGTCGCGGAACGCGTCCAGCAGCGCGCCGTCCACGCCCGCCACCGCGAGGTCGCGGGCGATCTTCTGCAACTGCTGTTCGGCGGGGCGGTAGACCCCGTGGCGGAGCAGGCCAAAGGAGGCGGTGCCCCGGGAAGCCCACTCCGAACCGAGGCGCCCCACCTGCTCCGCGATCCGCTCGCCGTCATCGTGGCTCACCGCGGTCGCGATCCGCCGCTCGGCGTGGACCGCGAACTTCAGCGTCCCGCCCAGGTTGACCCCCAGGGCTCCCGCCATCGCTTCCAACTCCATCCGCCACCGCTGGCTGAAGGCGGCCGCCGGGTGGACCGGGCTCCCGGGACGGCTGGACGGAGCTCCGCCGGCCAGGGCGTAGCCGGTCATGGAGAGGGGGGCGAGGGGCGCTGCGGCTTCGGGGGAGGAGAGCATGCCGACCAGACAGGACCTCCTCCAAAGTCGTGCATTCCCGCGCCGGGCGCTGAGGCCGTCTCCCCGGCTACACTCCGCCTGGATGTGCCCCCCGGACGACACCATCGCCGCCCTGCTGGAGGGCCGCCTCGCGGCGAAGGAGGCCGCGGCGGTGCACGCCCACGCCGCTGGCTGCGAGCTGTGCCGCCAGCTGATCGCCGAGGGCGCGCGGGCGCGCTCCGCCGTTTTCCGCCCCCGCCCGCCGTCGCGGGACGACGCCACCGAGGCCTCGCAGCCGAGAGGGGGCGCGGAGGATGAAGAGGGCACCGAGGAAAGAGCGGGCGTGGAGGAAAGGGAGGACTCGTACTGGGACGTGAAGACCCAGGGGCCGCTCCCCAAGGGCTTCTCCGTTGGCCGTTACACGGTGCTCGAGCACCTGGCCTCCGGCGGGATGGGGTCCGTCTACGCGGCCTACGACCCGGACCTGGACCGCCGGGTGGCGCTGAAGGTGATCGCCACCACCTCGAAGATCGGCGCGGACGACCTCCGCTGGCGCCTCCTCCGGGAAGCGCAGGCCATGGCCCGCCTCTCCCACCCCAACGTGGCGGTGGTGCACGAGGTGGGGACCATCTCCGGGCAGGTGTTCCTGGCCATGGAGTACGTGGAAGGCGTCACCCTGCGGGAGTGGCTCAACCAGCGCGCGCGCACCTGGCAGGAGATCCTGGGCCACTTCGTCCAGGCGGGGCGCGGGCTGGCCGCCGCCCACGCGGGCGGGCTGGTGCACCGGGACTTCAAGCCGGACAACGTGCTGATCGGCGAGGACGGCCGGGTGCGGGTGGTGGACTTCGGCCTGGTGCGCCCGCGAGAGAACTCGCTGGGCGACCGCCGGTCCGCCACCCTGTCCACCCCGCTCACCGCGGTGGGTACCCTGCTGGGGACGCCGCGCTACATGGCGCCGGAGCAGATGCGAAGCAAGACGCCGGACGGACGGGCGGACCAGTTCAGCTTCTGCGTGGCGCTCTACGAGGCGCTCTACCGGGTCCGCCCGTTCGAAGCGACCAGCCTCCACGAACGGCTCCAGCAGATCGACCGCGGCGCCTTCGCCCCGCCCCCGCCCGGGCACGGCGTGCCGGAGCGGATCGGCGCCGCCGTCCGGCGCGGCCTCAACCCGGAGCCGGCCCGGCGCTTCCGCGCCATGGACGACCTCCTGTCCACGCTGGAGGGGGTGCTGCAGCCGGCGCGGGGGCGCTGGCGGCTCGCGGGCGCGATGGTGACCCTGGCGGTGGCGGCAGGCGTGGTGGCGGGTGGCTGGGCGCTGTGGCAGCGGCGCGACGGCTGCGCCGCGGGCGACGCCCGGCTCCGGCAGGCCTGGGATTCCGCCCAGCGCGCCACCGTCCCGCTGGCGCTGGGCCCCGGCACGGCGGCGCTGGACGCCTACGCGACGCGCTGGAAGGTGGCCAACGCCCGGGCGTGCACGGAGCCACGGCCGCGGACCGAACCGGCTGGCCGGGAGCTCGCCGCGCGTCTCTCCTGCCTGGATCGCGCGCTCATGGAGCTGCGGGGCGCGGCGGTGGCGCTCTCCCGGGGCGACCCGGGGGCCCTGGCGCGCGTCGGCGCGCTGCCGGAGCCCGCCACCTGCCTGGACATCACCGCCACCGGTGTCCCCGCGCCGCCGGCCCGGAAGGACGACCTGCTCGGGCGCCTGGCCGTGCTCCAGGCTCGCCAGGAGACCGGGGCCACGCCGGTCCACGAGCTCCGGGCGCTCGCGGAGGAAGCCGCCAGCACGCCGGCGGTGCAGGCGCAGGCGTTCCTGGCGCTGGGGCGGGCCGAGGCGCGCGCCCACCCGCGCGAACCGCTCGCCGAGGAGGCGCTCCACCGCGCGGCCGCCACCGCTCAGCTGGCCCAGGACGACGCCACGGCGGCCCGCGCCTGGCTGGAGCTGGGCGCGCTCTGCGTCCGGTCCCCTGGCCGCACCGGCGAGGCGCGGCGGTGGGCGGTCTACGCGGCGGCGGCGGCGGCGCGGACGGCCCGCATGGGCGAGCTGGGTGCGCTGGCCCACCAGGTCGCCTCGGACGCCGCGCTCGCCGAGGGGAGGGTGCCGGAGGCGCTCCAGGAGCACCGCACCGCGCTGGAGCTGCTGCGCGCCCGGCCCGTGCCCGAAGATCCCGTCCTGGCGGCGGTGCTGCTGGCGGGCGTGCCCCTGCAGGGCGCCGCCGGGAGACCCCAGGAAGCGGTGGCGGAGGCGGCCGCCGCCGCGCGCATCCGCCAGCTGGCGCTCCGGGACCACCCGCTGGTGGCGGAGGCGCTGATCACCCTCTCGAACGTCGAGGCCGGCGCGGGCTCGTGGGCGGACGCGGAGCGGGACCAGGCGCACGCCGTGGCCATCCTCGACAAGACCCTGGACCCCGCGGACCTGCGCGTGGTGCGGGCGCGGGTGCGCCTGGGGGGGCTGCGGGCGCGCGCCGGCGCCCATCGGGACGCGGCGGCGCTCCTGGGCCCCGCCGTCGGCGAGCTGGAGCGCGGCGGCGTGGTGGAGCCGTTGGAGCTGGGGCTGGCCCAGCTGAGCCTGGGGCGCGAGCAGCTGCTGGCCGGGGATGCGGCCGGTGCGGCCGTCACCTTGCAACTCGCGTGGCGCGTCCTGGAACGGAGCGGCCCCGCGGGCGCCGCGGAGCTGCCGCTCACGCTGGCCTCCCTGGGGGAGGCGCGGTGGCTGGCGGGGCCGAAGGCGAACGCGCGGGAGCCGCTGGAAAAAGCGCACGCCGCCTTGCCTCCCGAGGGCGGGCGGCCCTTCGACCGGGCCTACGCGGCGTTCCTGCTCTCGCGGGCGCTCTTCGGGACGCCCTCGTCCACCGAGCGCGCGCGGGCGCTGGCCCGGGAGGGCCGCGCCGCCCGGGCCGGGCTGGACGCGACCACCGGGGCGGAGGACCGCGCGGGGCTGGAACGTCTTGACCAGTGGCTGCAGGAGCGGAAGCTGTAATCGGCAGGAGGTCTCCACGTGGAGTTGGCACCCATCTACCTTCGGCACCTGGGCGAGCGCGGCGCGGCGGACGCCGGCGCGCTGGAGGGCGAGCTGCAGCAGGCGCTCACCGCGGCGCGCCGGGCCTACCCGGACCTGGAGGTGGAGCCCCGGACCTTCGTGGAGCACCTGGCGCGGAAGATTGGCCGGAGCGCGCTGGATCCCGGCTGGGCCTCCGAGCTCCACGTCGCCGACCTCTACCTGACCTGCGCCGCGCTCGCCGGCGATCGCGCCGCGCTGGCCGTGCTCGACGCGCGCGTGTTCCAGCCGGCAGCCTCGGCCACCCGCCGCATCGGCAAGACCGGGGACTTCGTGGACGAGGTCCACCAGCGGCTGCGCGAGCGCCTCCTCCTCTCCGAGCACCAGCAACCTCCCCGGCTGTTCGACTACACCGGGTCCGGCCCCCTGGTCTCCTGGGCCAAGGTGGCGGCCATCCGGGTGGCGCTGAACCTCAGGCCTCCTCCCCGGCCGTCCGCGACCCAGGACCTGGACGTGCTGGCCGACCCACGGCGGGACCCGGAGCTCTCGGTCATCGGCCGGAAGAACGCCGCCAGGTTGTCCCAGGCCTTCCGCGAGGCAGCCGCCATCCTCACCGACGAGGAGCGCGTGCTGCTCCGCTACCACTTCGCGGACGGGCTGACCTTCGAGCAGATCGCCCCCCTCTTCCAGACCCACCGCTCCACCATCTCCCGCCGCGTCGCGGCCACCCGCAAGAAGCTCCTGGAAGAGACGCGGCGCCTGCTCAAGGAACGGTTCCGGATCAACACCTCGGAGGTCTCCAGCCTGATCCGGGAAGCGAAGAGCCGCCTGGACGGGAGCATCACCGCCTGGCTCCGGGCCCCGGACATCGACTCCTAACTCGCCGGAAATACTGAGGTTGCTGGAAAATGCACGGGGAAATGCACGAGTTTTAAGGGCGGTCTGTCATGCCTGGCGAACCGGGACCCCCGGCCCCGCCACATGGCTCTCCAAGGCATCAGAGGTCAGCTCCTTCCACGCGGTCCGCAGCCGACGGCGCGGATGCGCCCACCCGCGGCGGCGCAGGCGGAGCTGCGGAACCGGCGCGCCACCGAGCCCAGGCTTCACCGGCAGGACCTGTTCGAGCAGCGGGCCACCGTCAAGATGTTCGCGCGGCCGGAGCCGGAGGGGCCCACCCAGCTCCAGAAGCGGCCGACGGCCCGGCCGGAGCCGACCCAGCTGATCCCGGCGAAGGCGATCGCGACGAGCCGCCAGCCGGCGCCCGCGCAGCAGGCGGCGCGCGCTCCCGAGGGGGCCCCGGCGACCGCCGCCGTGGGTATGGTCGAGAACGCCCGCGGTCGCGTCGCTTCGGCGGCGGGGCGACTGGCGGGGTCGATGGCCCGAGGGCTGGAGGGCCTGGAACTGAGCGCCCAACTGCGTCGCGTGGCCAGCCCGTCGGGGCTGTGGACCGCCGCGGCGCGTGGACTGGGTGCCGCCGGCGACGCGCTGCGCAACGCCTCGGGGCGGTGGTCGCGCTTCGCGGAGGGCGTGCAGGCGGCGCAGCGGTTCACCGAGGGCGGCGGGCGGCTGGCCTTGCCCCGGCCCGCGGAGGGCACCTCCGCCGGCAATGCCGGCAAGGAGGCCGGCGCGGCGGACTGGCGGCGCGCGTCGGCTGCGTTCGCGACCTCCAGCGAGATGATCCAGTCGCTCTCGGTGGCGGACGACGACGGCGCGCGCCGGGCGGCTTCGGCGCTGCTGCCGCTGCTGCAGGAGCACTCGAGGCTCGACCCCGGGGACCAGGCGTCGCGCCAGGTCCTGCGGCAGGTGGCGGACGCCGCCTCCGACCTGGGCGCGGCGCGCGAGCCCGCGGATGCGGCCCAGGCGGCGCGCGCGCTGCGGTCGGCGGGCAAGCAGGTGCGCCAGCTCTTCCTGGAGCGCGGCGGTGGCGCGGCCACCGTGAACACGGACCAGGCGGCCACCTTCCAGCGCCTGGCGAAGGTGGTGAGCGCGGGCGACGAGGCCGCGGACGCCTTCCGGCGCGGGGACCACCGCGGCCTGGCGGCCATCGGCGCGGACCTGGCCTCGACCCTGGCGCAGGAGGGCGGCCGGCGCGCCCCCGAGGCGCTGGCCCTGCGCGAACGCACCCACCAGTTGCTGGCCGCCGGGACCGGTGACGAGGCCGCCGCCAAGCGGCTGCACGTGGCCATCCACCAGGCCCAGGCGGGCGCGCAGTGGCAGCGCGATCGCCTCCTGCAGTCGCTGGATCTCGGTGCCCGGGCGGCCTGAGGCGTTTCCTACTTCACGCGCCCTTCTCGCCACGCCTGCAGCAGCTGCTCGTACGGCACCGTCTCGCCCTTGGGCTTTTCATTGGCCAGCTTCGGCCGCGGCGAGCCGGGGGCGTCGAGCCACTCCTTCGGCCCCTTCGGTGGGTTGAGCTTGGGCGGGCAGTTCTGCATGCCCGACCGCTCCAGGCGGCCCATCACGTCGTCCATCTCGGTGGCGAGCTTGTCCATCGCCTCCTGGGGCCCCTGCGCACTCACTATCGGCGACGGCGAGTTGCCCGAGCGCGTGGATGCAGACCCGTTGTGGCAGCCGACCGCGGTGTTCAGCCACTCGGAGGTGAAGGCGTGCCCAGACCGACGCGACCGTGGATCGCGCCGGACCCCCCTCCCATCTGGTCCGGCGCTAATCGAATCGCTCGCCTGGGGAGGCTGAGCATGGTCTCGTCGTCGCCGACCATAAGCGCGGTGGGACACCGGTGAGCCTGGCGATCACCTGCCGTCTGTCACTCGTCAGTCCCCGTGAGCCGGACCGAGACAGGCACGAGACGGTCGGCCGCGGAGCCGTCCCCGAGCTGGCCGTGGAGATCTTCTCCCCAGCACTGGATTCCGTCGCTGGCGAAGACACAGGTGTGCGTGGCGCCCGCGGCGATGGCCAGGACGCCGGAGGAGAGACCGGCGACAGGGACGGGAACAGGGCTGCTCAGCGTCGAGCCATTTCCGAGCTGGCCGTGCTTGTTGTCCCCCCAGCACTGGACGCTCTCCTTGACGATGGCGCAGGTGTGAGCCGCGCCTGCCGCGATGGCGTGGACGCCGGAGGTAAGGCCGGTGACCTGGATGGGGGCATGGCTCTCGATCGTGGAGCCATCACCGAGTTGGCCACGGAGGTTGTCCCCCCAGCACTGGACGCTCCCATTGACGATGGCGCAGGTATGGGCAGCGCCCGCAGCGATGGCCTGGACACCAGAGAAGGATCCGGCGACCTTGACCGGGACTCGGCTGTTGATCGTGGAGTCGTTGCCGAGTTGGCCATGCGTGTTTTCTCCCCAGCACACCACGCCGTCACCCGCGACGGCGCAGGTGTGGGCGCCACCCGCGGCGATGTCCTGGATCCGAGAGGAGAGGCTGGGGACCAGGACGGGGACACGGCTGCTCAGCGTCGAGCCGTTGCCGAGCTGGCCGTACGTGTTTTCTCCCCAGCACGCGACGCCGTCACCGTCGATGGCGCAGGCGTGAGCAGTGCCGGCGGCGATGGCCTGGACCCTGGAGGAGAGACTGGGGACCGGGACGGGGACACGGCTGCTCAGCGTCGAGCCGTTGCCGAGCTGGCCGTGCGTGTTTTCTCCCCAGCACGCGACGCCGTCACCGTCGATGGCGCAGGCGTAGGAGGGGCCCGCGGCGATGGATTGGAGGTTGGAAGCGAGGCCGGAGATCCGGACGGGAACGGCCCCTTCCGGTACGGAGCCGTTGCCGGAGCCCCCCGGTGACTGATCCCCCCAGCACCAGGCATGGCCATCGACAAGCGCGCAGGAATGGCCACCACCCGCCGTAATGGCCGCTCTGGAGCCACCCGGTCGGACCGATGCAGGCTCCACGATCTTTTCAGAGCATATGAATAAAAAGCACTCTTGCACCTTGATGCTCAAATTAACGCTCGCCGAGCCACCAGAATTCGTCGCCGTCACTGTGTAGATGTTGGTATCCATTCTCACGGTGGGCGTACCATCGATAACGCCAGTGCTTGTGTCGAAGCTCAAGCCCAGGGGTAGCGCCGTATTGATGGAATAGGAGACGACCAGACCGCCGGTGCTCGACGGGATGTCGGGGATAATCGGCTGATCCTTGGTGTAGAGGGCGGGGTTTTTAGAATAGGCGAGATTCATTGGCGGCACGTCGTTGACCGTGATGCTGAGCGTGAACGACTTGGAGCCGCCAGAATTCGTGGCCGTGACCGT
>DATBSS010000705.1:0-3414 GCA_036559665.1 Myxococcaceae bacterium
TGGCGCGCGCCGATCCGCGCAGCCACACCGGGGTGCTCCCCTGGGGGGAGAGGCCGCCGCCGAGCGTGAAGGCGGGCCCCAGGCCGCCGCTGACCCGGATCTTCGAGAGGAGGGTCCGCTCGGCGGGCTTCGAGGCTTCGGCCTTGGCCTCCGCCGCGGCGGGAGGAGGCGCGGGCGCCGGTTCAGCAGGAGGAGGTTTCGGTTTGACCGCCGGGGGCGGCGGCAATCGGAAGGGAAACCGGCTTGGACGGCTTGGCGCCGGCCAGCAGCAAGCCCATCAGCACCAGTGCGCTCATACCCCTCCCAGGATGAAGCGAACGGCGTCGGTCTTCGGCCAACAGCGTGAAGCGGACCGCGTCAGTCTTTGGAGGCGACCTTCTGCGGCTGCGAAGTGGACGGGTCCGCGGCGGCCGGCTGGCGCGCGGAGCTGAGCTTCGGGTCGTCCTCGCTGAAGCCCTTCTTGAAGTTGCGGATCGACTCTCCGAGGGACTTGCCCAGCTGCGGCAGCTTGGTGCCGCCGAAGAGGAGCAGCAGCGCGCCGAAGATCAGCAGCAATTCGGGGAGGCGGAGACCCATCGCAAGCTCCGGATGACGTACAGGTACGGCCGGCACCATACCCCTCCCGGCGCCCAAGGGAAAACCCTGGGGCCGGGAGCGGCCGGCGCGCGGAGTGTCCGGCAGGCGACGGGTCCTGCGCCCGAACGCCAGTGCACCCGTGCAGGAAGGCCCGCGGCGAGACAAGATCTCCACACCCACTGTTCTCCTATGCCGGAAGCCCGCCCCCAGATCCTCGTCGTCGACGACGATCCCGACATCCTGGAAGCGCTCTCCGAGATCCTGGAAGCGGAGGGCTACGCGGTGGACCGGGCGCGCCACGGGCAGGAAGCGCTGGCGCGCATCGAGCAGCGGCGGCCGGACCTGATCCTCCTGGACCTGATGATGCCGGTGATGGACGGGTGGGAATTCTCCCAGGCGCTCCGGCAGCGCGGCGACTCGGACATCCCGGTGGTGGTGCTCTCCGCGGACCGGCAGGCGGGCGCCAAGGCGCGGGTGGTGGGCGCGCGCGGCTTCCTCGCCAAGCCGTTCGAGCTCAACGAGCTGCTCAAGGTGGTGGGCGATTCGGTCCCCGCCTCGCCGCGCGTGGAGGCGTGAGGTCCGCTCGCTTGACGCCTCGGAGGGCGGGTCGGTAGGGTCGCGCGCTTTCACACACCGCTGCGACCTCGACGAGGACCCATGAACGCCAAGGACATCCTGGAGACCGAGATCCCCAACCTGCTCAAGTCGAAGCCCGACCTGGCGAAAGAGATCAACGCCATCCTCCACTTCGTGATCACCGGCGACCAGGGCGGGACCTGGACGGTCGACCTCACCAAGGGTGCGGACTGGGTGCAAACGGGCGCGCAGGGCACGCCGAAGATGACGATTACCGTCTCCGGCGAGGACTTCGTGAAGATCCGCGCCAAGCAGCTCAACGCGCAGATGGCGGCCATGTCCGGCAAGCTGAAGTTCAAGCCGATGGACATGGGCCTGGCGATGAAGCTGGGCAAGCTGCTCTCGTAACGGCCGAGTGGGCGACCCGCTCCCGCTCTCCGACGTCCGGGTCCTCGACCTGACCCGCCTGCTGCCCGGTCCCTACGCCACGCTGGTGCTGGCGGACCTGGGCGCGCGGGTGGACAAGCTGGAGGACCCGCAGGGCGGCGACTACATCCGCCAGATGCCGCCCCTGCGGGGCGACGAGAGCGCGCTCTTCTACGCGCTCAACCGGAACAAGCGGTCGCTGGCGCTGGACCTCAAGAAGCCGGAGTCGGTGGCGGCGGTGAAGCGCCTGCTGGCCGGCTACGACGTCCTGGTGGAGAGCTTCCGTCCCGGCGTGATGGACCGGCTGGGCCTGGGCTACGAGGAGCTCTCCCGGTTGCACCCGCGCCTCATCGTCTGCTCCATCTCCGGGTACGGCCAGACCGGGCCGGACCGCCTCCGCGCCGGGCACGACCTCAACTACGTGGCGCGCGCCGGGGCGCTGGCCTACACGGGGCAGCGGGGCGGCCCGCCCGTCCAGCCCGGCGTGCAGATCGCGGACATCGGCGGTGGCAGCCTGTTCTCGCTGGTGGCGATCCTGGCCGCGCTCCACGAGCGCGCGCGCACCGGGCGGGGACGGTGGCTGGACGTCTCGATGACGGAGGGGTCGCTGGCCTTCCTCCACATGCACCTCGGCGCGCGGATGGCGATGGGCGAGGAGGGCCGGCCGCTGCGGCGCGGCGAGGAGGCGCTCAATGGCGGGTACCCCTGCTACGGGCTCTACCGCGCGCAGGACGGCCGGTACCTGTCGGTCGGGGCGCTGGAGCCGAAGTTCTGGACGGGGGTGTGTGGGGTGATTGGCCGGCCGGACCTGGAGCCGCTGGGTTGGGACACCGGGGAGGCCGGAGTGGCCGCGCGCGCGCAGGTGCAGGCCATCTTCGCCACCGCGCCGGCGGACGAGTGGAAGCGCCGCTTCGCCGCCGTCGACCTCTGCGTCGAGGTGGTGAACGAGGGCGACGACGTGCTCTCGGATCCGTTGCTCGTCGCGCGCGGGATGTTCCTGGAGGCGGACGACCCGCAGCGCGGCTGGAAGTCGGTCCGCCAGCTCCGCACGCCGGTGCGCATGGGCGACCCGCCGCTCCACCCGCCGCCCGCGCTGGGCCAGCACACCGAGGAGATCCTCGGCGAGGCCGGCTTCACAACAGAGGAGATCCGGGCGCTGCGGGCGGATTGAGTCGGCTCATAACCCGTTGGTCCTTCGTTCGAATCCAGGAGGGCCCATTCTCCCAACATTCCACGAGGCCAGCATGCGCCATCGCGCGGCGCAGGATGCTCGCGAGATCGACATGGCGCGAGAACATCTGGCTACTGGCACGCGGGAAGACCAACTCCGAGGGAGAGCGGCTGATCGCGTGCTCCAAAGTAGGAGCGAAGCTCAGAGTGGATGGGAAGGAGCGCCTCCGCACCTCCCTTGGTCGTGTCCGCCTCGCAGCTTCGGCCGACGCGGATGGTCCCGGCCTCCAGGTCAAGGACAAATAAACGCCATGCGGGGCGAGGGCTTGGGTGGAGAGAGCACCAATTGGAAGTTTCCAGTGTCCTGCGTGCGGATGTTCACCAGCTACTCGTGGGGGCGTGCTTGTCGCAGGCGCCAGACCACGTAAGTGGAATCGCTCCTGTGGGGAACGTGGAGTTATGCAGGTTCCCCACGGTTTCTCGTCGGCCGTCTTACCCTCCCGACTGTGGCCCGCGTCCAGCCCGAAGCGACGCGACGACGCTGCCGCTGTGGGCCCGCTGGCCGCCCAGCGGTCCGGAAGGCCGTTGGCAAGC
Source organism: Myxococcaceae bacterium (assembly GCA_036559665.1). GTDB lineage: Bacteria > Myxococcota > Myxococcia > Myxococcales > Myxococcaceae > DASRBA01. Next base: position 3,343 of record DATBSS010000705.1, read on the forward strand.
CATCTCAGACTTGTGATCTCGAGTTGTTGCAGTCGGGCATAGACCCGAGAGCCCGATCTCGTTCATGCCGAC
>DATBSS010000706.1:0-2737 GCA_036559665.1 Myxococcaceae bacterium
CGGCGCGGTCGGGGGCGATCCCGTCCACCTCGTTCGCGCCGTCGCGCCGGAAGCGGACGCAGTTGGGCGCGCGGAGCTTCAGCCCCGAGTGGCGGAGCTGGATGCGGTTGGCGCCGTCGATGTAGCCGCACCCGGCGCCGAGCGATCGCTCCCCGACCAGCGTCGCGGCGCCGTTGTCGCGGAGGATGGCGGCGAAGAGCTCGGCCGCCGACGCGGTGTTGCGGTTCATCAGCACGTACAGCGGCGCGCCCCGGAGACCGCGCTCCCGCCCACCATCGAGCGGCGGCTTCTGCGCCGCGCACGGGAGGCCCGCTCCAATGGACGGATAGCAGGGAGAGCGGCGGCTCCGGGTGAGCATCGAGCACTCCGGCACCGGCGCGCCCGTTCGAAACACCGGGCGCCAGTCGCAGGGCTGCGCGATCTCCGCCTGCACGGCCTTCGCCCACGCCACGTCCGGCGGAGGAGCGCCGCAGGACTCCGCCTCCTTGACGTCGTGCGCCGCGCTCTCGACCGCGGCGGACTCGCGGACCCGGGCGCCGGCCGGGCACGACAGCGGAGCCGTGGAGAGGAGCCGGGCCGTGTCGAGGACCCAGTCGCCGCCTCCGCCGTTGTCCGAGATGTCCACCACGACGCCGGACACCTTCGCGGTCCGGAACGCGTCCAGTTGCGCGGCGATCGCGCCGACCAGGCCGGAGATGAGGACCTCTCCATCGAAGTCTCCGCGGCACTGCTCGTCGCAGGGCCCGGTGAGGTGCGCGCGGAACGCGTCCCACGCCTGGGCGCAGAAGGCGGGGAACGCCTCCTCGCTGAAGAGCGGGATCCGCAGCCACCCCAGCTGCGCTCCCGAATCGAGGCGCACCGTCCCCGCGCCGAACGGGGGCGCGGCGGCGGGAGTGAAGGCGGAGTGGCGCTCCGGGCGGAACAGCAGCGGGCTGGCCGGGGCCGAGGCGGCGGTGATGCCCAGCGCCTCGCAAGCCTTCACGCCCGGCGTGTCTGCAGTCAGGGAATCTGGTGCTGGAGGAGCCGGATCCGGCGCGCGCGGCGTGAGGACACACTCGCGCGTCACACTCTCGCGCACGAACGTGAACCGCAGCGCCTCCGGCGACGCCAGCGAAGACGAAGTGAAGGTCCCCAGCGCCTCCTCGCGGCGCACGAGCAAGTTGGGCATGCGGGCCAGGGGGAGGCGGACCTGGAGTTGCTCCAGCGCGGGCCGGCCCTGGATGGCCTCCACCACGTCGCCGGGCTGTGCTCCGCAGGCGGCTGGACCCGCCCTCTGGATCCGCACCGACGATCCATCCGAGGTGAACCGGAGGTCGTAGCGGATCCGTGGCTGGGGCAACGTCCATGACAGGTGCGGGTCCCGGAACGCCGCGATGAAGCGGACCATGGCCTCCAGCGCCTCGCGCTCCGACCCCGCCCGGGAGATCGCCTCGCGCGCGGTGCGGTCGAGCGCGGCGGCGTCCAGGCCTTGATGGCGCACGTCCCACTCGAGGTTCGCGTAGTGCTGCCCGAGGGCGTCCTCCAGCTGCGCCAGGTCTTCCAGCCATGGCTTCGGGTCGAAGGCGTGCTCGGGAGGGGGACGCGGCGGCGTGGAGCACGCTGCGAGAACGAGGCACGTGAGATGCCACCACCGGTTCACTCGTCGCCTCCCTAGAACATCGCCTGGAGCGCCTCGGAGAGCGTCTCCACCGGCACCAGCGTGAGCGGGCTCTGCTCCAGCCGCTTCGCCGTCCCCTTGGGCAGGATGGCGCGCTTGAAGCCCATCTTGGCGGCCTCCGCGAGCCGCGGGTCCGGCTGCCCGACGGCGCGCACCTCCCCGGCCAACCCTACCTCCCCGAGGATGAGCGTCTGCGCGTCCAGCGGCTTGTTCTGCAGCGACGACACCAGCGCGGCGCACACCGCGAGGTCCGCAGCCGGCTCGGTGAGCTGCATCCCGCCCGCGACGTTGACGAAGATGTCGCAGCCCACCAGCTGCACGTCCTCCTTCTTTTCCAGCACCGCCGCCAGCAGCGCCACCCGGTTCCCGTCCACGCCCATCGCCGTCCGCCGCGCGGTCCCGTACCCGGTGGGCGCCACCAGCGCCTGCACCTCCACCAGCAGCGGCCTCGTCCCGTTGAGCGTGGCCGTCACCACCGAGCCCGACTTCCCCACTGGCCGCTCCGCCAGGAAGAGCGCCGACGGGTCCTCCACCTCCACCAGCCCCTGCCCCTTCATCTCGAACACGCCGATCTCGTTCGTGGACCCGAACCGGTTCTTGTGCGCGCGGAGGATGCGGAACGGGTGGCCGCGCTCGCCCTCGAAGTAGAGGACGGTGTCCACCATGTGCTCCAGCACGCGCGGCCCGGCGATGGAGCCGTCCTTGGTGACGTGGCCGACGATGAAGGTAGGGACGCCGGTCCGCTTGGCGAAAGCCATCAGCCGGCCGGACACCTCGCGGACCTGCGAGATGGAACCTGGCGCGCTCCCCAGCTCCGGCAGGAACATGGTCTGGATGGAGTCCACCATCAGCGCGCTGGGCTTCATCGCCTCCGCCGCGCCGAGGATCTTCTCCGCGTCCGTCTCCGCGTAGAGGTGCAGCTCCGGGCTCTGCACGCCCAGCCGGTCCGCGCGCATCTTGGTCTGCCGGAGCGACTCCTCCCCGGAGACGTAGAGCGCCGGGCCGTGCCGCGACAGCTGCTCCAGCGCCGCCAGCAGCAGCGTGGACTTGCCGATGCCGGGGTCTCCGCCCAGCAGCACC
>DATBSS010000707.1:0-35348 GCA_036559665.1 Myxococcaceae bacterium
CCAAGACCAAGAAGAGAACGGCGAAAAAGAAGAAGTCGTAGGCCTGCCTGCGCACTCGGGCCTACCGCCGCGCCGCCGCCCCTGCCATAGTCCGGGGCCTCCATGACGGGCATACCCGACAAGGGAAAGTTCTCCACCGGCATCGGGGAGGACGTGATCGAGGAGGCGCTTCGGGCCGTCGAGAAGCGCACCGGGACCGACACCGGGGCCGGGGCGGAGCCGGGCGCCCCGGTGGACCTGGCGCTGGAGGTCGAATCGCCGTCCGCGGAGGCCGCGGAGGCCGCACCCACCGAGGAGGCCGCGCCGGCCGAAGATGGCGCGTCGAAGAAGGAGCTGGAGGAGCTGCGCATCCAGCTCGAGTTCTCCCAGGCCAAGGGCCGCGAGCTGATGGAGAAGATCAAGGAGACGCACGACAAGATGCTCCGGGCGGTGGCCGACCTGGAGAACTTCAAGCGCCGCGCGCAGAAGGAGAAGGAGGAGATCCAGAAGTTCGGCGTGGAGCGGTTGCTCAAGGACCTGCTCCCCATCCCGGACAACCTGGACCGCGCGCTGGACCACGCCCGCTCCTCTTCAGACTTCGACAGCCTGAAGAAGGGCCTGCAGATGACGAGGAAGCTCTTCGAAGACACCCTGGGGCGGCACGGGGTGAAGGCCTTCACCGCCGTGGGCCAGCCGTTCGACCCGCGGCTGCACGAGGCCATGCAGCACATGGAGACCAACCAGATGCCTCCGGGCCAGGTAGCCCAGGAGGTGCTCCGCGGCTACATGCTCAATGACCGCCTGGTCCGGCCAGCGCTGGTGATGGTCTCCAAGGCGGCCGCCACCGCCAGCGCCGTCGAAACCTCGAGCGCCGGCGAACAGAAGCCGCCCGAGCAGTCGGGGCAGTCGTAGAAGGTCGGGGGAACGTCTCATGGGCAAGGTCATCGGAATCGATCTCGGGACGACCAACTCGTGCGTGGCCGTGATGGAGGGCGGGGAGCCGGTGGTGATCCCCAACTCCGAGGGGAGCCGCACCACTGCGTCGATGGTGGCGTTCACCGAGGCCGGCGAGCGCCTGGTGGGGCAGATCGCCAAGCGGCAGGCGATCACCAACCCGGAGGCCACGGTCTTCGCGGTGAAGCGGTTGATCGGCCGCCGGTTCGACTCCCCGGAGGCGAAGAAGGCGATCGCGATCAGCCCGTTCCGGGTGGTGGCCTCCCCCAACGGCGACGCCTGGGTGGAGATCCGGGGCAAGGCGTACAGCCCGCCGGAGATCAGCGCCATCGTGCTGATGAAGATGAAGCAGACGGCGGAGGACTACCTCGGCGAACCGGTCACCGAGGCGGTGATCACCGTCCCCGCCTACTTCAACGACGGCCAGCGCCAGGCCACCAAGGACGCCGGGCGCATCGCCGGGCTGAACGTGCTGCGCATCATCAACGAGCCTACCGCGGCGGCGCTCGCCTACGGCCTGGACAAGCAGCAGCAGGGCAAGAGCGAGAAGATCGCCGTCTACGACCTGGGCGGCGGCACCTTCGATATCTCGATCCTGGAGCTGAACGCCGGCGTCTTCGAGGTGAAGTCCACCAACGGCGACACCTTCCTCGGCGGCGAGGACTTCGACCAGCGGATCATCGACTTTTTGGCCAAGCGGTTCATGGAGGCCAACGGCATTGACCTCCGCAAGGACCGGATGGCGCTGCAGCGCCTGAAGGAGGCGGCGGAGCGCGCCAAGCACGAGCTCTCCTCGGCGCCGGACACCGAGGTGAACCTGCCGTTCATCACCGCGGACGCCTCCGGCCCCAAGCACCTCACCGAGACCATGGAGCGCCCGCAGCTGGAGGCGCTGGTCAAGGACCTGATCGAAAAGACCATCGAGCCCTGCAAGATCGCCCTCAAGGATGCCGGGCTGAACCAGCAGCAGATCAACCAGGTGCTGCTGGTGGGCGGGATGACCCGCATGCCGGCGGTGCAGCAGAAGGTGCGGGAGTACTTCGCCCGGGACCCGCACAAGGGCATCAACCCGGACGAGGTGGTGGCGGTGGGCGCCGCCATCCAGGGCGGCGTGCTCAAGGGCGAGGTGAAGGACGTCCTGCTGCTGGACGTGACCCCGCTCTCCCTGGGCGTGGAGACGGCCGGCGGGGTGTTCACCATCATCATCGACAAGAACACCACCATCCCCTGCAAGAAGGGGCAGGTGTTCTCCACCGCGGTGGACAACCAGCCGCTGGTGAGCGTCCACGTGCTCCAGGGCGAGCGCAAGATGGCGGGGGACAACAAGACGCTGGCCCGCTTCGAGCTGGTGGGCATCCCGCCCGCGCCGCGCGGCGTCCCGCAGATCGAGGTCACCTTCGACATCGACGCCAACGGCATCGTCCACGTGTCCGCCAAGGACCTGGGCACCGGGAGGACGCAGGCGGTGCGGGTCATCTCCAACTCCGGCCTCTCGGAGCAGGAGATCCAGCGGATGATCGCCGACGCCCAGTCGCACCAGACGGACGACACCAAGAAGCGCGAGCTGGCGGACCTCAACAACAACGCCGAAGGGTTGATGTACACCACCGAGCGGTCGCTGGAGGAGTACGCCAACATCCTGACCGAGAAGGACCGGCAGGAGATCAAGGTGGACCTGGAGAACCTCAAGGTGGTCCTGAAGACCTCCGACCCGGTGAAGATCAAGGAGGCGATCCAGCGGTTGGAGGGGTCCGCCTACCGCATCGCCGACGCCATCTACACCAGCGAGCAGAAGTCGACCTGAGCACTCCCCGTCACTGGGGAACCGCGCGGATTGACAGGGCCCCGGCCGGCTCCCATCATCCGTTTTAACGGATAAATTTCCAGGGGTGGCTCGGAGTCCAAGGTTCGAGGGATGAGGTCCGTTCGCGAGAACACGCAGAAGCGGCGCGCGCAGGGGCAGGCGCCGGTGCCCGCGCCGATGCCGGTGCCGGCCGCTCCCCCCGAGCCGTCGGGGCCGAGCGAGGCGGACGCGTGGGCGTACGAGGCCGCGCAAGGCGAGGGCGCGGGGGACCTGGCGCCGGTGGTGGGGAAGAACCTCCGCGCGTTGCGCACCCAGCGCGGCCTGTCGCTGGAGGGCCTGGCCAAGCTGTCCGGGGTGAGCCGGGCGATGCTGGGTCAGGTCGAGCTGGCGCAGAGCGCGCCCACCATCAACGTGGTCTGGAAGGTCGCCCGCGCGCTGGAGGTGCCGTTCTCCGCGCTGATCGCCATGACCTCGTCCGGGGGCACCAAGGTGATGCGCGCGGCGCAGGCCAAGCGCCTCACCTCGCGCGACGGCAAGTTCGTCTCCCGCGCGCTCTTCCCGTTCGACCAGCCGCGCAAGGCCGAGCTCTACGAGCTGCGCCTGGCCGCGCGCGGAGTGGAGAAGGCCGACGCGCACACGGCCGGCACGGTGGAGAACCTGGTGGTCTCCCAGGGGACGCTGGAGTTGGAGGTCGGCGGGGAGAAGCACCGGTTGGGCGCGGGGGACGCCATCGTCTTCGAGGCGGACGTCCCCCACACCTATACGAACCCCGGCTCGGCCGAAGCGGTGATGTACCTGGTGATGACGTACGCGCAGCCGGTGGGGTAGCCCGGCCGGGCGGGTGTGCTAAGCACGCCGCACAGTCGAAAGGACCTCCATGTCGCTCGCGCTCGCGCTGCTGATGGCGGCTTCGCCCGCACCGCCCCTCTCGCTCCACGCCACCGCCACCACCCTGGACAACGGCCTCACCGTCATCATCTCCGAGGACCACAGCATCCCCGGCGTGGCCATGGACGTGCTCTACGAGGTCGGCTCCAAGGACGAGGAGCCGGGGCGGACCGGCTTCGCCCACCTGTACGAGCACCTGATGTTCATGGGCGCCCGCTACGTCCCCTACCCCCGGTTCGACACCATCATGGAGGCGGCCGGCGGGACCAACAACGCCTCCACCTCCAACGACTTCACCTGGTACCACGAGAGCGGCCCGTCCAACCTCCTGGAGACCTTCTGCTGGATGGAGGCCGACCGGATGGCGACCTTCGGCCTGGAGATGACGGACGAGAAGCTGAGCACCCAGAAGCCCGTCGTCCTCAACGAGCGCCGCCAGAACTACGAGGCGCGGCCCTACGGCACGGCGGACCTGGTCACCCACGAGCAGGCCTGGCCCGAGGGGCACCCGTACCACCACACCCCCATCGGCAGCGCGCGCGACATCGAGGCCGCGCAGCTGGATGACGTGAAGCGCTTCTTCGCGCGCTGGTACGTCCCGTCAAACGCCATCGTCTCCATCGTGGGCGACGTGGACACCGCCCAGGCGCAGGCGCTGGTGAAGCAGTACTTCGGGTGGATCCCCTCCCCGAAGAAGCCGGAGCACCCGCCGGCGCCGCCGCTGCCCCAGCGCGCCCAGACGGAGGTGCGCCGGCTCACCGACAAGGTGGAGCTGCCCAAGCTCATCCTGGCCTGGACCTCGCCCCCGTACATGAAGCCCGGCGACTCGGAGTGCGACGTGCTGGCCACCGTGCTCGCGCACGGGAAGGCGTCCCGGCTCTACAAGCGGCTGGTCCACGAGAAGAAGATCGCCACCGAGGTGGCCGCCGCGCAGGCCAGCCACTCGCAGGGGAGCGTCTTCGAGATCGAGGTGATGGGGCTGCCGGGGAAAGACCTGGCGGAGATCCAGAAGGAGGTGGACGCGGTCGTCCAGGAGTTGATCGCCAAGGGCCCCACCCCCGCGGAGCTCGAGGCGGCCCGGAACGTCATCATCGGCGGCATCGCGCGGGAGCTGGAGGGGCTGACCTCGCGGGCGCACCTGCTCAGCGTCTTGCAGGCCAACTACGGCGACCCGAACACGCTCCACAAGGAGCTGGCCCGCTACACCACCCTCACCCCGAAGGCCGTGGCCGAGGTGGGCCGGAAGTACCTGGGCGTTGGAAAGCTGGTCGTCGAGGTCCGGCCGGAGCCGGCATCCGCGGATGACGCCTCCAAGGCGGGAGGGAGCCGATGAGCCCCGTGCAGAAGACGATGATGGCCGCCGCGCTGTCCCTCGCCGCCGCCTGCGCGACGGCGACGCCCGCGCCGCCGGCCCCAGCCCCGGCGACCCCGGCCCCCGCGCCGAAGCCGGCCCCGCCGCCGCGCGTTCCCGTGAAGGGCGAAGAGGCCATCTCGCGCCAGCCGGCGCTTCCGCCCTTGAAGGAGTTCGCCGCGCCGGTGCCGAAGCTGGTCACCCTGAAGAACGGCCTCAAGCTGTACGTCGTCGAGCGCAAGGGCAACGGCATCACCGCGGTGCGGTTCCTGGTCAAGCGCGGCGCCAGCGCCGACCCGGAGCAGAAGCCCGGCCTGGCGTCGATGACCGCCGCCATGATGGAAGCCGGCTCGGCGAAGAAGAGCGAGGCGGACATCGCCGGCGCGGCGGACGCGCTGGGAGCCGCCCTGGGCGTGGAGGCGGGGGAGGACGCGCTCACGGTGGGCATCAGCGGCATGAACGACAAGCTGCCGCAGATGGTGAAGCTGCTGGCGGACGTGGCGCTCAAGCCGAACATGGACCCGGCGGAGTGGAAGCGCCTGCAGGCCCAGCGCGTGGCGGAGCTGGCCGCGGCGCGGGCGCAGATCCGGAACGGGGCCTCGCTGGCGTTCAAGGCGGCGGCGTACGGCGTCCACCCGCTGGCCCGCCCGGTGGAGGGCACGCCGGAGTCGGTGCAGTCGATGACGCTGGCGGAGGTGAAGGCGTTCTTCTCCACCTTCGGCCCGGACCAGGCGGTGCTGGTGGTGGTGGGCGGTGCTTCGGAGGGGGACATGGTGAAGCGGCTGACGGACGCGTTCTCCGGCTGGAAGCGTTCCGGGCCGCCGCCCGCCCCGCCCTCCTCCGCGACGGTGCCGCCGGAGCGCCCGCGACTGGTGCTGGTGGACTACCCGCAGAAGCCACAGGCGGTGCTGATGGTGGGGCAGCCGTCGGCGCCGCGCTCGTCGCCGGACTACATCCCGCTGACGCTGCTCAACAGCGTCCTGGGCGGCAGCTTCACCAGCCGGCTCAACCAGAACCTGCGCGAGCAGCACGGCTACACCTACGGCGCCTTCTCCCGCTTCTCCTTCGGCGCGGCCCCGGGTCCATTCATCGCCTATGCGCAGGTGAAGACGGAGGTCACCGCGCCCGCGCTCAAGGAGATGCTGCACGAGCTGGAGCGCACGGTGGACGAACCGCTCACCGCGGACGAGCTGTCCAAGGGCCGCGCGCTCCTGGCCTACGAGCTGGTGCAGCTTCTGGAGCACGCCGACTCCGCGGCGGGCGCCATGGGCGCGCTCTGGGTCTATGACCTGCCGCTGGACGAGTACCGGACGTTCGTGAACCGGCTGAAGTCGCTCACCGCCCAGGACGTGCAGGCGGCGGCGCAGCGGGCGCTCCAGCCGGGGAAGATGGTGGTGGTGGTGGCCGGCGACCGGAAGGCGGTGGAGCCGCAGCTGCCGCGCGAGCCGGCGCTCAAGCTCCCCGCCCCGCAGCTGCGCGACGCCGGCGGGAAGCTGGTGCCGGCCGCGCCTCCGGGTGGCAAGGGGTAGGCTTCCCCGGGTGGCGCGCTACGACCTGGTGGTGATCGGCTCCGGGCCTGCGGGCGAGAAGGGCGCCACGCAGGCGGCGTACTTCGGCAAGAAGGTCGCCCTGGTGGAGAAGGCAAAGGTGCTGGGCGGCGCCGCCGCCAACTCCGGCACCATCTCGTCCAAGACGCTGCGCGAGACCGCCCTCTACCTCTCCGGCTTCCGCCAGCGCGGCCTGTTCGGCGTGGAGGTGACGCTCAACCGGAGCGTCACCGTGAAGGACCTCCTCTTCCGGGAGCGGGTGGTGAAGGACCACGAGCGCGACCGGGTGGCGTGGAACCTGGAGCGGCACGGCGTGGAGGTGGTCCGCGGCCAGGCGCGCTTCCTGGACGCCGGCCGGGTGGCCGTCCAGGCGCTGGAGGGCGAGCGCGTGCTGGAGGCGGACCGGGTGCTGATCGCCACCGGCTCCTCCCCGTTCCGGCCTCCGACCTTCGACTTCCAGCACCCGCGCATCCACGACTCGGACGAGCTGGTGAACCTGGACGCCATCCCACAGCGGATGGCGGTGGTGGGCGGCGGCGTCATCGGCTGTGAGTACGCGTGCATGTTCCAGGCGCTGGGCGTGCAGGTGACGCTGGTGGAGGGCAAGGAGCGGCTGCTCACCTTCCTGGACACGGAGATCGCCGACGCGCTGGTCGCCCGGATGCAGGCCATGGGCGTCCGGTTCCAGAAGCCGGACCAGGTGGTGCGCTGCGACGCGGGGGAAGGGCCCATCACCCTCTCGCTCAAGTCGGGCGCGGCGCTGGAGGTGGACCAGGTGCTGGTGGCGGCGGGGCGCAACGGCAACACCGCCACGCTGGGCCTGGAGGCGGTGAGGCTGAAGCCCAACCCGCGCGGCTGCCTGGAGGTGAACGAGCACTTCCAGACCGCGGTGCCCAGCCTCTACGCCGCGGGCGACGTCATCGGTTTCCCGGCGCTGGCGTCCACCTCCATGGAGCAGGCCCGCATCGCCGTCGTCCACGCGTTCGACCTCAAGTACAAGACCGCGCTGGCGCCGGTGCTGCCCTTCGGCATCTTCACCATCCCCGAGGTGTCGATGGCCGGCGCCACCGAGCAGGAGCTGCAGGAGAAGAAGGTGCCCTACGTGGCCGGGCGCACCTCGTTCGGGATGAACGCGCGCGGGCTGATCATCGGCGACGGGAGCGGGATGCTGAAGCTGCTCTTCGAGCCGGAGCAGATGAAGCTCCTGGGCGTCCACGTCATCGGCGAGCAGGCCACGGAGTTGGTCCACATCGGCCTCACTGCGTTGCTGGCGGGCGGGACGGCGGACCTGTTCATCCAGACCTGCTTCAACTACCCGACGCTGTCCGAGACGTACAAGTACGCGGCCTACGACGCGCTCGGCGCGCGGGCGAAGGCCTCGGGGAAGTGATGCTTCCGCTGGAGGAGCGGGACGCGGTGCGGGCGCGCGCGCTGGCGAAGTCCCCCGGCTACCGCCCCTGGCTCCACGTGGGCACCGAATCGCTCATCGCCCTGTCGCTCTGCGCGGCCGCCGCCTGGCTGGCGCGCGGCGCCGGGCCCTGGCACTGGGCGTTCTTCGGCTCCCTCTGGGTGTTCAGCAACGCCGTCGAGTGGAGCATCCACCGCGACGTGCTCCACACCCGGAAGCGCGGGATGGAAGTGCTCTACGACCGGCACACGCCGATCCACCACGTCGTCTACGTCACCGGCGACATGGCGATGCGCAGCACCCGCGAGCTGCAGCTGGTGCTCATCCCCGCCTACGGCATCCTGCTCCTCTTCCTCTTCACGCTCCCTTTGACGGCCCTGCTCTGGTGGCTGGGCGGGCGCGCGCTGGCCGGCGTCTTCGTGCTGGAGAGCGTGGGCTACACCCTGCTCTACGAGTGGCTGCACCTGACCTGGCACCTGCCGTCGTCATCGCCCATCACGCGCCTGCGCGTGGTGCAGTGGCTGCGCAGGAACCACGAGATCCACCACCACCCCCAGCTCATGCAGCGGAAGAACTTCAACGTCACGCTGCCGCTGTGGGACTGGGTCCGGGGGACGCTGGTGCGGGAGCCGCCGGCCTGATTACGGCGCGCCCGCGCCCTCCAGCACGCGGATGGCCTCGTCCAGGAGCGGCCCGGCGCAGATGGCGTCGATCAGGTTGAGCCTGGCGCGGGCGGCGCGGAGCGGGACCAGGGCGCGGGCGTCCTTCGCGTCGCGGAGGCGTTCGGCGGTGGTGCGGAGGACGCCGCAGTCCCGCGCCGGCTCCAGGTCCAGGATGTAGGCGGCCACCAGGTCCGGCGCCTCGGGGTCGTTGAGCTGCTGCCGGAGCCGGATGGCATTCCAGCGCAGGTTCCGGTCGGGGTTGGCGGAGGCGCCGCGCAGCGACGGCAGCCCCGCCTTGCCGATGGCCCGCCACAGCTCGAGCGTGGACTCCGGAGATGGGCGGCGCAGCCACTCCAGCGCGTTCTTCTGCAGGGCGGCGTTGTCCGCGAAGTCCGGGCGACCCTTGAGGGCGGCGGCATAGGCGGCGCGCGCGCCCGGCTCGTCCGAGCGGGCGGCCCGGGCGTGCCCCCGGAGCAGGAGAAGCTCCGGGTCCTCCGGGTTGGCTCGCAGGCGCTCCGCGACCGCGTCCTCCGCGTCCGCCGGGCGGCCCGCCTCCAGCAGGGCTTCGATCTCCGGGTACGGGCTGGACGGCTTCGACCGCAGCAGCTCCATGGCGGAGATCGCCCCCGCCGCGGCCACCACCAGCGCGGCGCCGGCGGCCAGCACCCGCCGCCGCACCCGCGGGAGGCTGATCATCCCGCGCCCGGAGCCGGCCGCATCGTGCAGCCGCCGGACCAACTCCGCCGCGGTCGCCGGCCGGGCGGCGGGGGTCTTGGCCATGGCCTGCTTCAGCACCTGGGCCAGCGGGTGGTCGTACAGCGCGGGCGGGAGGTCCGGCGGTTCGGCGCTGACCACCTGCCGGAACACCGCCCCCCGGTCCCCCAGCCAGGGCTGGCGGCCGCTGAGCGCGAAGTAGAGCGTGGCCGCGGTGGAGTACACGTCCGAGCGCGCGTCCACGGGCTGGGCCATCGCCTGTTCCGGGGACATGTACATCGGCGTGCCGATGCTGATCCCGACCCCGGTGAGCTGCGCGTCGCTGCCGCCGTCCACCGCCCGCGCGATGCCGAAGTCCACCAGCTTGGCCAGCTCGCCGCCGGTGGCGGTGGGCACCACCATCACGTTCTCCGGCTTCACGTCCCGGTGGACGATGCCGCACGCGTGCGCGGCGCTGAGGCCTTCACACACCTGGCAGATCAGCTCCACCGCGCGCTCCGGCTTCAGCGGTCCGTCCGCCGACACCAGCGCCGCCAGCGTCCGGCCCTCCACCCACTCCAGCACCAGGTAGTGGCCGCGCTCGTCCACGCCCGAGTCGTGCACCACCACGCAGTTGGGGTGGTTGATGCGGCTGGCGGCCTTCGCCTCGCGCTCGAACCGCTCCGCGAAGCCGGGCACCTGCGCCGCCGCGTCCAGCATCATCTTCACCGCCACCTTGCGCCCCAGCCGCTGGTCGGTGGCGGCGTAGATGGCGCCCATCCCGCCCTGCGCCACCCGTTCGCCCAGGAGGTACCGGCCGCCGATCACCACCCCCGTGGAGGGCATCGTGGGGAGGTTCGTGTCCGCCATCAGAAGCTCGCCCACCAGAAGAACAGTGCCGTCATCCGCTTCTCGCGGTCCTTCTCGCCGAAGTAGGAGGTCGCCGTGTGCACCAGGTCCGACCGGTAGAGGAGGATCCGGTTGAACACGTTGGGCACCTCCACTTCCAGCTTCCAGGCCTCGAGCGGCAACTTCTTGACGTTGAGCGCGGTGGTGAGGTGGTTGTGTGGCGGCGGGCAGACGTTGCCGCCCAGCGAACCGTCCGGCAGCTGGAGCCGGTAGAACCCGGTGCCGCCGATACCCTTGGGCACCCTGGGCTGGAGGTAGATGACCGCGGCATGCGTGCAGAGCGCGCGCGAGTCGGTGTGCGGGCGCGGCCCGGACTCCGTGGCCCCCACCAGCTGGATGAAGTTGGACGAGAGCATCCCGCCGTCCGGCGATTGCCGGTACTCCAGTGACTTGCAGCCCAGGGTGGCCTTCACCCAGGCCTCCACCCCCGCCACCTCGGCGCGGCTGAGTGCGCCGGCGAACCGCTTCCCCGGCCAGTACTCGGGCTTGTGCGGGAAGCCGAGCTGCCACTCCTGGTGGTCCAGGCTGCGCCGCGCCACCTCCCGCGCGTTGGGGAGGATGCCGTCCTTGATCCAGTAGTTCTTCCCCTGCACCGGCGGGTCATGGGGGAGCGCCTCGCGCAGCCGCTGGGCTTCCTCCTCGAAGGAGCCGTTCACAGCCCGCTCACCATCCAGACGTCGTTGTCGAACGGCCGCACGCCCACCGCCAGCCGCTTGCCGTCGGGGGACACCACGGGAGTGAGGAAGCGCATCGAGGCGCTCTCCCAGAGGACGACCGGCGGGCGGAGGCCCTCGCTGTAATAGAGCTTGTACGGCTTCTCCAGGCCCGGGCACTCCGCGGTGGAGTAGACGCCGCCCCCGTTAGGGGTGAAGGCCACCGCGTTCAGCTCGCAGGCCTTGTTCACGAACTGGTCGAACGCCTTGCGCCGCGAGAGGTCCACGAAGCGCACCTGGCCGCTGGCGCCGGGGATGGCCAGCCGCAGTCCGTCCGACGAGATGTCCCAGCCGTGGGCCTGCAGGCCGGGGTTGGGCACGCGGGTCAGCTCGTGCGCGCGGTTGCGGTTGACCTCGAGGAGGGAGAAGGCGAGCTGGAGGCCCTCGGTCTCGCCCAGGATGCAGTTGCCGGAGCGCGCGGGGCAGCGGAAGTAGGCGTCCGCCGGCGGCAGCTCGGACGGCGAGTCCTGGCAGCCCGAGGTGTGGCGCTCCACCAGCACCTCCTGCGGCGTCCCGCCCGGCAGGCGCGCCTTCATCAGCCTCGCCGAGGTGGCCGGGGCGGGCTCCGCCTCGCAGGGGTAGGGGTGGTCCCAGTAGAGGACGTCGTACCCCTGGCGCGTGAAGCTGGGCCAGGTCTGCGAGTTGCGGTCCTGGAGCAGCTTCTGGGACTCGCCGGTGACCACGTCCTGGATGAAGAGGTCGTAGCTGCCGTCCTGGTCGGAGACGAAGAGGATGCTCTTGCCGTCCGGGGACCAGCCCGAGGGGCGCTCGTTCCGGTCGCTCATGGTGAGCCGGCGCGGGGTGCCCGCGGCCCGGCCGGTGGACTCTAGATCCAGCAGGTAGACGTCGGTCTGCTGCTCGAAGCGGGCGTAGGCGATGTCCTCCTTGGCCACGGTGAGCATCCCGGGCACAGTCCCGATCCAGGAGTTGAGCATCCGCGCGTGGGTGTTCGGGATGCCGGTGGCCGGGTCCAGGCTCACCGTCCACAAGGTGAAGCCGGGCTCGGAGGGCGGGCGCTCGGCCAGCGCGAAGAGGATGCGTCCGTCCGGCGCCCACGCCACCGCGCCTGAGTCCGCCGAGTGGATGAGGCGCGGGTTCTCCAGCAGCGCCTGCCGCTGGCCGGTGGCCAGGGTCACCGTCTCCAGATAGGCGCGGGTCCCTTCGTCGTACCGCATCTCGTGGACGAAGAGCAGCTTCCGGCCGTCCGGGGACCAGTGCACCTCGGAGAGGTCCTCCTCCGGCACCTTCTCCACCAGCACCCGGGGGTGATCCAGCGAGAGCGGCGCCACCTCGATGCCCTTGCGGCCGACGTAGGCGAGCAGGGTCCCGTCCGGCGAGACCTGGGGCCGGCTGACCTTGCCGCGGGCGAGCTCCCGCACCTTGCCGTCCAGCGACGCGGCGAGCAGCGCGCTCTCCTCGGCGCCGGGTTGGCGCGCGGTGAGCAGCACCTCCTGGCCGCTGGGCATCCAGGTGATGGACTGGAGCGGAGGGACGGTGTCCGGCAGCTTCAGCGGCCGGGTGGACTCCGGGTCCAGGGTGCGCAGGTGCGCGCCCCTCATGTCCACGAAGGCCAGCGCCGTTCCGTCCGGGGAGAGCGCCGCATCGAGGATGGGGTCCTCCGGGGTGTTGAAGGTGAGGCGGCGCTCGGCGGGCTTCTGGGCCTGCTTGCGGCGGTTGTCCTCGGCGGCCAGCCGGCGGTCGCGGGCCACCACGTACCTATGGATGTACGTGGCGGCGATGATGCAGCCGGTGAGGAACACCACCAGCCCGGCCAGCGCCCAGAAGAACTTCTGCCGGGTGGAGGTGTGGACGTTGAACGGCACCGGCGGCAGGTCCATGCCGGTGGCGATGGGGACGGCGCGCAGCGCCTCCAGCACCGCGGCGCCGTTGGGGTAGCGGCTGCGCGGGGTGGGCTCGATGCAGCGGAGGACCACCTGCTCCAGCGGCATCACCAGGGACGGGTCGGCGTCCTTGCCGGGCCCTTCGAGGATGTAGAGCAGGTGGGCGCGCGGGTCGCCGTGCCGCGCCGGGGGCGACCCGGTGAGCATCTCGAACAGCATCACCCCGAAGGAGTAGATGTCCGCGCGGGCGTCCAGCTTCGGCTCGCCCTTCTCCTGCTCCGGGGACATGTAGACGGGCGTGCCCAGCACTACGCCGTCGCGGGTGGGGGAGGCCTGGCTGCCATCCTGGGGCAGACCGGGGGTGGTGCGCTGGGGGCTTGCGGTGGCTGCCGCCGCGGCGGCCTCGGCCTCGGCGGACATCAGCTTGGCCAGCCCGAAGTCGAGAATCTTCACCCGCCGGTCGGGGGTGATCATCACGTTGTCGGGCTTGAGGTCGCGGTGGACGATGCCGGCCTCGTGCGCGCGGGCCAGTCCTTCGGCCACCTGGCGGGCGAAGTGGACGGCCTCGCCGATGAGGAGGGGGCGGCCCTTGGCGTAGGAGCGCAAGGACTTGCCGGCCACGTACTCCATGGCGATGAAGGAGAGGCCCTCCGCTTCGCCCAGCTCGTAGATGGACGCGATGTGGGGATGGTTCACCGCGGCGGCGCTCTGCGCCTCCCGCCACAGGCGCGCGTTCCGCTCGCGGTCCCCGGCGTGGCGCGGCGGGAGCACCTTGAGGGCGACGGTGCGCTTCAGGCGCTCGTCGATGGCGCGGTAGATGACGCCCATCCCGCCTTCGCCGATGCGCTCCAGCACCTGGAAGTGGGCCAGCTGCTTGCCGGAGAGGTCCGCCTGCGCCGCCCGCTCCGGCGACGGAGGGGGGACGCTCTTGGGGTCGATGCTGGGGGCCTGGGCGATTTTCTTCAGCAGGTCGTCGAAGGCCGGGTCGTCATCGGGAGGCGCCTCCATGGGCCCGTCCTGGTCCAACGCGGGGCGCTCCTTCTCCCCTGACCTCTTCTTCGCCAAAGCGGAACGAGTCTCACTCTAAAGGTCGGGGCGCCTCAAGCGGACCGTGGCTCACCAGGCGTAGCCGACCGGCACCATGAAGGTGAATCCGTTCTGCCCTTCCACCGACGACGACAGCGAGTACCCCGCGCCGAGTCCGATGGTGAAGCCGTTGTCGAGGATCCACTGGTATCCGAGCTGTGGCTGGACCTCGATGATGCCGAGCGAGCCGGAGGGCGACATCAGCCACGAAACGCCGAGCTGGCCACCGAGCCAGAAGCCGTCCGGCGCATGCCCAAAGGGGTACACGCGCGCGCCGCCGTTCAGCGCGATGCCGACAGTCTCGTAACCCCCGCCCACCGCTACCACGGGGGTCACCAGGCCGGAGAGGCCCAGGTTCGGGTGGACGCCGAGCTCCATCTCGACGGGCACGGTGAGGAAGACCGTGTTGGTGATCGCCCCGATCACCAGGTCCCGGACCATCGGTCCGGGATACAGCTTGAGCACCGTCTTCCTGGAGTCCTCGAATCGGTACTCCCTCCGCAGCTCGGCTGGTGGACCCGGGACGTCTCCGCTGTCTCGGGCCAGCGCGATCTGGCTGGAGAGTGAGGCGAGGACAACGACGAGCTTCGTGGCCGCGTGCATGGTGTGCTCCCCTGTACGCTGGTGCCCCCCCGCCCCGGGGTTATTCAGCCCTCTTCGAGCAACCCCTGCTGCTTCGCCAGCTCCCGCAGGTGGTCCTTCACCCGTTCGAACCGCTTCCGGAGCGCGGCGGCCTTCCGGGCGATGGCGGCGGGAGAGGCGGTGTCGGCCGCTCCCTCCCCCTCCCCCTCGTCGAGCATGATGCGCGCCACGTCGTTCCAGGGGAGGTTCCGGTCCACCCGGAGGATGAGGAGCGCCTGGTCCTCCTCGTCCAGCGACTCGCGCAGCCGCTGGACCCCCTGCTTCACCTCGCTCCGCAGGTACTCGATGGTCGAGGTGCGGACCTTGTCCGCCACCTCCCCCAGCGCGTCGCGCGACAGGCGCGTGTTGCGCTTGAGGTGCGGCGAGCGCAGGTGCCGGCGCGCCGCATTCCGCGCCAGCGTGTACGCCCAGGTCCGGAAGGTGCACTCCCACCGGAAGCTGGGCAGGCCGGTCCAGAGGTCCTCGCAGAACTGGGAGAACACGTCGGACCCGACCGCTTCGTCCTTCAAGATGGCGATCAGGAAGCCCAGCACCTCCGGCCCGTAGATCTCGATGGCGACCGTGGCCGAGGCGGAGAAGTCGCCCCGGCGGTGCGCGTCCCGGATGGGCGCTTCCCGCTCCGCCGACTGCCTGTCCTCCGGCTGGGGCTCGGTCACGAACGCGAGATTAAACCAGGTCTTTCGCGGTCACCTGGATACCGTTGCCCGGCCGCAGGGTGACCACCGGGTCCAGCTCCGGCACGAAGCCCGGTTCGAGCTGGAGCGAGTACCGCTGCGCCACCATGGCCAGGATGATCGGCATCTCCATCCTGGCGAACCCGTCCCCGATGCACATCCGCGGCCCGGCCGCGAAGGGGAAGTACGCGTAGCGGTGGCGCCCCTGCGACTGCTCCGGCGTGAAGCGGTCCGGGTCGAACCCCTCCGGGTTGTCCCAGAAGTCCTTGTGCCGGTGGGTGGTGAAGGGGACCAGGAGGATGCTGGAGCCCTTGGGGATGCGGCGCCCCTGGATGACGTCGTCCTCCACCGCCTCGCGGCCGATGATCCACGCCGGCGGATACAGGCGCATCGACTCCTCGATGACCTGCTGCGCGTACCGGAGGTTGGGGACGTCCTCCATGACCGGCGCCCGCCCCTGGAGCACCTCGCGCGCCTCCTGCTGCACGCGGCGGGCGACCGCCGGGTTCTTGGACAGCAGGTAGAAGACCCAGGAGAGCGCGTTGGCGGTGGTCTCGTGGCCCGCCAGCACCATGGTCATCACCTCGTCGCGGAGCTGGCGGTTGTCCATCGCCTCGCCGGTCTCCTCGTCGCGCGCCGCCATCAGCATGCCCAGAAGGTCGTTCCCCACGTCGGAGGTGGCGCGGCGGCGCTGGATGATGTCCTCCACCACCCCGTCCAGCACCTTCATCGAGGCGGCGAAGCGGAGGTTGTCCGGGGTGGGCAACGCCTTGGGTGGGATGAAGAAGGCGGTGAAGCGGCGCTGCTGGATCTCCAGCGCGTCGTGGAGCGCGCGGCCCACCTCGGCCGCCCCCTCCTCCAGGTTCAGCGAGAACAGCGCTTCCCCGATGATGGTGAAGGTCAGCCGCATCATCTCGTGGTGGACGTCGAAGGGCTTCCGGGAGGCCGCTTGCGCCTTCCACCGCTCCAGCATCCGCGCGGTGTGGGTGGCCATCAGCTCCGCGAAGCCCTTGATGCGCTGGCGGTGGAAGGCCGGCTGGGCCAGCTTCCGCTGCCGCTTCCAGAAGTCGCCCTTCGAGGTGAGCAGGCCGTTGCCCAGCATCGACTGCAGCCGGTCGTAGACGAAGTTCTTCTTGTAGTTGAGGTGATGGTCGTGGAGCACGTGGCGCACTCCGTCCGGGTGGTTCACGATGAACGCGGTCCTCACCAGGTTCAGCCGCACCACGTCCCCGTGCTGCTGGATGGAGCGGGTGAGCAGGGCCAGCGGGTTGGCGCGAAACTCCCCCGCGCTGCCCACCAGCGGCCAGCCCCGCGGGCCGGGGGCGTCCCGGGGGACGGCGGCGAGCCCCTGCGATTCAACAGCGGTAGTGGCGGCGGCGGTGGGGGCAGCGGTCACGGGTTGCACCTCGGGTTGGCGTCCGGCATGATATCTATGAGCTTTAACTCACATTCTCTACTCGCATTCCGGAAGGAACCGACCATGCGCGCCCGCCCGAGGACGACCCCAAGGAAAGCGCCCAGGCAGGCGCGCTCGCGCGCGACGGTGGACGCCATCCTGGCGGCGACTGCTCAGGTTCTGGTGCGGGACGGGTACGACCGGACGTCCACCAACAAGGTGGCGGAGGTGGCCGGGGTGAGCATCGGTTCGCTCTACCAGTACTACCCGTCCAAGGAGGCGTTGGTGGCGGCGCTGATCGAGCGCCACATGCAGCGGCTGGCGGCCCTTCTCGAGACGAAGATGATCGAGGTGGGGGAGGCGCCGGTGCCGGTGGCGGTGCGCGCGCTGCTCTCCGCGCTGGTGGACGCCAAGACGCTGGAGCCGAAGCTGCAGAAGGTGCTGATGGAGCAGGTGCCGCGGGTGGGGCGGCTGTGCAAGGTCGCCCAGATGGACAAGCACTTCGAAGACCTCCTGCGCGGCTACCTCCAGATGCGCCACGCGCAGATCCGGCCCACCAACCTGGACGCGGCGGTGTTCCTGCTGGTCACCACCGGCGCCGCGGTCACCCACGCCATCGCCACCGACCGCCCGGAGCACATCTCCGTGGAGGAGCTTGTGGACGAGACCGCGGAGATGGTGATGCGCTACCTCCGGCCGGACGCTCCCGCGCACGACCGCGACGAGGACGATGACGAGCTGCCGGCCCGTGCGCCCGTCACGGAGCTGCACCCGCTGCCCTCCTGATGGGACCCTCCACGCCCGACTCCGCCTCCGCCAAGCTCGCCGCGGTCCGCGCCTACTGCCAGGCCAACCTGCGGGCGGTGCTGTTCGACGAGCCGGGCGAGGCGCTGTTCGACGTGGCCGGCGTGAAGACCCTCACCCTGAGGGCGGGCGACCTCCAGTCGGTGGAGTCGCTTGAGGACCGGGACACCCACGCCCCCTACCTGCGCCTCACGTTGGAGGACGGGCGGGAGCTGGCGCTCACCCAGGCGGGGATCGCCTTCGCCCCGGACTTCGGCAACACCGGGCCCCTGGAGGACCTGCCGGCGGCGGTCTGCTTCCGCGACTACCTGGGCCTGCTGGACCGGCTCAAGCACGACCTCTACGGGCACCAGGACGTGGCCCCCACCCGCGCCACCCTGAAGCTGGTGATGATGTGCATCGCCGTGGTGGACGGGGCCCGGAAGGCCGGCTTCGAGGTGGGCCGGGACGAGCGGGAGCTGGAGAAGCACTTGACCGAGCTGGAGAAGCGGGCGCCTCCCCCTGCACCATAGACGGCGCTCCGCCTTGACCCACCCGGCCCTTCCCCATAGAAGCCCCCCGACTCCCCGGAGGTGCCATGCGCCGCATCCTGCCTTTTGGCCTCGTCGCCGCGCTCGCGGTCCTGCTCGCTGCCGGTTGCGAGAAGAAGTCCCAGACCTCGACCGAGACTCCCACTCCCACCGGCGGTCCGGCGACCGGCACCGCCCCGCAGGGCGGGCCACCTCCCGCTTCGGACGTCATCCTGCTGGGTGAGGTGGGTTCGCTCACCGGCGCCCAGGCCACCTTCGGCATCTCCACCCGCAACGGCGTGGAGCTGGCCATCAACGAGGCCAACGCCGAGGGCGGGGTGAAGGGCAAGAAGCTGGCGGTCCGCGTCTACGACGACCAGTCCAAGCCCGAGGAGGCGGCCAACGCCGCCACCCGCCTCATCACCCAGGACCACGTGAAGCTGATCCTGGGCGAGGTGGCCTCCACCAACTCCATCGCCATGGCCCACAAGGCGCAGGAGGCCAAGGTGCCGATGATCAGCCCCTCGTCCACCAACGAGAAGGTGACCGCCATCGGCGACTACATCTTCCGGGTCTGCTTCATCGACCCCTTCCAGGGCTTCGTGATGGCCAAGTTCGCCAAGGAGAACTTGAAGACCACCCGCGCGGCCGTGCTGAAGGACACCAAGGCGGACTACTCGCAGGGCCTGTCCGACGTGTTCATCCGCAAGTACACCGAGATGGGCGGGAAGATCGTGGCGACCGAGTCCTACGCCCAGGGCGACACCGACTTCCGCTCGCAGCTCATCGCCATCCGCAGCGCCAAGCCGGACGCCATCTACGTCCCCGGCTACTACAACGACGTGGGCATCATCGCCCGCCAGGCTCGCGAGCTGGGCATCAAGGTCCCGCTCCTGGGTGGCGACGGCTGGGAGTCGGAGAAGCTGTGGGAGCTGGGCGGAAGCGCGGTGGTGGGCAGCTACTTCTCCAACCACTACTCGCCCGAGGACCCGTCCCCGCGGGTGCAGAACTTCATCGCCGCCTACAAGAAGGCCTACGGGTCGGTGCCGGACTCGCTGGCGGCGCTGGCCTACGACGCCGCGCGGGTGGGCATCGAGGGGATGCGCAAGGCGGGTGCCGACGACTCCGCCGCCCTGCGCGACGCCATTGCCCAGACCAAGGACTTCCCCGGCGTGGCGGGCACCATCTCGCTGGACGACAAGCGCAACGCCATCAAGCCCGCGGTGGTCGTCCAGGTGGGCGACACCACGGCGAAGTACGTGGCCACCATCACGCCCTGATGTCGGACTTCATCCAGCACCTCATCAACGGCATCGCGGCCGGGACCATCTACGCGCTCGTCGCGCTCGGCTACACCATGGTGTACGGGGTGCTGAAGCTCATCAACTTCGCCCACGGCGACGTGATGATGGTGGGCGTCTACTTCGGCTACGCCACCGCCTTCCAGCTGGGCCGGGTGGCGCGCACCACCCTGTGGGGCGTGCTGGCCATCTTCCTGGTGGCGATGGCGGGCTGCGCGCTGCTCGGCTTCCTCATCGAGCGGTTCGCCTACCGCCCCCTGCGCGACAAGCCGCGGCTCACCGCGCTGATCACCGCCATCGGCATCTCCTTCGCGCTCTCCTATGGCTTCCAGCTGGACTTCGGGCCGCTGCCGGGCGCGGCGCCGCGCGCGTTCCCGGAGGTCATCCAGCCCACCGAGTGGCTGGTGATCGGCGACCGCGAGGTGGTGGTGTGGAACTGGCAGGTCATCTCCCTGCTCATCGCCGCCGCGCTGATGGTGGGGCTGCAATACCTGGTGTTCCGCACGCGCTTCGGCCGCGCGATGCGCGCGGTCTCCTTCGACCACCGGGTGGCGGGGCTGATGGGCATCCCCACCGACCGCGTCATCGCGGTGACCTTCATGCTGGGGTCGGCGCTGGCGGCGGGGGCGGGCATCCTCTACGCCATCAAGGACACCTCGGTGCAGCCGCTGATGGGCCTGTACGTGGGCCTGATGGCCTTCGTGGCCGCGGTGGTGGGCGGCATCGGCCAGGTGCCGGGGGCGGTGGTGGGGGCGCTCCTGCTCGGGCTCATCGAGGAGTTCGTGGTCGGCTACACCGCGTCCTCCTGGCGCGAGGCGGTGGCCTTCGGCGTGCTCATCCTGGTGCTGCTGTTCAAGCCCGAAGGGCTGTTCGGCCGCGCCTCCGCGGAGAAGGTCTAAATGCCCGAGACCGCCGCGCTCGCCGCGCCGTCCATCCTCCCCATCTGGGCCCGCGGCGTGACGCCGGTGCTGGTCGCCGCCGGGGCGCTGGCGGTGGCGCAGTGGCTGCTCGGCGACTCGCCGTTCTTCGTCTACATCGCGTCCATCGTCGGGGTGAACACCATCCTCGCCGTCTCCCTCAACATCGTGAACGGGATGACGGGGCAGTTCTCCATCGGCCACGCGGGCTTCATGGCGGTGGGGGCGTTCATCTCCGGGAAGGTGTCGCTGGCGTTCGGTGACACCGCCATCGCCGCCATCCCCGAGTCCGCCTCCGACCAGGTCTTCCTCGTCGGCTCCCTGCTGGCGGGCGGGACCGGAGCGGCGCTGTTCGGCTTCCTGGTGGGCCTGCCCTCCCTGCGCCTGCGCGGCGACTACCTGGCCATCGTCACCCTGGGCTTCGGGGAAATCATCCGGGTCATCGTCCAGAACACGCCGTCGCTCGGCGCGGCGCTCGGCCTGTCCGGCATCCCGCAGACCTCCTCGCTGTTCATGGTTTGGTTCTGGGTCTTCCTCACGGTGCTGGTGGCGCGGCGAATCGCCAACTCCGCGCACGGGCGGTCGCTGTGGGCCATCCGCGAGGACGAGGTGGCGGCGGAGGCGATGGGCGTGGACACTACCGCCTACAAGGTCCGGTCCTTCGTCATCTCCTCGTTCTTCGCCGGGGTGAGCGGCGGGCTGTTCGCCCACTTCGTGCCCATCATCAACCCCAACTCCTTCACCTTCGTGAAGTCGATGGAGGTGGTGGTGATGATCGTGGCGGGCGGGCTGGGCTCCACCACCGGCGCCATCGTCGCCGCGGTGGCGCTCACGCTGCTGCCGGAAGGCCTGCGCTCGCTCTTCACCGCCCTGGGTGGCGGCAACGCGGACCTGGCGCAGAAGGTGGACCAGATCCGCATGCCCATCTACGGCCTTTTGCTGGTGGTGCTGATGCTGGCCCGCCCGCAGGGCCTGTTCGGCACCCGCGAGGTGTGGGACGTGCTGCCGCGCTGGATGTCCCGGCGGCGGAGGAGCGCGGCGTGACGGCGGCCGGAACTGGCGAACCCCTCCTCCAGGCGAAGGACGCCAGCATCGAGTTCGGCGGCCTGAAGGCGCTCCAGCGCTTCAACCTCGAGATCCGCCAGGGCGACCTCAAAGGCCTGATCGGCCCCAACGGCGCGGGGAAGACCACCGCGTTCAACGTGCTCACCGGCGTGTACCGGCCCACCTCGGGCGACATCCTGGTCTGCGGCCAGCGCGTGAACGGGAAGAAGCCGTACCGGATCAACCGGCTGGGGCTGGCGCGCACCTTCCAGAACATCCGCCTCTTCAAGGCGCTCACCGCGCTGGACAACGTGCGGGTGGCCCTCCTCTCCGAGTCCCGACCGCTCTTCTCCGCGGACTGGCTGGCCCGGATGCGGCGCGAGGGCGGCGCCATGGCCACCGTGGCCGCCGGCCTGGACGCCTGGAACAATTATTACGACTGGTGGCGCGCGCTGCTCCTGGCGCCGGGCTTCCTCCGCGAGGAGGAGGAGCTCACCCGGAGGGCCGAGCAGTTGCTGGAGGTGATGGGCCTGTCCCACCGCCGCGACGAGGAGGCGCGCAACCTCCCCTACGGCGAGCAGCGCCGCCTGGAGATCGCCCGCGCGCTGGGGACGCGGCCGCGGGTGCTCTTGCTGGACGAGCCGGCGGCGGGGATGAACACCCGCGAGAAGGCCGACCTGATGGTGCTCATCCGGAGGCTCAAGGAGCAATTCTCCTTAGGCATCCTGGTCATCGAGCACGACATGAAGCTGGTGATGGGCATCTGCGAGCAGATCACCGTGCTCGACCACGGGGAGACCATCGCGGTGGGGACGCCGGAGAAGGTGCGCGCGGACCGCAAGGTCATCGAGGCGTACCTGGGCGATTCCTACCTGGAGACCCACCCGGAGGCGGGGCAGGAGGCGGCCCGGTGAGCGAGGTCCAGGTCATCGGCACCCGCGCCCCGCGCGAGCCGCTGCTGGAGGTGGAGCAGCTGCACGTCTCCTACGGCGCCATCCGGGCGCTCCACGGCGTCACGCTGTCCCTGGGCAAGGGCGAGGTGGTGGCGCTGATCGGCGCCAACGGCGCGGGGAAGACCAGCACGCTGCGCGCGGTGAGCGGGATGGTGAAGCCGCACGGCGGGAAGATCCGCCTGGCCGGCGCGGACATCACCGGGATGAAGTCCAACCTGCTCGTCCCCCGCGGGATGGCGCACGCGCCCGAGGGCCGGGGCATCTTCCTCAACCTCACCGTGGAGGAGAACCTGGACCTGGGCGCCTACCTTCGGGTGGACGCCGCCGAGGTGGAGAAGGACCGCGAGTACTGCTTCGGCCTCTTCCCGGTGCTGCGCGAGCGCCGCCGCCAGCTCTCCGGCACGCTCTCCGGCGGCGAGCAGCAGATGCTGGCCATCTCCCGCGCGCTGATGAGCCGCCCCAAGCTCCTGCTCCTGGACGAGCCCTCGCTGGGGCTGGCCCCCCAGGTGGTGGAGACCATCTTCCGCATCCTGCGCGAGGTGAACCAGAAGGGCGTCTCCATCCTGCTGGTGGAGCAGAACGCGCACCTGGCGCTGTCGCTGGCGAACTACGGCTACGTGCTGGAGACCGGCGAGGTGGCCATGGCCGGGCCCGGCAAGGAGCTGTTGCAGAGCCCGGAGATTCGCAAGGCCTACCTGGGAGAGTGACGTGGAGCGGGGGCACGCCATCGTCATCGGAGGCAGCATCGCTGGACTGTGCGCGGCGCGGGTGCTGGCGCGCTCGTTCCAGAAGGTCACGGTGGTGGAGCGGGACGAGGCGCCGGAAGGCCCGGAGGCGCGCAAGGGCGTGCCGCAGGGTCACCACGTCCACGCCATGCTGGCCCACGGCGCGCGGGTGCTGGAGGCGCTGTTCCCGGGCATCGACGCCGAGCTGGCCGGGGCGGGCGCGCCGGAGATGATCATCGGCCGGAACGTGGGCTACCTGGGCGGCCACGGCTGGGCGCCGCCGTTCGAACCCGCCATCCCCATCCGCGCCGCCAGCCGCCCGCTGATCGAGCAGCGCGTGCGGAAGCGGGCGCTCGCGCAGGAGCGGATCCAGGTCCTGTCCGGGCGCCAGGTGCAGGGGCTCTTGTCCTCGCCGGGGAAGGACCGCGTCGCCGGCGTGGTGGTCGGTCCGGTGGGCGGCGGCGACGAAGCGCGCCTGGAGGCGGACCTGGTGGTGGACGCGGCGGGGCGGGGCTCGCGCGCGGGCGCGTGGCTGCAGGCCATGGGGCGGTCCGCGCCGGGCGAGGAGGTCGTGGACGCCTTCGTGGGCTACTCCACCCGCGTCTACGAGGACATCCCGCCGCTCATCGACGGCTGGAAGTGCGTGTTCCTGCTCTGGACGCCGGCCGTCACCCGCGGGGGCGTGGTGTTCCCCATGGAGGGCGGGCGGGCCTTCGTGACGCTGGCCGGGGTGAGCCGGGACTACCCGCCGTCCGACGAGGACGGGTTCGCAGCGTTCGCCCGGACGCTGCGCGGGCCGCACGTGAGCGACGTCGTCGCCCGCGCCCGGCCGGTCACGGACATCCACGCCACCCGTTCCACCGCCAACCGCTGGCTGCACTTCGAGCGGCTCCCGGACCAGCCTCCCGGCTACGTGGTGATGGGGGACGCGGCGTGCGCGTTCAACCCCATCTACGGGCAGGGGATGACAGTCGCGGTACTCGGGGCCGAGCTGCTGGGGGAGCTCCTGGAGCAGGGCCTGTCCGCGGAGCGCTTCCCGCGCGCCTTCCAGCAGGCGCTGGCGGCGCGCCTGCGCCCGGTCTGGACCATGTCCACCAGCGCGGACTTCCAGATGCCCACCACGCAGGGCCAGCGCCCGCTCACCACCCGGGCGGGCCACGTCTACTTCGACGCGGTGCTGAAGCTGGCGTCGAAGGACCCGGACATGACCCGCACCGTGTCGCGCGTGCTCCAGATGCTTGACCCGCCGAGCCAGTTGCTCCGCCCCGGCATTGCGCTGCGCGCGCTGGTAGGCGCGATGGGCGGGTGACCTCCGGCCGCCCCGTGCTTCAATCCGGCGTGCCCGGCCGATCATCCCCTACAAGCCTGAAACTCCGGATTTTTTGGCAGCAGCAGATAGCCGTGTTCCCGGCCATCCTGCCGGTGACCTACCTGCTGGGCATCCTCTTCGAGCTGGACGAGCGGCAGATCCTCGCGCTGGGCCTGGCGTGGATCCCGCCGCTGCTGCTGATACTGGGAGTGCTGGCGCCACTGTGGGGCATCCATCGCCTCACCGATCGCGCGCTGCGGGAATCGCCCGCGGACCCGCCCGGGGCGCGGCTGAAGCGGATCCTGGTGCTCCCGCGGCAGCTCGAGCTGGCGACCATCGCACCCTACACGACCGCGCTCGTCATCTTCACCGCCGCCGCCTGCGAGACCTATGGGCGACCGCTGTCGCTGATCGGCCCGACCCTCATCTTGACCATGACCCTGCTGTTGCTGCTCATGGTGCGGCAGACGGTCAAGGTGGAGGAGCTGCTGCAGCCTTTGGCGGTGGAGGAGTTCGAGCGGCACCCGGAGGCGCGCCCCCAGGGCTCCGGGTTCCTCTGGCCGCGCCAGGCCTGGTACCTCCCCTACGTCACGTCCGTCATCCTATTGGCGCCGCTAGTGGCGCTGGGGGTGATCGCCGGCCGGCGCGTGCCGGTGTTCCTGACGGGATGGCTGGAGGAGCTGCAGCGCCGGGGGCCGGTGGCGCTCCAGGCCGACGTGCCGGCCTGGAGCAACCAGCTCCTCTCCAGCCTGGTGGTGCCGTCCGCCGTCATCCTGGGCTGGGTGATGCTCCTGGGCGCGGTGACCGCCCTCTCGGTGGCGCGGCGGCAGCGGCGGGGCTCGCAGGCGGTGGAGCGGGCGGTGCGCGCGCTGGCGTCGGGTTCACCCGAGCTGCCGGCGTGGCCCGCCACCGATGAGCTGGGGGACCTGGCGTTCGCCACCGCCTCCGCGCTGGCGGGCCTGGAGGAGAAGGCGTCGGTCATCGCGTCCGCGGCGCGCACGGTGGACGAGGTGACGCGCGAGCTGACCACCCTGGTGGAGCGGCAGCTGGAGCTGCTGGACACCCAGTCCGGCGCGCTCCAGCAGACCTGGCGCACCGCGCAGGAGATCCAGCGGGTCTCCGAGCTGGCCTCGCAGAAGGCGCGGTCGGTGCTCCATGCCGCGGAGCGCGCAGCGGAGTTGGGGACCTCCGGGCGGGAGGCGGTGGACGGCGGCCTGCAGCAGCTGGGCGACGTCCGCGAGCACGTGGGCGAGATGGCCGGCCAGGTGCGCGCGCTCCAGGAGCGGGCGGGCCGGATCGGCCGCATCACCATGGTGGTGAAGGACCTGGCGGACCAGTCGAGCATGGTGGCGCTCAACGCCGCCATCGAGGCCACCCGCGCCGGCGAGCACGGCCGCACCTTCGCCGTGGTGGCGCAGCAGATCCGCCAGCTGTCCGACCAGTCCACCACCGCCACCGAACAGGTGCACGGGGTGCTGCTCGACGTGGAGGCGGGCATCCTGGAGGCGGTGCGGCTGAGCAACGCCGGGATGGAGCGGGCGGACTCCGGCTTGTCGCTGGCACGGGTCCACGGGGAGAACCTGCGCAAGCTCACCTCGCTGGTGGAGGACAACGCCGCCTCGGCCCGGCAGATCTCCGCGGCGGTGGACCAGCAGGCGGCGGGCATCGCGCAGATCTTCCAGGCCATCACCCAGCTGGGAGGCACCATGGACCGGACGGTGGAGGCGATGCACGCCACCGTGGCCATCACCACCCGCGCCCAGCAGGCCGCCGACGAGGTGGTGGACGCCATGGCCGGCTACCGCTGGAGGCCGGGCGACGCCGCCAGCGGAGAGCGGCCCCGGATGAGGTGATCGCTTTTCGCCCTGATCCAGCCGAAATTTTGACGGGCGCGCTGTTACAGGTGACAACACCCCTGTTCCAACACAACAGGGGTCGACCGATGGCGCGCGCGCTTTTCGTGCTGGTGGTGCTGTTTGCCTTCGATGCGTTCGGTAAACCGGTGGAGATGCCGGTCCCCGGCTCGCTGGACCTCTCCACGCTGGCCCCGGTGGAGCTGGGCCACGGGGACCTCTCCATCCAGGACGGCGTCATCCGCGCGCCGGCCGGCATCCGCCTGGCCTCCGCCGGTCCCGAGCGGCTGATGCTGGTCCCCCTGGTGATGGACGCGCCGCTCCTCTGCCGCACCGCGGACGGGCGCGAGTTCCGGATCACCGTGCTGGCAAACGCCGGGCGGACCCTGATGCTGGACGTGCTGGCGCCGGACGAGGCGCCCCCGAAGGAGACCGCCGCGCTCCAGGGCACCTGGGTGCTGGCGGCGATGTCGCTGGACGGGCTGGCCACCGACATGGCCCTGCCGCCGCTGCGCCTGAACCAGGATGGCAGCTACCAGCTGGGCAGCGCGCGCGGCCGGTTCGACCAGCAGCCCCGCTGGCTGTCGCTGGACGGCCACTACGGGTCGTGGGGGCGGGCGGAGATCGCCGAGGGCGGCGAGCGGCTCCACTTCCGCTTCCGGCGCGGCGCGCACCTGATCAAGGCCGTGCTCCAGCGCGTGGACGAGGTCCCCGAGCGCGCGCTGGTGGCGACGCACTGAGCCCGGCGGCAGCGGCCTGGGGGCGCGCTACGCCGGCTTGGGCGCGGCGGCGGCGGTTTCACCCTTCTCGTGGGCGTCCCAGCGCTTCTGGAAGTCCGGTCCCAGGTCGTCCCACTTGGGGAAGATGTCCTTCTTGGTGACCATCTCCCGGCAGTAGAGGCACTGGTGCTTGCCGCCCTCGGCCGGGGCGATCCAGGTCACGTGGTGGGTGCAGGCGAGCATCGGCATGGCCCGGCCGGATATAGCAGGAAGCGGCCCTGGCGATGTACGGTCGTAGATCGCCCATGCCCGCCCCTGCCGATCCGAAGAAGCCGCCCGCGCCCGCGCCTACCGCAGCGGCGCCTGCCCGAACCATCAGTGGGGAGCTGGGCGTGACGGGCGCCATGGTCCGGTACACCGGCCCGGACCCCAAGGTGGTCTGCAGCCTGCTGGCGCCTCCGGGCGCCGCGGACCAGGTGCTGGAGGTGGTGGCGCACGTCACCGGGGACCCGCTGTCCGTCTCCCTGGGCGCGGGCGCGCTCCCGGCGCTACGCGGCGCGGTCCGCACCCGGCTGGACTCCAACCTGCCGCCCGGCGAGAAGGCGCAGCCCATGGGCGGCGCGGCGGTGTTCGAGATGGACCTGGCACTCTCCCGCTTCCACGACCGGGCCTACGCGGTGGCCCGGGTGGGGCCGGGCGTGCCCCTGGGCGACAGCGACGAGTCCACCCAGACCGGCCTGCAGAAGGCGGCCTGGAAGCTTCCGCGGCCCTGCTGATGGCCGGTCCCTCCAAGGCCGGCCCGGCCCTGCGCCTGCTCCGCAAGGGGCAGGTGGAGCGGGCGGCGGAGATGTTCAAGAAGCTGCTCCAGCAGGACCCCACCGACGTGGGTTGCTGCCTGGGCCTGGCGCGCGCGCAGCTGGCGCGCAAGCGCTACGACGAGGCGCAGCCGCTGCTGCGGCAGGTGCTGTCCCAGGTGCCGGACCACGGCGAGGCGCAGAGCCACCTGGCCTTCATCGACTTCCAGAACGGCAACGCGCCCGCGCTGGACCTGCTCAAGCGCCTGTCGCTCTCGCGCAAGGCGGGCTTCTTCGAGTTCTTCAACGCCGGCTCGGCCCTGTTGCAGCGCGGGGACGACCAGGGCGCGCAGGTGGCGCTGGAGCGCGCCAAGGGGGCGGACCAGAAGAACCCCCAGGTCCGGGTGGCGCTGGGCCGGCTGCACATGAAGCGCGGCGACCACCGCGACGCCATCGCCGAGCTGAAGGTGGCGGTGGAGCTGTCGCCCAACGACCCGCTCCCGGTGCTGCTGCTCTCCCAGGCCTACGCCGCCACCGGCGACCCGGGGCACGGCGCGGATGCGGTGGGCAAGGCGCTCATCACCCAGCCCCAGTCGGCGCCGCTCCACGAGCGGATGGTGGAGCTCAGCCTCCTCGCCGACTGGCCGCAGAAGGCGATCAAGTCCGCCATGGCGCTCCGGCAGATCAACCGCCTCAACCCGAACTACGCGTACATGCACGCGGTGGCGATGCTCGCCTCGGGGCTGGTGACGGAGGCCCGCCACATCCTGGAGGGCACGCTGCAGAAGGAGCCGAAGTCGGCGGCGGTGCGGCAGGCGCTGTCCCACGCGATGCGCCTGATGGGCGAGGAGCCGAAGGCGCTGGCGCTCCTGGAGGAGACCAGCCAGCTCAAGCCGGGCGACCCCGGCGTGGCGAGCGACCTGGCCGCGCTGTACCTCAAGGCCGGCGACCCGGCGAAGGCGCAGCGCGTGCTCAAGCGGGCGCTGGACGAAAACCCCAACCACCCGGTGCTCCACTACGACCTGGCGCTCGCCCAGGCGCGCGCGGGCGACAAGGCCGCCGCCCGGGCCAGCGCGGCGAAGGCGAAGTCGTCCTCGGACCTCCTGGTGGTGGAGCTGGCGGGAGCGCTGCTCCAGGCGCTCGGGTAGCGGGCCCTACCGGGCGAGGCCGGAGATCTTCAGCTCGCACTCGGTCGGGTCGCGCCGGATCACCTCGGCCTTGAGCTTGAAGATGCTCACGTCCTGCGCCCCGCCCTCGAACGCCCCGGCGATGAAGTCCGGGGACTGCGACTCGCCGCGGAAGACGATGGAGTATTCGCCCGGGGTAGCCAGCTTCTTCACCTCGGAGGCGAGCCCGGTGCTGCTGAGGGCGACGATCTTCGGCATCTGCATGACGAACTTGTCCACGCCCAGGGCGAAGATCAGGGTGCGGATGATGCGCCCGAGGATGGTGGTGAGGTAGCGGTCCGCGAAGCGCTGCCCGAGCTTGCGGTGGGCGTCCTCGCAGGAGAGCTCCGGGTAGACGTGCCGGGCGGCGACGTCCAGGCAGGACCGCAGGATGGCGGTGGGGTAGCGCAGCTCCGGGGCGTCCACGTCGTACCCCGCGGCGCGCAGGTCCGCCTTGAAGGCGCCCTGCGGCTGCAGGAGCTTCGTGAAGAGCCCCTCGAAGATGCTGTTGTCCGTGGTGGGAATGCTCACGGGGCCGGGCCGTAGCCTAGCGCAGCCCGGTCACCCGGAGCTCGAAAGCGGTCGGCCCGCCGCCTGGGGCGATGACGACCCGGGTGCCCTCCGCGCTGTGCCTCAGCAGGCCCTCCATCGCCCCGGCGATGAAGTCGGCGTCCAGGAGCTTGGCGCGGAAGAAGAGCCGGACCTCGCCAGGCGCCGGACGCTCCGCTCGTAGCTCCAACCCGGTGGTGCCCATGGAGGCAAGCTTCGGCAGCCGGGCCAGGAACCGCTCCGGTCCCAGGACCTGGAAGAGGGTGCGGACCACCTTGCCCAGGATGGTCACGAAGAAGGTGTCCACCATGCGCTGGCCCACGCGGCGGTGCGCGTCCTCGCGGCTGAGGTCGGGGTAGAGGTGGCGGTGGGCCACGTCCAGCGTGGCCGCCATGACGGAGTAGGGGTAGCGGAGCTTCGGGGCGTGCACATCGAAGCCGATGGCGCGCAATTCTTCTGCAAAGGTCCCCTCGGGCTGCAGTGCCCGCGCGATCCCTTCGAACAGACTGCCGTCGACCGTGCCGCCGTCGTCCACCGGAGAGCGGGCTTGAGCCTACTCCGCCTTCAGAGGCACTTCTGATTGGTGGAGATCGTCTCGTCCAACCCGGGCGGAACCGGGAGATGACTGCCAGACATGGCCACCGCGAATTCCTGGGCGCTGCCCACCTTCATCCGCAGGTTGTTGCGCTTCTCGCGGCCGATGGTGCTGGCGCGCTGCCCGTCGTAGTCGTGCGCGGGGAGCACCAGCGTGTCCTCGGGGAGCGCGGCCAGCTTCTGGAGGCTGTCGAACATCGCCGCCGCGTCGCCGGTGGGCAGGTCGGTCCGGCCGCAGCCGCCGATGAGGAGCGTGTCGCCGGTGAGCACGCGGCCGGGGAGCACCAGGCACACCGCGTCCGAGGTGTGTCCCGGCGTGGCGAGCACCTCCATGCGCAACGAGCCGAGCTGGACCACGTCGCCGTCCTTCAGCCCGCGGTCCACGCAGGGCGCGGGCGAGGCGGCGTGCATCAGCATCTTGGCGCCGGTGAGCTCCTTGAGCCGCGCGGAGCCGGAGAGGTGGTCGCCGTGGGTGTGCGTCTCGACGGTGTAGAGGAGCCGCAGCCGCTTCTCCGCCAGCAGGTCCAGGTACTGGTCCACCTGGTCCCGGAGCGGGTCCACCAGCACCGCCTGGCCGGACTGTTCGTCCGCCACCAGGTAGCTGCGGCACTCGCCGTGGGGTTGGAGCACCTCGAACAGGTAGCCGCGCGCCAGGTCCGGCTCCACCACCGGGGCGTCCGCTTCCTGGGTGGACTCCATCCAGCGGTCGGCGCAGCGGCCGGCGAACTCCGCGGTCATCGCGTCGCCCTTCACCCGGTAGCGGCCGATCCACTTCTGGTCGCGCACGCGCTTGACGAACTCCAGCAGCCGGTCCACGTCCGACGCGTCGTTGTACAAGCCCACCGAGGCCCGCACCGCGCCCGGCTTGCCGGACCCGCTGGGCCGCGCGCCGGCGCTCATCCTATGGGCGGCGTCCTGCTGGATCAGCTTGTCCATGTAGATGTGGGCGCAGAAGCGGCCGTTGCGGACGGCGATGCCGCCCTCTTCGGAGAGCACCGCGGCGGTGAGCAGGTCGGAGACGCCCTGCACGTTGAAGGAGACCACGCCCAGCCGGCGCTCCGGCTCCTGCGGGCCGTAGACGGTGACTCCGCCCAGCTCCTGCATCCCGCGGAGGATTTGCGAGGTGAGGTTCAGCTCGTGGCGGCGGACCTCGTCCAGGCCGATGGAGCGGATGAACTGCAGCGACCGGCTCATCGCCACCACGCCGGCGATGTTGGGCGTGCCGCCCTGGTGCCGGTCCGGCGCGGAGAGGAACTCCGTGCTGCGCGCGCTCACCTGGATGGCCACGCCGCCGCCGGGGATGTACGGCGGGGCCTCGTCCAGGAGCGCCCGCGGCCCGTAGAGGAAGCCGGCGCCGAACGGGGCGTACGCCTTGTGGCCGGCGCCCACCACGAAGTCCAGGTGCTCCGGGTCGTCGAAGTCGCGCACGTCCAGCGGGTTGCGCGCCAGCGCCTGCGCCGCGTCCACCAGCACCAGCGCGCCGTTCTCGTGCGCCATCCGCGCCACCGCCTTGAGATCTGGCATCACCCCGGTGACGTTGGAGCCGGCGGTGACCGCCACCAGCTTCACCTCGTTGCGGCGGAGCAGGTCGTGCAGGTGCTCCAGGTCCAGCTCGCCGCGGTCGTCGCAGCGGGCGCGCAGCACGGTGCCGCGGCGGCGGTGGGGCAGCTCGTTGGAGTGGTGCTCCAGCTCGGTGGTGATGACCTTCCCGGGCCGGTCCGCCATCACGTGGCTGCACAGGTCGATGGCCTGGGTGGTGTTGGCGGTGAAGCAGACGCAGCCGCGCTTGAGCTCCGCGCCGATGTATTCGGCCACCACGCCGTAGGCCTCGTTGAAGCGCTCGGTGGCCTTGCGGGAGAGCAGGTGCGTGGCGCGGTGGACGTTGGCGTATTCGCGCTCCATGAACTCCGTGTAGCCGCGGAGCACGGAGGTGGGCGCGTGGGTGGAGGCGGCGTGGTCCAGGTAGACCAGCGGCCGCTCCCCGGAGCCCAGCACCGGCACCCGGCGGGAGACGATGGCGAACTCGCGCCGCACGTCGTGCCAGGACAGCTTGGCGCCGGCCACCGCGCAGGCGGCGGGCGCGCCGTCGAACGGGTAGCCCAGGTGGCGCCACCGCTCCACGCCGCCCTTGACGTTGACCACCCGCCCGTAGCCCATCTTCGCCATGGTGTCCGCCACCAGCGCGGACCGGTTGCCGGTGGAGCAGATGACGTAGACCGGGGAGTCCTTGGAGAGGATGTGTTCGGCGACGTGCTTCTCCACCAGGCCGCGCGGGAGGATGACCGCCCCCGGCAGCGAGCCCTCCGCCGTCTCATCCGATTCGCGGCAGTCCAGCACCACCGCGTCCGGCTCGCGGAAGCGGTGCAGCAACTCCTCGCAGCTCACCTCGGGGATCCGGGTGAGGGCGTCCTTCACGAAGTCCTGGTACGTCCACGCGCGTGCCTGCATGCCGGGGCATATGACGCACTCGGGCGCCGATCAGCAAGCCGGGGCGCGGCAGAGCGGCCGGGCGCCCGCTGCTTGGACCTAGTAGGGCCCTGGCGACGGTTGTGGCCCGGCCGGCGGCATGGGCATCGGAACCGGGTACCTGGGCACGACACAGGCCCCCGCGCCCAGCAGGGCGACCGCCGCCAACAGCACTGCCAGGAGTCTCTTCGCGCGCATGGTGTGTCTCGTCATGACCAATGCGTAGGGACCACGGCGCGTGGTGGCAGCGGCGGGCCGGGCGCTCACCCCTCCAGCGCTGGCTCGGCCATGGGCGTGTACTTCGACCTGCCCGGCCCGGGCTGGCTTCGGAAGAGGATGACCCGGTCGATGCGCGCGGCGCCGAGCGACCGGCCGGTGAGCGCCTCCGCGCAGCGCGCGAGGTCCTGGTCGCCGCGCGGGTCCCGGGCGCGGGCGAGCGTGAGGTGCGGGCGGTACTCGCGCGCCTCGGGCTGGTAGCCGAACGGCTGGAGCGCGGCCCCGGTGCGCTCGTGCAGCGCCTGCAAGCGAGCGACGTCTCCCTCCACTCCCACCCAGAGCACGCGTGGCTTCCTGGAGGAACCGAACGCCCCGCCGCCCTGGAGCCGGAGCTGGAGCGGCGCCGCCCCGGCCGCCACCTCGCCCAGCGCCTTTGCCAGCTCCGGCACCAGCGCCTCCTCCATGCTCCCCAGGAAGGCGAGCGTGAGGTGCGCGTTCTCCGGGGCGACCCAGCGGGCGTCGCGCGCCAGCGGCTTCAGCTCGCGCTCCAACTCGTCGAGCGCCCGCCGGACCGCCGCGCCCAGGTCCACCGCCACGAACAGCCGCCAGCCCATGGCGCTGGACCGTCAGATGCGGAAGGAGACCCGCAGCCCGGCGATGGGAGATGGGGCCAGGTACCCCAGCTCCAGGCCGAAGCTGAACGACCCGGCGTTGAGGCCGAACTCGAAGGCGCCGTGGAACCGGAACGGGAAGCCCCCGTCGAACATCAGCCACGGCCCCAGGAGCCCGCCCAGGTAGACCCGGCTGTCGCCGATGTTGGCGCGCAGCTCGAAGTCGATGGGCGCCCCGAAGCTGCCGTAGGCGCCGAAGAGCGCCCCGGAGGAGGCGATCAGCCCGCCGAAGCGCCCGCCGACGGAGATGTGCCGCGCCAGGCCGCCGCTCACGCCCAGCATCACCTCGAAGGTGCCGCCGTAGGCCCCGGCCCAGTCGCCGCCCAGGTCCAACCTCACGCTCGCGGCCCGTGATGGCGCGGAGGCCAGGGCGGCGGCGAGCGCCGCGGCCGCGGTGAATCGTCGGAACGAACGCAGGGCGTGCATGGCAGCTCCCTCCAGGAGTGAGCTCGAGCCTACATGTACATGCCGCCGTTGACGTGCAGCACCTGCCCGGTGACGTAGTCGCCGCCGGACCCGGCCAGGTACACCACCGCGTCGCCCACCGCGGAGGGCTCGCCGAAGCGGCCGAGGGGGATCTGCGCCAGGAGCTTCTGCTGCACCGCCTCCGGCACCCCGCGCACCATGGGCGTGTCCATGAAGCCGGGGCAGATGCAGTTCACGGTGACGCCGTCGCGCGCGCACTCCTTGGCTAGCGCCTTGGTGAAGCCGATCAGCCCCGCCTTGGAGGCCGCGTAGTTCACCTGCCCGAAGTTCCCCATGGCCCCCACGATGGAGGAGATGTTCACGATTCGACCTTTGCGGCGCTCGCGCATCCCGCCCACGGCGGCGCGGCACATCAGGAAGGCCCCCTTGAGGTTGGTGTCCAGGACCAGGTCCCACTCGGAGACGTCCATCCGGGTGATGGTGTGGTCCTTCACCAGCCCGGCGTTGTTCACCAGGAGGTCCACCGGGCCCAGCGCGCGCTGCACCTCGACCATCATCCGGGTGGCGTCCGCCTCCAACCGCACGTCGCCCTGGACCAGCACCGACCTGGTCCCCTGGCGCTGGAGCGTATCGGCCAGCTCCTGCGCCCCGTTGTTGTGGTGATGCAGCGCCAGCGAATACCCGTCCTTCGCCAGCCGCTCCGCGATCGCCCGCCCCAGCGCACCAGACGCGCCCGTCACCAGCGCCACCCCGCCCATCGCTCGCCCCCTGGTTTGAAGCTCCAAGCTGGGGACGGGCGGAGCGGCCCGACACTGGCGGTCAGGTCAGTACGCCTTCGAGAAGACGATTCGCCCTGGGGATTCCTGCCCGCACAGCGCGCACTTCCCCTTCTCCTGGGCCAGGTCGAAGGGCCGGTTGCGGGTGGTCAAGGTGAAGTCGTCCTTCGCCTTGGTCTCGCAGGCGGGGCTGAGGCACCAGTGCGCGAGCAGGAAGCCGTCGTCCGCCTTCTGCTTCATCTCCTCGTACGAGTTGACCTCGAAGGTGTGGTCGTCCCGGAACTTCTTCGCCTTGGCGAACAGGTCGGCCTGCATCTGGTCCAGCATCGCCTTCGCCTTCTCCTGGGCCTGGGCGAGGGGGACGAACTCCTTCTTCCGGTCGTCGCGCCGGACCATCACCACCTGCTCCTTGGCCAGGTCCTTGGGGCCCAGCTCCACGCGCACGCAGGCGCCCTGGAGCTCCCACTCGTTGTACTTGTAGCCCGGGCTCTTGTCCGGGTCGTCGTCCACCACCACCGAGTGCCCGCGGGCGCGCCAGTCGGACGCCAGCGCCTGCGCCTTCTGCACCGCCGGGGCGCGCTCCTCGTCCGTCTTGCCGATGGGGATGATGACGATCTGCGTGGGCGACAGCTTCGGCGGGCAGATCAGCCCCGCGTCGTCCGAGTGGGTCATCACCAGGCCGCCGATCAACCGGGTGGACGAGCCCCAGGACGTCTGCCAGACGTGGTGCTGCTTGCCGTCGCGCCCCTGGAAGGCGGTGTTGAACGCCTTGGCGAAGTTCTGGCCCAGCATGTGCGAGGTGCCGGCCTGGAGCGCCTTCTTGTCCTGCATCATCGCTTCGATGGAGTAGGTGCGGACCGCGCCGGCGAACTTCTCCGACTCGGACTTCTGGCCGGCCATCACCGGCATCGCCATGTACTCCTCGGCGAAGCGCTTGTAGACGCCCAGCATCTTCCGGGACTCCTCTTCGGCCTCCGCCTCGGTCTCGTGGCAGGTGTGGCCCTCCTGC
>DATBSS010000708.1:0-21984 GCA_036559665.1 Myxococcaceae bacterium
CGCCCGCCTTGAAGTCGTCCCCGTCGAT
The DNA here is from genome assembly GCA_036559665.1 of Myxococcaceae bacterium. Classification (GTDB taxonomy): domain Bacteria; phylum Myxococcota; class Myxococcia; order Myxococcales; family Myxococcaceae; genus DASRBA01. The sequence goes on from DATBSS010000708.1 coordinate 29, forward strand.
CGTGATCTTGGAGGTGACGGTGGCGTTGTCCTCGATGGCCGCGTGCGGATCGGCGGCCCCGGCGGCTTCCTTCAGCGGCGGAGGCGGCTCCTCGCCCTCGCCGACGCCGCCCGAGCCGTCCGTCCCACCGGCGCAGCCGGCCTGCTGGGCCTTCTCGCCACCCTGCGCCTGGCGAGCGCGCGCGGCCTCCAGCTGCTTCTGGTCGAAGCCGCCCATCTGGTTCCAGCTCTTGAGGACCTCGCCGGTCTGGGCGTCGATCAGGTAGTTCTGCCGGGCGGGGCCGCTGGCCAGGCCCAGGTTGGTGGTCTCCACGTGGTAGGCCACGCGGTAGCTGCCGTCCGCCGCCTGGGTGAGCACCTTCTCCACGGTGGGCTGGCGGTCGGTCGGGTTGCCGAAGGTCTTCAGCGCGGCGGCCTTGGCGTCATCCGCGGACAGCGCCGGCGGGGCGGCGGTCAGCGTGCTGGGGATGGGCTGCACCTGGCCGGTGAGGCTCTTCACGTTCCCTTCGCAGTCGAGGTGCGCGATCACCTGCTCCGGGAAGACCTTCAGGCCGTCGTGCACGCGGTCCAGCCGGACGTGCGTCATGCCCAGGCTGTCGCGCTCCACCGAGCGGACGGAGAACTCGTCGCGCGCGTCGCCGCGGATGGTCTCGCCGAGGCGAACGTTCAGGTGGTTCATCGAGGTGTTGATCGCTTCGCGGGCGTCGGGGCTGTTCAGCTCCAGCGGGCCGGTCAGGCGGCCGGGCGGCACGAACGACTGCATCGACGGCAGCGCCACGTGCGGGCCGGAGCGCGAGGTGCCCAGGCGGTCCGCCGCGGGCGCGGACGCCGCGGAGAAGCCGGAGTCGGCCGGGCGAGGAGCGGCGGCAGGAGTAGTGGAAGCACCGGCAGAAGCGGCGGAGGTGGTGACCGGGGCGGAAGGGGCGGGCTGGGGGGTGACTCGGCGGATGTCCATGATCAATACGTCCCTGTGTTCCGAGGTGCGAGGGTGTGTGCGCACGCATTCTCGGGGGGGCGCCGCCGACTGTTGCGCTTTCTCGTCCTCTCGGCGGGCAGGACTCCGTCGAGAGAGAAACGGCATCTCGCCCAGAGAGAAAAGGAGAGCGGACGGCCTCTACTCCTCGCCGGCGGTGGCCTCTTCCTCGGCGGCGCGGGCGGCCTCGTCCTCGGTGGACTTCAGCTTCTCCTTCTCCGCCTCGAGGATGGCGGTGGCGCGTCCCACCAGCTCCTCGGGGACCAGCAACTCCCACCACTCGCCGGAGGGGCCGGTGATCAGGTCCACGCTGCCGCCGCGGCGCGCGCGCGCGTAGACGGGGATCTTCTCCGCCTCCAGGACTTGCACCAGGGTCTCCTGGGTGAGCGGGTCCTCGGCGGTGCCGGCGGGGACGAAGCGCCGGGTGTCGCGGTCGGTGGCCAGCGGGATGCCCCGGCGGCGCATCTCGTCGCGCGAGACCAGCTCGGAGGTCTCGCAGTCGGAGCACTTCTCCGCCGAGTCCTGGTACTCCGATCCGCACCCGGTGCAGTACTTCATCGCCGCCCCCTTGCGTGCTCGGGAACTTAGCCGGTGACCGGGCCGGTGCGCGAGCCCTCCCGTTGACTCCCCGCCGGGAGGATCCGACGCTTGGGCCTTCACACGTCGGCGCTGGAGGTCGCACGCATGAAGATCAACCTGCGCGGTGTTCACGTTCACCTCGGGGAGCGGATCAAGGCGCACGTCCAATCGCACCTCATCGATCCCATCCTGACCTTCTACGATGACGAGGCGGCGGAGATCGAAGTGCACCTGCGCGACGCCAGCGCGAAGGGTGGCGTGGACAAGGAGTGCAAGGTGACGCTGCACATGCCCGGCAGCTCCGCCATCCACGTGGATGAGGTGTCCGACGACTTCTTCAAGTCGATCGACCTCTGCCGCGACCGGCTGGAGAACGCGCTCAAGCGGGAGCTGGACAAGCGGCGCAAGGGGGCGGGCCACTCGACGCCGCACCCGGCGTCTCGCGCCTGAAGAACGCCCCGTTCGCGCGTGCTTGCCTGGGTCCGGGTCGAGCTGGATGCCCGGACCCATTCTTGCTGCACCATTCTCGCGACGCTATAAGCAGCCGTTCCCCCCTCCAGGTCGGGTGATGGCGCGCCTCAAGTTCCTCGTCTTCGCACTGCTCGTCCTCGCGCTCTGGACGGCGCACCTGGTTCTCCTCACGCCGCCGCTGGTCAGCCGCTCGGTCGAGCTGGCCATGGCGCACGCCCAGGCGGCGAGGCCCCTGGCGCAGGCGGAGATCTCCACGCGCCGGCAGCTGTTGCAGCGGGTCGTCACCCGGCTGGCCGCGCAGCCCAGGCTGCAGGCGACCGCGATGGCCTTGCGCCCGCCAGCACCCAAGGAGGCGGTGCCGGCGGACAAGCTGCAGGGCCTCAAGGCCATGGTGGAGGAGCAGTCGCCGGAAGGGCTCAAGGCGAGCCTGGTGTTCGGCTACACCACCGAAGCGGGCGGCACCTTCTTCCGCGGCGGGCAGGAGTCGGATGGGCTGGACGCGGCGCTGGCGAAGGCGGGGCAGGAGGGGATGGTGCAGGAGGCGTTCGGCGTCAGCCACCTGTTCGTGTCGCTGCCGGTGTGGGACCGCGGCGTGCCGGACCCCAAGCAGGTGGGCACCATCGTGCTCGGCGCGCCGCTGCTCACCGACGGGATGATGGAGGCGGTGGCCAGGGACGCGGCGCTGGCCGCGGCCGGCATCTTCCAGGGCGGCCGGCTGGTCCAGGGCGGCGGCGAGGAGAAGGCGGCGCTGGAGCGGGTGGCCAAGCTCGCGCAGCCGGGGCAGGGGACGGTGGTGGAGCGGGGATCGGCGGCGTCGCTGGGGCCGTTCAAGCTGCCGCTGTTCACGGCCGCGGATGACCGCGGCGGCAGCCGGGCGCCCATGCTGATCGCCTCGCGCCAGGCGATCGAGGAAACGCCCTACGAGCTGATCGCGCTCACCTCCGTGCAGCCGATGATGTCCGCGCTGGGTGGGTACCAGCGGTTCGCGCTGGGTGTGCTCGGGGGGCTCCTGGTCCTGACGCTGGTCTGGGCCGCGCTGATGGGGTCCGGGGGGACGGAGGAGCGCGGCTCCGAGGAAGAGGAGGAGGAGCCGGAGCAGGCGACGCACCCGCTGCCGGCGCCACGGCCGGAGCCGCCGCCGCAAGAGGAACCTCCGCCCGCGGAGGCCGCGGTCCAGGCGAGGTCGCCGGAGGCCCAGCTGGCGACCACCATGCCGGACTCCACGCAGGAGCGCGGGGACCCGCGCCTGGAGCGCGCCATCTCCCAGCTCAGCGCCACCCGGGAGGACGACGGCGGTCCGCTGGCGCCCTTCGAGCCGACGCCGGAGCCGCCCACCACCGCCGAACCGGAGGCGCCGCCCGCGTACCAGGCCTTCGAGGCGCCGCCCCCCGCGGAGGACCCCTTCGCGCAGTACGGGGCGCCGCCGCCGGTGTCGGACAGCGAGGGGACCGGCCCGCACGAGTTGCCCTTCGCGTCATCCAACCAGCAGCTCGGCGCGTCGGAGCCGGAGCCCACGCCGGCCGCGTCCATGCCCATGGCCATGTCGGCGGTGGACGTGAGCAACCCGAGCATCTCGACGCGGCCCTTCGAACAGGACTCGCTCCCGTACTTCTCCTCCGACCCCAACGAGCCGGTGGGCGACCAGGACGACAACCCGGACGCCACCCGCGTGGCCACCATCCCCCAGGAGCTCCTGGCCGCCAGCGCGCGCTCCGCCCGCGCGCCGGCGCCGCCCGCGCCGCGGCAGAGCGGGACGATCTCCCTCCCCAAGATGCCGGCCGTGGCCGCCGCCGCCGTCAACCCGGAAGAGGCGCACTTCCAGGACGTGTTCAAGGAGTTCGTCGCCACCCGCGAGCGCTGCGGCGAGGGCGCGGACGGGCTGACGTACGACAAGTTCGCGGCCAAGCTCCGGAAGAACAAGGAGCAGCTGGTGCAGAAGTACGCCTGCAAGACGGTCCGCTTCCAGGTCTACGTGAAGGAAGGCAAGGCCGCGCTCAAGGCGACGCCGGTGAAGGAGTAGCGGCGCCCCGAGGAGCGGCAGGGCGCAGCGTGCTACAAGCGCGCGCCGCATGGTCTCCGAGATCTTCGACGCGAACGCCTGGCGGCCGGTCCACGGGTTCGAGCTTTCCGACATCACCTACCACCGCGCGATCGAGGTAGGCGCGGTGCGCATCGCCTTCCACCGGCCCGAGGTGCGCAACGCCTTCCGGCCGCGGACGGTGGACGAGCTGTACCGCGTGCTGGACCACGCCCGGATGACCTCCGACGTGGGGTGCGTGGTGCTCACCGGGAACGGGCCTTCGCCCAAGGACGGCGGCTGGGCGTTCTGCTCCGGCGGCGACCAGCGGATCCGCGGGCGGGACGGGTACAAGTACGCGGAGGGCGAGACCGCGGAGAGCATCGACCCGGCGCGGACCGGGCGGCTGCACATCCTGGAGGTGCAGCGGCTGATCCGCTTCATGCCCAAGCCGGTCATCTGCGCGGTGAGCGGGTGGGCGGCGGGGGGAGGGCACAGCCTCCACGTGGTCTGCGACCTCTCCCTCGCCAGCCGCGAGCACGCCCGCTTCAAGCAGACCGACGCGGACGTGGCCTCGTTCGACGGCGGCTTCGGATCAGCGTACCTGGCGCGCCAGGTGGGGCAGAAGTTTGCGCGGGAGATCTTCTTCCTGGGCCGCGAATACTCCGCCGAGGATGCCCACCGGATGGGGATGGTCAACGCGGTGGTGCCGCACGCGGAGCTGGAGCGCACCGCGCTGCAGTGGGCGAAGGAGATCTGCGGGAAGAGCCCCACCGCCCAGCGAATGCTGAAGTTCGCGTTCAACCTGATCGACGACGGGCTGGTGGGGCAGCAGGTCTTCGCGGGCGAGGCGACCCGGCTGGCGTACATGACCGACGAGGCGCGGGAGGGGCGCGACTCGTTCCTGGAGAAGCGGAAGCCGGACTGGCGGAAGTTCCCCTGGTACTACTGAAGGGGCTCCCGTCACGGTTTCAGCGGATGCAGCCGCCCGCGCCAGACGCAGACCAGGTGGTCCTCCTGGCGCTGGATGGCCATCCCGTCCAGCGGTTGTAGCCAGTCCGGCAGTGGATCTCCGGTGAGCCAGTGGATCGCCGGCATCAGCACCGCGTCGTGCGTGATGCACGCGCCCGAGCCCCGGCCGGCGGCGATGCGCTCCAGGGCGGCGGAGAGCAGGAGGGCGCTCCCTTCGGCGAGGCCGCGGATGGCGTCCAGCGGCGTTCGCTGGATCTGGGCGCGCACCACGCCGGCCGTCCCCAGGCGCGCGAACGCCTCCTCCCCTGCGGTTTGGTCCACGACCCACGGGCCCGGGGCGCCGAGGCGATTGTCTTCCTCCGGCGCGCCGGGGTGCAGCAGTCGGGCCGTCTGACGGCACCGCCGGAAGGGGCTGATGGCCACCCATGACAGGAGGGAGGCGGTCCGTTTTCCGAGCTCCGCAGCGCTGGACCAGCCTGCGGCCGTGAGCTCGACGTCCGAGTACGGATCGGTCTGGGGGAATTCCTCCCGCTCGGCGTGCCGGAGGAACAGCCCAAACGGTTCGGAGGGGGCCAGCGCCGCCAGGGTGGCTGCGATCGACTCGCGCGGGTTCATGGGGCGCGTCTCCCATCCCGGAGTCGGAGCACCGGCCAGCCGGACTCGTCGATCACCAACCGCCCACCGTCCAGTTCCTCGCAGCGCGCCTGGCCGTTGTAGAAGGGCTCGACCGTCGCGAACCGCCGCGCGTAGGCCGGCTGCCCGTTGCGGCCGACGTGCATCCATCCGCCTTTGTCCCGGGCGCGCGCGAAGCCCTTGTGGAAGACGTCGAGGTCGTCGAACCAGTGGCCGTGCACCAGCGCGCCGCCCAGGTCGACGTGCGTGGAGTGGCCGTCCGCCGCCTGGATCACCGCCGAGCCCTCCCGGTAGTCGCCGGCGTAGCGCCAGCGATCGACGTAGGCGGGCGCTCCACCGGGAGCGATGTGGAAGTAGCGGCCTGCGCCGTCCCGGACGGCGCAGCGCCCCTGCTGGTAGTTGCCGCACCAGGTGAAGCGGGCCGCGTAGACGTCCTCGCCGGTGGGGAGGATGTGGTGCCATCCGCCGGCCGAGACTGCCGCCGCGCGGCCCTCGTAGAAGCCGAAGGTCCGCAGGAAGCGGCGGCCATAGGCGGCCCGGCCGCCCGCGTCGATGTGCCAGGCCGCTCCCGCGCGCCAGACCGGGGCGAGCCCGGGCGCGTGGAAGCGCAGCACCTCGTCGAAGCGCTCCGCGTATGCGGGCTCGCCGCCGGCGGCCACATGGTGGGTGCCGGCGGAGGAGACCTCCAGGGTTGCCCAGTCCATTACGGGGCCCCCGTGGGTTGCCGCATGTTGCAGCTCAAGCAGAGCGGGCGGTTGCGGTATGTCTTCACCAGGCGCTGGTAGGCATCTCCGGTCCAGATCTCCATCAGCCCCTGGCTGCCCAGGTTCCCGAATTCACCCAGCGTCCGCCGCTGCGCGTCCGGCGCGCAGCACGGATCGAAGCGGCCCTCGGCGCTCACCCACGCTTCCTGGCCGAGGAAGGGGCAGCGCCCGCCCGGGGCCAGGTCTCCTACCGCGCCCTCGTCGAGGAGGAAGATGTTCTCCAGCAGGACGTGCTTCCCGTTCGGCAGCGTCCGCTCCGCGGCGGCGGCGCGCGCCTCCAGGACGGCGTGGTTCCAGCGCGCGATGGACTCTGGCGAGCGCCGCATCGACAGCGGGCTGATCTCGTCGAAGTGCGCCCACAGGTGGTGGCCCTTTACCCGGTCCACGCCGAGGCTCGTGGCGAGCCGCACGATGTCGGCCAGCTCCGCGACGTTGCTCTCCAGGAAGGTGAGCTGGAAGGTGACCCGGCATCGATTCCCACCGGCCGCCGCGTGAGCGTCCCGGACGGCGATGAAGTCGCGCACGTTGTCCAGCACCTGCTCCCAGCGCGCGCCGAGCATGATCTGCTCCTGCGTCTCGGCGGTCGCGCCGTTCCAGGAGATCTTCACGTCGGAGGTCACCGGGACGATGCGCTCCGCCCAGCCGCGGGCGCCGCGGCGCGGGAAGGTGCCGTTCGTCGTCAGGTTGAGCATCACCCCGTGCGCCCGGCACGCATCGACGATCGCCTCGAAGGACTCGTAGAGGAGCGGCTCGCCCATGGTGGAAGGAATGACCTCCCGGAGCCCGTGCTGTGCCGCCTCGGCGATGACCCGCAGCGCCAGGTCGGGCGACATCAGCCGCCGCGGCCGACCCTCCGCCTTCCGCCGGGCTTGCAGGGGGCTGTGCGGCGAGTGCTCCTCGCACATGATGCAGTGGAGGTTGCAGGTGTCCGGGTTGGTGTCGAGCGTGATGCGCCACGGGCCCGCGCGCGGCGTCAGGCGCGCCGAGTGACGGCGGGCGCGGACCTGGTCGTAGAGCCGCTCGATCTCGGCGGCGTGGTCGCGCATGTCCGGCACGTCGCCGGCCTCGCTCGCCAGGTAACCGCGGGCGCCGAGCGACGCGGCGAGCCCGGGGCGTTCCACCAGCCGGGTCATCTGTTCGGCCAGCGAAGCCGGGCGGCGGTGTTCGAAGAGCAGGCCGTTGACCTCGTGATGCACGTACTCCGCCATCCCCCCGACATTGGCGGTGATCACCGGCACGCGCGCCTGCAACGCTTCGTGGATGACCAGCGGTGAGTTCTCCACCCAGATGGACGGCACGACGATGGCGTCGACCCGGTTGAAGACCTCCGGGACGATGTCCTGGTTGCGGTACTCGGGGAGCCATTCGACGCGCTCGCCCGCGCCGCCCGGCAGGCCGCGAGCCAGCGCCCGCAGGGCCTCGGTGTCTGCGCCACGCGGCCGCCCCCAGATCCGGAGCCGGGCAGTGGTTCCCGGAACCTGTCCGAACGCTTCCAGGAGGTGGTGGATGCCCTTCGCCGGGATGTGCGTGCCGATGTAGCCGAACACGAAGGGTTCGCCGGCCTCGCGCCGCCGCCCCGAGAGCCGGGCGCGGTCGAAGCCGTAGTCCAGGTAGACCAGCTTCCGCTCCGGCAGGCCGAATTCGTCGCAGTAGCGGGCGTGGAGGTAGCGGGCGGGGGTGATGAACAGGTCCACCAGCTCCGCCATCTCGCGGACGTGACGCATCCGGCGCGCCACCCAGCCCGTCCAGTGGGCCACGTCCTCGCGGCGCTCGTCCGGCGCTCCGGAGAAATAGCGCGCGTAGCAGCGCTCCGCGCACCTGGCGTCCTCTTGCCCGGTGCAGCTGGCCCAGAGGTCGTTCGGGTCCTCGGGGTGCATCTGCATGAACTGGCCCCGCGGGCACATCAGCCAGTAGTCGTGCAGCGTGAAGACGATCGGGATCTCGCGCAGCGCGGCCTCGCCGATCAGCGAGGTGGAGAGGTGGTTCAGGTGGCCGACGTGGACGACGTCCGGCTGGAGGCGGTCCGCCAGCTCCGCGAAGCGCTGGTCCACCCCGGTGTGCCGGTAGCGGTCGCGCCCGTCCGGCGCGTTCACGACATGGAGCTGCACCCGTGGATCGTCCGCGTCGGCCTCGCGCCGGAGCGCGTAGGGAGGCGCGAAGGTGTTCTCCTCGCGGGTGAAGACGTGGACCTCGTGCCGCCCGGCCAGGGCATGGCTGAGGGCTTGGGTGTAGACCTCGGACCCGGCGTTGTACCGCATGGGGTAGCCGTGAATGACCTGAAGGATCTTCATCTACGCTCCACTGCATTTGCCGGCCACGACCTGAATCCCCTCCGTGGGTCTCGGAGGTCGCCTGGAGCAAGGCGTGCGCTCGCGCGCAGAAACGGTCCTGGTCAGCGTGGGTCGCATGCATCCTGCCGCGTTACAGCCCCACCGGTGCTGCCGTACGGCCCCGACGCCCCAGACCCACCAGGGCGCAAAGTGGTGTAACGAAGCCCGGCCAAACTAAAGACCGAAGCGGTCGGTGTCAATTCGACCCGGGAACACCGTGGGGAAACACTGCTGACAGGACGGTGTCAGGAGGGGGGCCGTACCTTGGCCCGCATGACCATGCACGCGCTGACCGTTCCCGTTGGTTTCCAAATCTCCGCCGCCTCCGAGTTCCTCCGCGGCTTCATCCCCGGTGCGGGGATGGCGCCAGCGCTGGCGGACCCGCTGATCCTCGCGTTCCGGCTGGAGGGCGGCGGATGGGAGCCGGCGGCGGTGGCGCTCCGGCAGCCGGGCGAGCGCGCACTCGAAGCGGAGGTGAGCGAGGGCGCGGACGCCGAGCGGGCGCTGGCGGTGGTCCGGCGGGTGCTGGGGCTGGACGCGCCGGATCCGGCAGGGTGGCTGGCGCTGGGGAAGAAGGTGCCGGTGCTGGGTGCGCTCCAGCGGGAGTTCCCCGGGTTCTTCACCGTGGCCAAGCCGTCGCCCTACGACGCCGGGCTGTGGGGTGTGCTCGCCACGCGGATCTCCATGCCGCAGGCGGCGAAGATGCGCCTGTCCCTGACCGAGCGCTGCGGCGACGACGTCCGCGTCGCGGGCCGGGTGGTGCGCGTGGGGCCGGACCCCCGGCGGGTGGTGGAGCTGCGCTCGGTGCCGGGCATCCCGGAGGAGAGGCTTCGGCGCGCGGTGGCGGTGTCGGCGGCGGCCCTGGAGGGGAAGCTGGAGGCGGCGCGGTTGCGGTCGATGCCGGAGGCGGCGGCGCTGGCGGAGCTGCGGGAGATCCACGGCGTGGGCCCCTGGACGGCGGCGCACATCCTCTACCGGGGCGCCGCGCCCCACGACGGGTTGCCCCTGGAGGAGCCGAGGGTGCTCAACGGGTACGCGGACGCGGCCGGGCTGAGGCAGGCCCCCTCGGCGGAGGCGTTCGCTGGCGCGGCGGAGGCGTGGCGGCCGTTCCGGATGTGGGCCTGCATCCTGCTGGCGCGGCACCTCAACGCCGCCGGGAAATGGCAGTTGCCCGCCGCCGAGGCGGCCAGGCGCGGGCGGAGGGTGGGTGCTAGCGGACCCGGCGCACCTGGAACACCCGCAGCAGCCTGAGCCGGGGAGATGTACCGTTCGCCCTGGAGGAGGTGCCATGGCGAACGGACCGACGCGCGTCGCGCTGCTCACGCTGGAAGATCGTGGCCCGTTCGTCATCGACGACTCGCTGGCCATCGAGGAGCTCGGGCGGCGCGGCTGGCGAGTCGATGAGATCCCGTGGCGCCGGGACGCGCCCTGGGAGGAGTACGCCGGCGTCGTGGTGCGCACGACCTGGGACTATCAGCGGGACCCGGACGGGTTCCTCCAGGCGCTGGACCGCATCTCCAAGAGAACGGCGCTCTGGAATCCGCTCCAGCTGATTCGCTGGAACATCCGCAAGACGTACCTGCGGGAGCTGGCGGCGCGCGGCCTGTGCGTCGTTCCCACGAGGTTCGGCCAGGGCGCGGCCATCGAGGAGTGGCGCGCCCTGCGCGGGCCGCACGTGCTCAAGCCGGTGATCGGCGCTAACGCTGACGACACGTTCGCGCTCCACGCCGGGCTGAACGGGTCGGAGCTCGGCGCCATCTCACGCCGGTTCGCCAACCGCGAGTGGCTGCTGCAGCCGTACGTGGACACCATCGCGACCGAGGGGGAGCACTCGCTCTTCTACTTCAACCATCGCTACAGCCACGCGGTGCTCAAGCAGCCCAAGGAGGGCGACTTCCGCGTCCAGGAGGAGCACGGAGGCCTCATCTCGCGCGAAGAGCCCGCGGACGACCTGCGCGCCGCCGCGGACGCGGTGATGGCCACCCTCGACAAGCCGCTCCTGCAAGCGCGCGTCGACCTGGTGCGGCTGGAGGACGGCACGCCCGCCCTGATGGAGCTGGAGCTGATCGAGCCGTCGCTCTACTTCCGGCAGGACGGCGAGGCCGCGGGTCATTTCGCCGACGCGCTGATCGAATTGTTGCAAACAGGACAGCGCTGACGCCGAGGGCCGGCCGCTACCGCGCCATGGCGCGCCCCTTCCTGACGACCATGGCGTGGTAGAGCACCGCCTGGCTGAGGGTGAAGACGGGGACGACGATCAGAGCGCCGAGGCCGAGCGTGAGCACGACGGCGACGAGCCCCAGGACCCCGATCACCACCACGAACAAGAACAGGAAGGCCTTGTGCCCGGTGGTGAGGCGCCAGCTCTCCTGCAGCGCCGCAATGGGGCCGAGGTCCTGGTCGACCAGCGCGAACCCGACGAACCAGAAGCCGAGCCCCAGGATGATGCCAGGGACGGCGACCAGCAACAGCCCGAACCCGGCGGACCCGAGGCCGTAACCCAGGACGACGCCGGGGATGGCGATCCCCATCAGTCCGAAGAGGACGATCAACGTGGCGGCGGCCATCGCCGGTATCCGCGCCCCCTCGCCGAAGAGCATCCCGAGCCGGGCCGGGCGGCCGAAGGCGAGGTTCGCGCAGATCCGCGTGGTGCCAAGGTTCAGGTACAGGGTCACGATCATCTTGAGCAGGGATACGGCCAGCGTGGCCAGGACGAGGGCGAACGTCTCGCCGTGCTCGCCGCTGCTCTTCGCCACCTCATCCGCCATGGTTCGGGGGACGGACAAGAGCAGGTTGATCCCGAACGGGATCAGGATCGACGCGGCGACCACGCCGGCGTTCTTCGTGAAGAGTCTCCAGGCGTGGATGACGACGTCGCCAATGTCGAAGGCGGCTGGATCCGGTTCGTCAGAAAACGCGCCCTCCGTGTCGCTGTCGATGGGGGCGGTGCCGAAGGCCATGGGGGCCCCGGGAGCGTCGAGAATCTCTTCCGGCATTGGGTTCCTCGCTCGAATGCTTGTCTGGAACCAGGTGCCGGCGACCCGGCGATGTATTCACCGGCACGGTCCAGCATCGACGCTCGGCGTCCGTCAGGCCGCTGGCGCCTGGCGAGGCAACGTGACCCGGAACAGCGCGCCCTTCCCCGGCTCCCCGTCTACCTCCAGCACGCCGCCGTGCTCCTGGCAGACGCGCGCGGCGATGGCGAGACCGAGGCCGGTGCCGGCGCCCTTGGTGGTGAAGTAGGGCTCGAAGATGCGGGTGCGGTCCTCCGGCTTCACGCCCGGCCCGGTGTCCTCCACCTCGATCACCGCGCGGCCGTCGCGTGACCGCGCCCGCACCCAGATCTTCCCGCCGCCTGGCATCGCCTCCTGCGCGTTCTTCACGAGATTTACCAGCACCTGGGTGAGCTGGTCGCGGTCGCCGCGCGCCGTCAGCCCCGCCTCCAGCGCCGGTTCCAGGCTGATGCCCGGCGGCGGCGCGGCGTAGAGCGAGAGCACCTGCTTCACCAGGTCGCCCAGGTCGAGGTCCTGCAGCTGCGGCTTGGGGAGGCGCGCGAAGCGGGTGAACTCGTCGACGATGCGCTTCAGCCGGTCCACCTCCTCCAGCACCACCGTGGCGCTCTCCTTGAAGAGGGCCGGGAAGCGCGGGTTGTTCTCCGCGCTCGCCGCCTGGAGCGTCTCCAGCGACATCCGGATGGGCGTGAGCGGGTTCTTGATCTCGTGCGCCAGCCGCCGCGCCACCTCCTGCCAGGCCGCCACGCGCTCCGCCGCCACCAGGTTGTCGGTGGTGCGGCGCAGGTCGGACGTCATCCGGTTGAAGGTCTCCACCAGCGCGCCCACCTCGCCGGCGGCGTTCGTCTCCACCTTCGCGCCGAGGTCGCCGGCCGCCACCCGCCGCGCGCCCTCGGTGAGCGCCTCTACCGGCCGGGTGATCACCAGCGACTGCCACAGCGCCAGCACCAGCGCCAGCGAGACGCCCAGCGCCGAGAAGACCAGCACCGCGGCCAGCACCACCCGCTCCGCCTCCGCGACCGTGGCGCGGCTGAGGGACAGGGTGGCCGTCACCTCCGGGGAGAGCGGCACCTCGCGCTGGATGAGGGGCGGGAGCGCGCGGCCGGCGGTGGAATAGGAGGCGCCGGACGAGGCGATCTCCACCCGGGTGCCGGTGAGGTCGGAGAGGTGCTGGGCCACCGAGTCGTCCAGCAGCACGCCGCCCACCACCCACAGCTTCAGCTCGCCGTACTCGACCGGGCGGGCGGTCACTAGCGCGGGCATCTTCTTCAGGCCGGCGTCGCCGCGCACCTCCACCAGCGCCACCTTCGGCTCCGGGTCGGAGATCTTGGTGATGGCGAAGAGGTCCGGATCCGGGTCGCCCCGCCGGGCCGGGAGGTGCCCGGACAGGAGCGTCACGCCCTTCTCGTCCAGGACGGAGAGCACGGAGAGCAGCCGGATGCGGATGAGCTGTTCGGCGGCGGCGGACACGCGGCTGGGAGTCAGCCGGGCGTGGAGGTCCTTGGCGAAGCGCTCCATCGCGTCGCTGTCGGACAGCCGGTCCATCGTCTCGCGGACCGCCCGCGTCCGCTGGACGAGGTCCGCGCGGGTGGCGGTCTCGGCGGAGCGCATCCGCTGCTCGAGCTCGCGCTCCAGGGTGTTCCGCAGCTCCGCGCGCGCCTTGGGGACCACGATGGCGATGGGGACCAGCGCCAGGAGCATGAAGGAGAGGAGGAGGCGGGTCTTCAGTCGCATCGCGTCCTCACTCCGTGGGTGAGAGGAAGACCTGGTCCAGCATCGGGAGGCCGAAGGCGTCCGTGCGCAGGCCCTGGACGGTGGGCGCCGCGGAGATCTCCGGCGAGCGGGCGTAGAGCGGGAGGAGCGGCAAGGAGGAGCGCAGCGCCACCGCCCGATCCCGCGCGCGCGTGTCGCGGGCCGCCGCGTCCGGGACCACGCCCAGCGCCGTCAGCTCCACCGGGAGGAGATCGTGGCGGCCGCCCAGCTCGATGGTCAGGGCCAGCGCGGCGGCGGGGACGGGCGGGAGGAGGAGCGACTGGAGGAGGAGGTCGAAGTTGCCGGACGACCAGCGCGCGCCCAGCTCCGCGCGCGGCACCGGCTTGAGGGCGACGCGGTAGCCGCGGTCGTGGAGGCGGACCTGGATGCGCTCCGCGACAGCGCGGTGCTCGTCGAGGGCGGCATCGTAGAGGAGGGTGAGCTCGCGTCCGGGGGCGCGCGGGGTGGGGCCGGAGATGGGCGCGGGGGCGGTGGGGCCGCCCATCAGCGCCGGCGGGAGGAGCTGCGTCATGGGGACGGCGGGGGCGGTGACGAAGCGCTGGACGAGATCCTGCGGGTCCACCGACTGCTCCAGCACCGTGCGCAGCTCCGCGCCCGCGTGCGTGGGGCTGTAGACGAGGTAGGTGGCGAAGAGGGCCGGGGGCTGGGCGGAGGAGGGGGCCGGCGCCGTCGCATCCTCCGCCGCCGCGCCGAGGAGGAGGTCCGCCTGGTGGGTGGAGAAGAGGCGGGAGGCCCGGCGCTCGTCGCCAGCGAGGAGCATGAGGCGATCCGGGAAGGGCCGGCCTTCGGGAAAGGAGACGTTGGCGAGGAGTGGTGCGCGCGGGGTGGCCGCGGCGTAGGGGCCGCCGTCGGGGAGCCCGAGCGCCGGGTGGCAGAGGGTCCGCTCCAGGTCGGGCCAGGGGTAGGAGAGGGCGGCCTCGACTGTCGCGCCGGAGGCGGCCGTGCCGCGCAGGGGGCCGAGGAGCGCGCGGTAGGGGGAGAGCGAGTTGGGCTGGGAGAGCGCGCCCCAGCGCGCCGCCAGGTCCGAGGCGCGCTTCGACGACCCTCCGCGGAGGACGAGCTGCACCCGGTTCGACCCCAAGCGGGTGAGCTCCGCGAGGGTGGGGACCACGCCGCGCTGCGGATCGAGCCGGCAGAGCGGAGGGGACAACAGCGTCGCCAGTGCTGCCGTCTCCGGGCGATCGACGTTCAGCGCATCTGCTTCCGAGCCGGGCGTGGCGAGCGCCACGCGCAGCGCACCGCCGTACCGCGGGCGGCCCGCGGCGGTGGCGGTGGAGGCAAGCAGGAGGGCGAGGAGCAGCCAGCCCGGGCGGCTCATGGCGCCACCCTCCGGAGCACGATCACCTCGCTCGTCCCATCCGGCAGCCACGCCCCAAGCAGCAACTGCTGCGCGCGCTCGTGATCGAGGTGCGCCGCCGCCGCGGCCATCACCCGGCCCCGCGCGATGGGCACCGTCCACTTCGGCGGCAGCCCCCACGGGCCATCCGCAAACACCCGCACCTCTTCCGCGTCCGGCGCGTACGAGGCGCTGCTCGTCGCCAGCTCCGGCGCCCCATCTCCATCCACGTCGAACAGCGCCGTCCCCGCCCCGATCCCCGAGATCGCCTCACCCGCCCCCGCCCCTGGAAACCCACGCACCCACGCCCCCGCGCCTCCCGGGAGCACCACCACCGCGTCGGTCCGCGTCGCTCCCTCGAACACCGCCATCGAGTGCAACGGCCCCGGCGCGCTCCATCTCCGCCCCTCCGCCGAGAGCACGTTCTCCCCCGGCACCCACTTCCCGGAGATCGCCCCGTGCGCCAGCGGCACCTCCTCCAGCTCCCGCGCCACCCGCAGCGCCCCGCCGCCGTACGCCAGCAGCTCCCCGCGCGCCTTCCGCGCGTGGAAGCACGCCACCTGCCCCTGCACCACCGTGGCCGCCGCGATCGGATCCCGCACCGCCACGCTCGCCGCGGGCAGCCCGCGCAGGTCGTGCCGGGCCAGCACCCGCCCATCCGCCGCCAGCACCACCACCTCGTCGTCGGTGACCGCCACCACTTCATCCACCCCGTCGCGATCCAGGTCCCCCGCCGCCAGCGCCGCGATCGACGACGGGATCCGCGCCAGCACCGCCGCCGCGATCTGCACCTTCGCGGGTGGCGCCGTCACGGGCGCCGTCCCATTCCCGCCCGTCGTCCCGGCGATCGGCGCCGTCACCGGCGCGGCCAGCAACGCCAGCGCGTGCGCATCCGCCTCCACCGTCACGTCCAGCATCGCCGCCGGCTGCGGCGGCCGCGTCGGCGACCTCCCGGACCAGAAGTTCACCCACGTCCCCAGGAGGTCCCCGCGCGCCGCCAGCATCCCCTTCTCCAGCCGCGCATCCACCCTCGCCAGCGCCCGAGCCCCCGCGTCCCGCGCCCGCCCCTCGGCGATCGACGCGTCCGGCGCGTCCGGCGCGTCCATCACCATCCCGCCCAACCCGCGCCGCGACAGCTCCGCCGCCGTCAGCGTCGCCAGCGCGCGCGACAGCACCGGGCTGGGCGAGCTCACGTGCACCGCCAGCGGCCCCTCCGTCGCCCGCGCCGCGATCTCCGCTGCCAGCTGCTGCGCCAGCCGCTCCACCGCGCCGCCCGCGGCCGCGGGGCCCTGGGCCGGTGGCGCCGCCCCCGCGAGCGCCAGCGCGCCGATCAGGACGGTCGCGACGCGCGCGGCCGCCCGCGCCCGGCTCACAACCCGCCTCCCCGCCCGTCCTCGTAGAGGAACTTGCTTGGATCCACGTTGCCGGGCGGCGGCGCCTCCGCGGTGGGCGCGGTGCCGTCCAGGAACGACTCCATCCGCCCCGGCACGGAACGCCCCGCCAGAAGCCCCGTCACCGGATCGATCCGCACCTGCTGCACGCCGGACGGCACCTCGAAGTCGCGCACCGGGAGCTCCCCCTCCGCGTCCTTCATGAACCGCAGCCAGATGGGCAGCGCGGCGCGGCCCCCCGTCCCGGTCTCGCTCCCGCCGAGCGACGTGTGGTCGTCGAACCCGACCCAGGCAGTGGTCACCAGGTCGGTCGTGTAGCCGGAGAACCAGGCATCGCGGTACTCGGAGGCGGTGCCGGTCTTCCCGGCCGCGGGGCGGTTCAGCTCCCGCACCTGCATCGCGGTGCCCTCCTCCACCACGCTCCGCATCAGCGACGTGGTGAGGAACGCCACCGCCGGCTGCATCCGCTCCTCGAACACCGCCTGGTGCTCCTCCACCACCGTCCCCCTGGCGTCGGTGACGCGGACGATCTCGATCGGGTCCGCGTACTTCCCCATCGATTGCAGCGTGGCGTATGCGTTCGCCAGCTCCAGCACCGCCACCTCGCCGGTGCCCAGCGCCAGCGTCAGGTTGTCCGGCAGCGTGGAGGAGATCCCCGCCCGGCGCGCGAAGTCGATGGCCGCGGCAGGGGTGAGGTCCTCGATCAGCCGGACCGAGACCGTGTTCTTGGAGCGGGTGAGCGCCGCCCGCAGCGTCATCGGCCCCTCGTAGCCGCCCTTCTCGTAGTTCTGCGGCTTCCACGTCTTGCCGGTGTACGGGTCGCGGATCATCTCCGGCGCGTCGTTCACCTGGGTGATGGCGGTGTAGCGCGTGCTGGCCAGCGCCGCCGCGTAGAGGAACGGCTTGAACGACGACCCCGGCTGCCGCTTCGCCTGGGTGGCGCGGTTGAACGGCGACCGCCGGAAGTCCGACCCGCCGGACATCGCCACCACGTAGCGGTTGGCCGGGTTGATGGCCAGAAGCGCGCCCTGCACCTCCGGCACCTGGTCCAGCGTCGCCTCCAGCGGCTCGGCGCCGGGGGTGACCTTCATCACGCGTACCCGCACCAGGTCGCCCACCTTCATCACGTCCGACATCCGCGACGGCGCCTGCGTCCACTTGCCGATCCCGCGCGGGCGCGCCCAGGTGGAGGTGGCGAAGTCGACCTTCGCCGTCTTCCCCACCAGGTCCACCACCGCCTTCTTCCCCGCGTCGTCGACCTGGGTGACGTACCCCACCGCGCGCAGGCCCGGCGACAGCACCCGCAGCGAGACCTGCTGGCTGAGCAGCTCGTCGGGCGAGGGCGGCGGCTCTTCGCCCTCCTCCACCGCCACCGCGCGCGGCGCCTCCACACCCTCGTCCGACTCCTGGCCCGACGCGCTCTCCGCCGAGGGCTGGGGCGCCAGCGGGGTGAGGTCCGCCACCTTCACCTCGTCCGGCTTGCGCTTGCCCGCCTCGGCGATGCGCTTCTGGATCATCGGCGCCAGCACCTTGAAGCGGTCAGGGTCCAGCTTTCCGACCGGGCCCCGGTACCCCATCTTCCGGTCCAGCTCCTCCAGCCCTTCGCGCAAGGCCAGGTCCGCGAACGCCTGGAGCTTCGGGTCCATGGCGATGTCCACCCGCATCCCGCCGGAGAGGATGGCCGCCTCGCCGTAGCGCGCCACCAGCGTGCGGCGCACCTCCTCGGCGTAGTACGGGCCCACGCGCTCCGGCGGCCTCGGCCCGAGCACGATGGGCTTGACCCGCTCCGGCGCCACCTGCGCCTCGGGGTAGAAGCCCTTGGACACGAGCTGGTTCAGCACGTACTTCTGGCGCTCGCGGGCGCGCACCGTGTTGGTGACCGGGTTGAAGCGCTCCGGTGCCGGGAGCACCCCCGCCAGCACCGCCGCCTCGCCCATGGAGAGGTCCTTGGCGTGCTTGCCGAAGTAGTAGACCGCCGCCTCCTCCACGCCGTAGCGCGCGTGGCCGAAGACGATCTGGTTCAGGTACAGCTCCAGGATCTGGTCCTTGGTGAGCGCCTTCTCCATCCGCACGGAGAGGATCCACTCCCGCGCCTTGCGCCCGAAGGTGCGCTCCTGGCTGAGGAGGATGCTGCGGCAGGCCTGCTGGGTGATGGTGGAGGCGCCGGTGACGCGGCCGCCCGGCAGCAGCGACTTGATCGCCGCGCGCGCCATGCCGAACGGGTCCAGCCCCTGGTGCTTGTAGAAGTCCGCGTCCTCGGCGGCGAGGAAGACGTTGCGGACGTGCTGCGGGAGCGAGGCGATGGGCACCACCGTCCGGCGCTCCAGGTAGTACTCGGCGCAGACCGAACCGTCCGCGCACCGCACCTTGGTGACCTGCGGCGGCTGGTAGGTGCGCAGGCTCTCGACCGAGGGCAGGTTGCGGTCGAAGTAGAAGAAGCCGCCCACGCCGGCCACCGCCAGGAGCACCACCCCGGCCAGCATCAGCACCAGCAGACGCTTGAGCAAACGACGCATCTTCCGAGCAGGTTGCATAGCACTTTCACCAGCCGGCTTGGGTCCCCCGCTTCAACGTTCGAGGCCCCGGAGGCGGTTCGTCGACCCCGGGGCCTGCCTGCCTGGACGGCGGGCGCTTACCAGCCCTACTCCTCCGGCGTCACCACCTCCGGCTGCTCCTCGTCCTGGCCGTGCCGGCCCGAGCCCACCCGGGTGTCCTCCTCCGGCGACACCCCGGAGCCGATGTTCTCGCCCGGCGCGACGATGGCGTCGGTGGCGCTGCTGCTCTCGTCGACGGACAGGGCGGCGGTCTTCTTCATCCGCTCGTGGTTGAGGACGGCCTTCACGTACTTCGGGGAGAGCGTGGTGGAGAGCATGTACTCGGCGCTGGCCTCGTCCTTGCGGCCCACGCGCTCCAGCGCGACGCCGAGGTTGTTGTGGACGTAGGCGACGTTGGGGAGCAACTCGGCGGCCTTGCTCAGGACCTCCACCGCCTCCTCGCTCATGTTGGCGCGGAGGTAGGCGAAGCCGAGGTTGTTCATCGCGTAGCCGTGGTCGGGCTTGAGCTCGATCGCCTTGCCGAACATCACCATCGCGCCCTGGAGCTGGTCGGCGGAGAGCATGGCCCGGCCGGTCACGTGGTAGGCCTCCGGGTTCTCCGGGTCGCGGGCGATGGCCTGCTGGCCGATCTTCACCGCGCGCTCGGGGTTGCCGTTGGAGAGGACCACCCGGGCGAGGGCGATCACCGGCATCGGGTCATCGGCGCGGATGGCCGCCACGCGGGTGAGCGCCTCCTCTGCGATGCCAGTCTGGCCGACCTGGCGAGCCATCTTCGCGGCCAGGTCCAGCGCCTCGTCGTCGTTCGGGGAGTCGTGGACCGCGCGCCGGGCCTCGGCGAGCGCGCCGTGGAAGTCGCCGCCGGTCTTCAGCGCCTTGGCGCGCTCCAGGTGGTTGGCGGTGTCCGGTGGGTGCGCGAGGGCCACCATGTCCGGCGGCGCCACCGTTCCGGCGTCGAAGGTGGCGATCGCGGGGGACGCGGGTGCAGGTGCCGGCGCGGTGGGCTTGGAGACCGGGGTCGCGGCGGCGGCGGTGATGGTCCGCGGTGGCGGAGGAGGGGAGGTGGAGTTGGTGTGGTCGTCGCAGCCGAAGGCGGCGGCGGCGAGGAGAGATGCGGCGAGGAGTGGCTTGTGCATGGCGTGTCTCCAGGGAGAGAGAGAGTGACGCCATGCTTCATTGCGAGCGATGTGCCAGGGCGCGATCGCGGGCGCGCGGACGCACCGATCAGACCCAGGGCCGGGCGCTGCGGCCCCAGACGTAGATCGCGTTCTCCAGCTTCATCCCGCTCATCGGGTCCAGCATCGAGTCCAGGCCGAAGCGGCGCGCGGTCCCGAGCAGCCCGTCGTCCCACTCGCCGCCCGGGTGCCACCGGGCCGCGGCGAGGGCGAGCGCGCTGGAGCCCACGGCGTAGCCGAAGATGTACGGCCCGGAGTCGGAGTCCGGGGCGTGGTCCACGCCGCGCGGCCACTCGCGGCAGGCGGTGTAGGCGGTCTTGCGGTCGCAGAAGCGCTTGAAGAGGTCGACCGCGAAGGCTTCGCCGCTCTCCGGGGAGGAGACGCCGAGGAACGCCGCGGTCCAGGCCATGGTGGTCGCGCGCGGGGTGGCGATCAGGATCTTCCCGGACGGCGCGTAGGCGGTGGGGAAGCCGCGCGGGCGGCGGAGGTCGGCGACGAGGCGGTCGCGCAGGGCCTCACCCGCCTTGCGGGAGGTCTCGTTGTGGCGGAGCTGGGCGTGCAGCAGCAGCCCGGAGGCGGCGGGGGACTGGTCGCACGGCCAGATCTGCTTCACGCCGAAGGAGGGGAGGTAGCCCAGCTTGGAGGACTGGAAGTCCGCGGCGAGCGCCGCTGCCAGGGCGTCTCCCACCGCGGCGCGCGGGCCGTCCGGCTGGAGGCGCTCGCGGCCCTCGAGCATCAGCAGGAGGAAGCCGCGGTAGAGGACGCTGTTGGGGAGCGTCTCGCCGCCGACCACCGTAGAGCCGGTGGCGGCGAAGGCCTTCTTGGCGCGGGAGCCCAGGCCCTGCTCGATGAGCTGGTCGATGATCGGGAGCACCTGCGCGGTGCGCTCCGGCTTCTCCACTGCCAGCGACACCAACGCCGAGGTGAGGAACGCGTCGCAGGCGATGGGGGCTTCGATGAAGGAGGCCCCGGGAGTGCGCATGAGGTACGGCGGGCAGCTCTCCTTGAGCACCAGCGGCGCCAGGCGGAGGGCCCGGGTGTAGGGGTCGTCGTCCACGGGGCGCGCGGCGTGGCTGGCGAGCGGCACCAGCGCGGCCAGGAGCAACAGGGGCGTGGCTTTCATGCGAATTCCTCCCTCGGGAAGTGGAATCCGGGGAGGAGCTGCAACCGGGGGACCAGGCGCCGCGTGGCGCGGCGGCCACGGTTACTCCAGCGCCAGGTCGCCGTATCCGCTGAGGGAGTACAGGAGCGGTGTGGGGTCGTCCTTCGGGACGGTGGGGGCGTTCCTCGCGCGGCGGAGGGCTTCGGCGGCGGAGACTCCTGTAAGCAGCGCGCGGTGGAACGCGAGCGCCACCGCTGCGCCGCCGGTGTCGCTGGGCGCGCCGAAGCAGCCCACGAACACACCCACGCCGGCGCGCATCATGACCTCGGTGAAGCCCATCCGGCCACCGCTGGTGGCCTTCATCGGGTCGGGGCCTTTCCAGCCGACGCCGGGGGGCACGAAGGCCGTGTAGTGAGAGTTCAGCATCACCACGCATGGAGGGCGGTGGCTGAGCCCGGGGCGGATCAGGTCGTCGGTGAGATGAGTGCCCCCCGCGAGCACCAGGTACATGTCCTGAGAATCGCACCAGGCGCTCCCGGCGAAGTGGATGACATCGCATCCGCGCAAGGTGACCTCGCCAACGTCCTCGGCGTTGGCGTCGTCGCCGATGAGGACGATGGGCTTGTGGTACAGCTTGGCGATCTCCTCTACCTCGGCGCGAGCGACGGGGAGGTTGCCGGTCGGATCGCCGATCAGCAGCGCGCGAACGGGCTCGCGGAACATCGGGCGCCCGCGGGCGGCTGAGGTCAGGCCCACCGGAGTGCGCGACACCGCCGCCTGGAGCGCGAGCGGTTTTCCGAGCACCTCCATCAGCTCCCACGGCTTGGACTCCAGCTCCGCGTCGAGCTGCAGGATGAGGGAAGGGGAGCTCGCGGTGC
>DATBSS010000709.1:0-18773 GCA_036559665.1 Myxococcaceae bacterium
GGTCTTGTCGTCGATGATGTACTCCACGCCCATCAGGTTGGCGTTCTCGCCCACCCCGTCGAAGAGCGCGCACTGGATGGGTCCCGTCTTCGGCGCCATGCAGAAGTGGTGAATGTCGCTCTGCTCGTTGGGGTGACCGTCCCTCATGTGGAAGCCGTCGAGCCACAGGCTGAGCCTCGTGGGTGGCCGTTCCGAGGCAGGGGGAGGGGGCTTCCGATCGTCAGCCCTCGCCGTGCCCACCACTCCAAGTACCACTGCCAGGGTCAGGAATATCTTGTGCGTATTCACACCCACCTCCATGCCTTCGTACTGCCGCAAGCTGAGCACTGTGCGCGGCGCGAGCCATCGTTCGCCATGGGTCCTCGCCCGAGTGGAGCAGCCCTCGGCCGGGGGCGTGGGGAGGGAACAGACGATCTGCATCAAGAACGCATCGGCAGCTGCCCCGATGCAGCAGGTACTGGCCGGGCTGGTGTTGGCCTCACAACAGCCCGGCGGACCTCTCGATGAACCAGAAGACGGCGAGGGTGCCGACGGAGCTGGCACTCCTCCTCCTGAGCTTGCCGGCCGAGAGTCCGTCCGGGAAGCCGTTCGGGTGTGCATTGAGCGGCTAAAGGTCGGGAACCCTGCGAAGAGTGCGTTGATGGTGGGCCTGCGTGGCGTCGGTAAGACCGTCTTGCTGGAACAAATGCGGCAGGACGCGGAGGCGTCAGGTGTGGTTACGGTGAAGATCGAAGCGCCCGAAGGGCGATTCCCGCCATCGTGGCCCCTCAGCTTCGTTTGGCGTTGCTTCGACTGAGCCGAATTGAGCGCGCAAAGTCTTTCGCGCAGCGTGCGCTCCGAGGGCTCGCGGGGTTCGCGAAGGCGCTGAAGGTTACGTACAACGACATCGAGGTAGGGTTCGATTTCGAGCCGGAACCTGGGCTTGCCGATAACGGTGATCTCGAGCTCATTGCAAAGGGAATGATCTGGAGCCCGAGCCACGGTGACACCACGTTCACCGTGCCGCTGTTCGACGAGTTCATGAAACGAATCATGCCTGGCGCTGACTGGAAGACGGCGTAGAGGTTGCGCTGTAGACCTCCAGGGATCTTCAGGATCGGATTACGTCGCCGTGAACCACCGCTGGCGGCTGCGGCTACGCGTTCCACTCGAAAGGCCGCCTCCCTGTCCTCGACCCTTGAGCCCCTGGCGCTGAAGTCCTCCACGGGCGGTCAATGATACGGCCGGACATGGAGCTTGGTGGGGAGGGTGGACGGATCGTCGTCCTCGGCGCCGTCGACGGTGTTGGCCGCCGGCCGCAACGCGGCGAGCGTGGCCCGAAGGCGTTCGATGGCCGCGCGGGCGTTCCGGAGTGCGTCGTCGACCTCGTCGCCCACTCTGGAGCGGTGCACCGCGCGGGATGGAATGGAAGCCATGAAGGATGCCCTCTGCTTGTCATCGAGACCCGATCCTCCAGCGATCGTTCCCGGTCATTTTTCTCGGCGCGCTCAGGCCGGCTCCAGGCACACCACGTCGTCCATCCACCCCTGGAAGTGCCCATCCCGCCTGAAGCTGGCGCGAGCCTCGAAGAGGGCCTCGGCCGGGGCCCGGCCCTGCCGGGTCAACTTGCGAATCTCGTTGAAGAAGCTGTTGGCGCCGGCGTCCTGGATGCTCACCGTGGCGGCGAACACCGAGCGGGCGCCGCGCTCCACGAAGGCGCTGGCCAGGCTGTGGGCTTCGGCGTTCTGGAAGCCGGCGTTCGCCAGGAAACAGGACTTCAGGTACACGTCCGGGCTGCCCTCGAGCGGCGGGATGTCCCGCCCGGTGAGCCGGAACTCGTTCTGCTCCTCCGGGTCGGGCGCCAGGACCAGGTACGAGCCCTCGGCGTCGTTCGGCTTCTGCATCCCGTGCCCGTAGACCTCCAGCTCGGTGGCGGTCTTGAGCGCCTGGATGACTCTCGAGCGCGTCGCCTCACGCCCCTGGAGCACCGTGGTGCCGGGCTCCCGGTCGTCGGTGCGGAGCGGGTCCGGCTGGCTCAAGCGCAGCGCGGCCGGCGGCTCGATATTGGCGACCAGCACCGGGCGCCTGGGCGGCGCGCCGTTGGGCGGCGCCAGCGGGCGCTTCTGCGCCACCGCGTAACTCCACGGCAGGCCCGGCAGCACCCGCGAGAGGCCGAACACGCCCGGGCTGGCCAGGACCTTCACCTGGTGGCAGTCGCGCAGCGCGTCCTGGACGCTCGCCGGCACCAGGAGGTCTCCGCGCCGGTCCACCCACCGCCACCGGCTCTTCGCCATGGCGCCCACGGTCGCACCGCGCTCGTCCCGGGCCACCGCCACCGTCCGGCCCAGGTATGACACCACGGCGAGGCCGCACGCCTTCGGCGGCGCGAGGTCCAGCTGGCGCGCCACCATCTCGAAGGCGCGGCCGTACCCGGCCGGGTCTCCGGCGAGCGCGGCCTCGCCCGCCTCCAGCGCCAGGTCGCGGTACGCGTACGAGCGGGCCTTGGCGCGTTCCAGCGCCTCGGCCGGCGAGCCCGCGACCTCCGCGGCGTCGACGGTTCCGGCCAGTTGCAGGAGGGCGGCCGTGCTCGCGGCGCGGTTGCGCACCCGGGCCGCGCCGGCGGCGATGAACGCGTTGAGGTAATGCCCCTTCCCTTGCTGGAGGGCGCGGACGCCGTCGGTGAGGCGGTCCTGCCAGTCCGGGGGCGCCTCGCCGATGGCCGCCAGCGCCGCCAGCACGTCCAGCCCCGGCTCCGCCAGCGGCGAGCGGTCGCAGCCGGGGACGTTCATCGCCTTCTCCAACAGCTCCAGCGCGCCACCAGAGTCCATCAGCTGGAACAGCCGGACGGCCGCCATGCGCTCGAGGGCATCGCTGGCCAGGTAGCAGAGGTCGGCGGAGGTCTTGCCGTCCTCGTCGGGCGCCGCCGCCAGGAGGACCTCCTCGGCGTAGGCGAGCGCCAGCCACGGCTCGTTCTGCGCCGAGGCGATGTCCTCCATCAGCTTGAGCACCAGCGGGCGGGTGAGCCCGGAGGGGCTTCGGCCAGCGAGCGCCAGCGCGCGCTGGGCGCGGGACTGGGCCTCGGACCAGTGCTCCAGGGCGGCGTACGCCCAGACCAGCTGCGACTCCAGCTGCGCGCAGCGCTCGGCGTGCGCCTCGGGGCAGGACCTCGCCAGCGCCTTGAGCTGCTGGATGGCCTGGTCCCGCTCGTTGGCGGCCAGGGCCATGCGCGCCTGGATCCGCCCGGCCCGGATGGCCAGGTAGGGCTCCAGCGCCTGGACCTGCTGGAGGAACCCGTCCGGGACCGCGACCTCCTGCCGCCCGGCGCGCGCCGGATCCTGGCCCAGGAGGCCCATCGCCAGCTCCACGTCGCCGGCCCTGACCAGGTCGGCCAGCAACTGCGCACGCTGCTCGTCCGTCGACCCCATATAGGAGAGGGACCGCTCGACCCGCTTCGCGCGGTCGGGGGCCAGCGCCGGTGGGTAGCGCTCCAGCCGCCGGGCCAGGGGCGACCCCTGGCCGTCGAGGGCGACGGCGAGCGGGACCAGCTGCCTGCGCTGGAACGCCGTCCCCACCCGCGACAGCTCGTACACCTTCATCCGCACCACCTCGTCGTCCCGGTCCACGTTCCGCAGCTGGGCCACGTGGTCGACGGCGCCGCGGACGGCGATCGCCGCGCGCGAGACGGCCCCGGCGTCCCGCTCGGCCGCCGCGGACACGGCGGCGGAGAGCTCCCCCAGCACCTGGCCGGTGCGCCGGATGAAGAACTGGTCCTGCTTGACGCTGCCGGCCAGCTGGTCGGCGGTCTGGTTCGCGACCCTGGACCACTCCTCCGGGGCGGTCGCGGCGGCGGCCCGGAAGGCGGCGGACGCGCTCAGCTTGAGCCCCAGCTGTTCGAGCACCAGCCCGCGGTTGAAGAGGGCGGCGGGCCGGCCCGGAGTCCGCTCCAGCGAACGCTGGAGAGAGGCCAGCGCCTCGCGCAACAGCCGCATCCGCTCGTCGCAGGCGCCCTCCTGCTCCGCCTCCGCGCCCTGCACGCGGGCCAGGGCCTCGCAACTGCCGGCCGGGAGCCGTTCCGCCAACTCCAGGTTCAGCACCGCCCGGTCGTTGTAGACCTTGGCCATCACCTCCGGGTCGCCGGCGGCGGAGGCCTCCAGCGCCGCCAACGCCTCCTCGGCCCGGACGGGGTCGCGGTGGTGAAGGGCGCTGGCGGCCGCGGTCAGCAGCCGGCGCTGCCCGAAAAACCAGCCGATCCGCCAGCGTTCCTCATCGTACGCGGCGCCCTCCCCGGAGGGCCCGGCGCTCAGGGTGGACTGGCCGGCGTGCTCGAGCGGCCCCTCGGCGAAGTGGCCCTCCACCCAGCCCCTGGACGCGGACGTCCCGTGGTGCAGCCCCACCGGGGTGAGCCCAAGCGTCAGCCGGACGCCGAGACCGATCAGGAGCAATGCCGCCAGCGCCGCGGGCGTGCCGTGGCTCCGGAGGAACGGCACCACCCTCCGCCGGCGCGGCGCCAGGCCCTCCACCAGGAGCCCCAGCTTGATGGACTCCCGGCAGCGCTGGCAGCTCCCCAGGTGGACCCGGAAGGACTCCTCCAGGTCGGGCGCCAGGTGGCCCTCCATGAACAGCGCCACCAGGTCGCAGAGCGAATCCCCATCCTGCAACCTCAGCACTTCGGACCCGATGGCGCCGGGCGACTGCGTGCGTGGCTGGCTCACGAATTGTTCCTCTTGATGAATTCACCGAGTTGTCTCAACCCACGCGCGCAGCGGCGCCCCACTTCGGCGATGGAGAGCTCCAGCGTTGGAGCGATCTCCGCGAGCGTAAGCCCCTCCAGCTTCAACGTCATGACCTCCGCCAGCGGGGGCTCCAGCGCCTGCAGGGCCAACCTCAGCGTGTTCTGGTTCTCGAAACGCGCGAAGCGCTGGTCCTCCGTCGCCAGCCGCTCCATGTCGTCGGGCGTGAAGGGGTCCGGCCGCGTCGAGCGCAGGTAGTCCAGGTACCGGTGGCCCATGACGATCAGCAGCCAGGCGCCGGGCTTGGGGTGCTGGAGCACCTTCTCCAGCTTGACCAGCGCGTACACCCAGACGTCGTTCACCAGGTCCTCGGCCTGCTCCGGGGTCAGGCGCGGGAACCGCTGGGCCCGGCGCTCCAGCGTGGGGCCGTACTCCTCCACGAGCGCCCGGAACCGACGAGGTTCGAGTGGACCACCACCGCCGCCGCTGCCGCTCCGGGGCGCCCGTGGACCCTCTGGGACGTCGTCGCTCATCGAATCTCCCGTACTTCCTGTATTACCTATATTGTCGTTTATCGCGACACACCCACGCACTCCTGAAGCGACCTTCCGGCGTTTTTTTCTCCATTACAATTTTCCGGCAGAACAAAGGACCGAAAATTGCTGAGAAAATCCGGCCCGTGGTTCGCTGTCAGTGTGAATCCGGACGGGACAGCCGGATCGACATGAAAACGGAGCCGCAAAACTATGTTCGCGCGTTGTAGCGATGCACCGCTGGTGACGCTCTTCCTGGAGAGCTGGGTTCCCTTGATGACCGGGCATCGGAGGCTGGCCGTGCTGGCCGACGTCTGGGGCGAGCCGGGCCAGTTCATGGTCTTCTGCACCGACGGCCGGAGCGTCTTCCGGGTCGGGGGGTCGAAGTCGCTGGACCTCGCCCACCTCCTGGCGGGCATGACCACCTGCGGCTTCGCATTCCTCAAGCCGGAGGGGGACCTCCACGCGCCCATCGCCGCGCCGTGCGACGTCATCCTCCGCCCGCCGCCCATCCCGTGCACCCAGACCATCCAGGCGATGTTCGACTCCGAGTTGGAAGAGGCCAGCATCGCCGCCTGACGGCGGGCTTCACCGGGTTTTGGCGACTGCGGCGGGGGGAGGAGCGTCTCCTCCTGCTGGGGGCCCGCCGCGTCGCCTGCAGTCCTTCACCCCGGCGGTCGCCGGCCTCAGGCGGCCACCGCTCCGCGAGCTACGACGGCGCGCAGCTCTCGGTGTATCGCGACAGGGCGCTCCGCTCGGCCAGCTCCTTCAACACGTCCGGACCCGCCAGCCGAGGCATGAAAGACGGGCCGCCCAGCAAGGTTGGCTCGAAAGATTCGTATCGGCCCACCGATGGTTGCGCACTTGTCTGGTGTGACCCTTCGATAGCACCCAGAGTCTCTCGAGGAGCTCCTGTGGCGCCACGCTCCTCGCCCTCACGGACTCCAACAACTGCATCAGCTCCACCCGATGCACCAAAGGGGAAGGGCCTCGCCCGGCAACCTCCCGGAACGAGGCCCCTTCTCTCTGAGCGGCGGACCGGGTTCGAACCTGCGACCCCGAGCTTGAGATGGTTGTGCTGCGCCGAGTGCGGCGCGGGTGCCCGCGGGAGCCGCCACAGGGCATGGCGCCGGAATATGGAGTGTCGCCCCTCATCGGATTCGCTCCGCGCTAACCTGCTCACCGGATGGCCGCTGACCCCCTCGACCGCGCCGCCACCGCCGAGCGGCTGACCGCCATCGCCGCGGCCGGCGGCCTCTCGGACCGCGCCCTCGCACGCGCGCTGGACCTGGCCTCCGAATCCCCTCGCTCCGCCGAGTGGCGCGCGTTCCTCTCCCGCTCCCTCCTCTTCCTCGGCTCAGCCCTGATGCTGGCCGGGGTCATCTTCTTCTTCGCCTACAACTGGAGCGAGCTCGGCCGCTTCGCCAAGTTCGCGCTGCTGGAGTTGGCGATCGCCGGAGCGGCGGCCGGCGCGTGGCAGTTCGGACGGACCGCGGCTGGCGAAGCGTCGCTGGCGGCCGCGGCAGTGCTGGTGGGGCCGCTGCTGGCCGTCTACGGGCAGACCTACCAGACCGGCGCGGACGCCTGGGAGCTGTTCGCCTTCTGGGCGGTGCTGATCCTTCCCTGGGTAGCCCTCGCCCGGATGCCCACCCTGTGGCTCCTCGAGATCGCCCTGTGGAACGTGGCCCTGCCGCTCTTCTCGCAGCAGCGGCTGGAGTACCACTTCGAGGAAGAGCGCGACCCCATCTGGGTCACGATGGCGGGGCTGGACGGCGCGGCCTGGTTCCTCGCCGAACGTCTCCAGCGGAGCACACTGTCCTGGCCCAAGCCTCGCTGGCCCATCCGGGTCCTCGCGGTGGCCGCCTTCGCCCTCGCCTCGCCGGGCGCCATCATCCTCGTCCTGGGGCACAGCTCGGACGCGGCGCCGTGGCTGGGCGCCGCGCTGATGGCAGGACTCGCCGCCGCCGCCTACCTTCTCTCGAAACGCCCGGAGCGGCGGGACCTGTTCATCCTGGCGACTGCGGGCACGGCGGTGCTCACCGTCCTCGGGTGCGCCGTGGGCCGCGTCGTCTTCTCGGTGACGAACGACTTCGGCGGGGTGCTGCTGATGGCGCTGGTGGTGCTGGGTGAGGTGGGCGCGCTGGTGACCTGGCTGCGGAAGATGGGGAGCGCGGAGGTGGACGAGGCGTGAGGCCCAGGCTCCGCGAGGTGGTCCAGCGGATGGTGGATGAGGGGACGATCTCCTCGGACGACGCGGCCTCGCTGCGGCGCTCGCTGGAGAAGGCCGCCGCCCACGACCAGTCCGCGCCGTGGTACGTGCGGCTGCTCGCCGCGTCCGGCGCGTGGATCTCGGCGCTGCTGCTGACGCTGTTCCTCTTCGCCGTCGACTTGTTCAAATCGGGCGGGGTAGCGGTGGCGGTGGGCGTGGCCATGGTGGCCGCCGCCTGTGTGGCACGCGCGAAGGTGCGCAACGACTTCGCCGTGCAGGCGTCGCTGGCGGTCGCGGTGGCGGGTGAGGCGGCCGCGCTGATCGGGATGGACGACGCGTGGCACCTGAAGGACACCCAGATGGCGCTGGCCGCCCTGGTGCTCAACGCGGTGGTGGTGGTGGCGATGGCGGACCCGGTCGGACGCTTCCTGGCTGCTGCCTTCTCCATCGCCTGCGCGATCTTCATCAGCTACGACAGCCAGGTACTCGGGGTGGCGGTGGGGTTCATCCTGCTCCTCGCGGCCGGCGCGGCGGCGGTGTGGCTGTCGCCTCCGTCGTGGGGCGGCGCGCGCTGGCGAGCCATCCGCCCGTCGCTGGGCGTGGCGCTGGTGGCGGGCTTCCTGGGCAGTCTCGCCCTCAACCTCGCAGAGCGGTCCTGGTGGGACCGGTCGGCGGCCGACGTCATCACCACCGCAGGCGTCACCGCGCTGGCGGCGTTCCTGGTGGCGTGGATCCTCCGCGAGCACCGCATCCCCCTCCGCTCGGAGCCGGGGGCGGTGGCCATCGCAGGCACTCTGCTGCTGGGCGCGGTGGCGTGGCGGACGCCGGGCATCCTCGGCGCGGCGTCCATGCTGGCGCTGGGGTACCACCGCCGCGAGGTGGTGCTGCTGGGCCTGGCGGTCGCCTCGTTCCTCGGTTTCGCCGGCTGGTACTACTACTCCCTGGAGCTGACCCTGCTGGAGAAGTCCGGGGTGCTCATCCTCAGCGGCGCCATCGCCCTGGGCGCGCGCGAATACCTCCGCCGCCGGCGCCCCGCCTCCTCGCCTCCTCCCGCCCAAGGAGCGGCAACATGAGCCCTCGCGTCGTCTTCGGAGGCCTGGCGCTGGCGCTCCTGGCGGTGAACGGCCTCATCGCCCAGAAGGAGTGGTTGCTCCAGCGGGGCGACCTGGTGCTCCTGCCCTTGGAGACGCGGGACCCGCGCTCGTTGATGCAGGGCGACTACATGACGCTCCGCTACGCCCTCAGCCGCGACGCGCTCGCCGCGATGCCGGAGCCGCCGCACCGCGGGCGGGTGGTGGTCCGGGTGGACTCCGACGGCGTGGGTACCTTCGCTCGGTTCGACCAGGGCGAACCGCTCCAGCCCGGCGAGCACCTCCTCCGCTTCCGCCGCCGCGACACGTGGAGCGGGCTCCAGCTCGGCGCCGAATCCTTCTTCTTCCAGGAAGGCCAGGCCGACCTCTACTCCGCGTCCAGGTACGGCATCCTCCGGGTCACAGCCTCCGGGGAATCGCTCCTGGCCGGGCTCGCGGACGAACAAAGACAGCCGATTCGTCCAGCGTCGCGGTAACGTTTACTGCGGGAGTGGGCGATGCCATTGGTCCTCGAGTACCCGGACAAGTTCCGGCTGTGGTCTGACCTCATCCAGGGGGACACCGACCGCGTCTTCATCCGGACCTCCGAGACGCCCCCCATCGGCAGCCTGGTACCGGTGACGCTGGCGCTGCCCGGGTTGCCGCTGCAGCTCGTCCTCGAGGGGCAGGTCATCGGCCGGCGGCTGGGCAGCGCGCGCTTTCCGCCCGGCGCGTACGTTCGTTTCGACGCCGAGCAGATGGACAAGTGCCGTCGCTTCCTCGGGCTGGCGGAGGCGCCGGAGCGCTACGCGCAGGGCCGCAAGGTACGGCGGATGCGCTGCGAGCTGCGGCTGGACTTCGTGGAGCCGCGGGTGGAGTCGGCCGGGGTGGCCAAGAACCTCTCCGGGGACGGGCTCCTGGTGCTGGCCCCGTGCGAGCTGGCGGTGGGGCAGGAGGTGGAGGCGCGGTTGTGGCTGGAGGACGCGCAGGCGGTCGCCTTCCGCGCCGAGGTCTCCTGGGCGCGCAATGACAAGCGGCTGGTGGGCCTGCGCTTCCTGGCGCTCCCCTCGGAGTCGGAGCGCCTCATCCGCGGCGCGGTGGCGAAGCTCCAGGCGCAGCCCTCGCGCGAGTCGCGGACGCAGATCCTGGTGGCGGACGACGAGCCGAACATCCTCGAGTTCGTCACCAAGGCGCTCCGCAAGCACGGCTACGACGTGACCAAGGCCAGCCGGGGCGAGGAGGCGCTGGACCTGGTCCGCCAGCTCCGGCCCGAGCTGGTCATCATGGACATCCTGATGCCGGGCATCGACGGCGCCGACATCTGCAGGATGATGCGGGCCGACGTGGAGATGGCGGACATCCCGGTGGTGTTCCTGTCCGCGCTCGAGCCCGGGCGGCTGCACGAGGTGGCGGACGAGGCCGGGGCGACCGACTACCTGTCCAAGCCGGTGAACCTGAAGGACCTGACCGGCATGGTGGGCCGCTACCTGAAGCGATGAGCCCGATCGGCGGGGGCCAGGACCCCACCGCTCACGCGTTCGGCGTCTCGGACGACCCGGGCCCGCCGCCGCGCAGCTTGTACTGCTTGATCTTGTTGTAGAGCGTCGCCTTGGACAGCCCGAGCGCCTCGGCGGCGGCGGCCACGTTGCCCATCTTCTTGAGCGCGTGCGACACCAGCCGCTTCTCCACCTCCTCGAACGCCAGCACCGGGTCCTCGGGGAGGGGCCACTCGCCGGGGATGCGCACGCCGCCGGCGGCCTGGTTCGTCGCCCCGGCGGCGGGGGCTCGCGAGCGCAGCAGCGGCGCCGGCACCTTCTCGATGGTGTTTTCGGAGGCGGCGAGGAGGCACGCCTCGCCCTCGATGAGGTTGGCCAGCTCGCGCACGTTGCCCGGCCAGTCGTACGCCACCAGGGTGTCCATCACCCGCGGGTCCACCTTGATGGGCGGGCGGGTCACGCGTTCGGTGTAGCGGCGCAGCGTGTTCTCCACCAGCCGCGGGATGTCCGCCCGGCGCTCGCGCAGGGGCGGCAGGCGCAGGTGCACCACCCGGATGCGGTGGAAGAGGTCCAGGCGGAACGAGCCCTCCGACACCGCGCGCTCCAGGTCCCGGTGCGTGGTGGCGATCACCCGCGCCCGCACCGGCACCTCCTTCACCCCGCCCAGCCGCTGCACGGTGCGCTCCTGGAGGACGCGCAGCAGCTTGGCCTGCATCTCCAGCGGCATGTCGCCCAGCTCGTCGAGCAGGATGGTGCCGCGCTCGGCCACCTCGAACTTGCCGGCCTGGCCGCCCTCGCGCGCGCCGGTGAAGGCGCCGCGCTCGTAGCCGAACAGCTCGCTCTCCAGCAGCTCGCGCGGGATGGCGGCCACGTTCACGCCCACGAACGGCTGGCCGGCGCGCGGCGACGCGTTGTGGACGGCCTGCGCCAGCATCTCCTTGCCGGTGCCGCTCTCGCCGGTGATCAGCACCGGGAGGTCGGACGTGGCCGCCCGCCGCGCGTCGCGGAGGCATTCTTGAAGGGCGGACGCGTCGCCCACCAGGTCGTCGAAGCGGAAGCGGGCGGGCGCGGTGATCAGCCGGTGGGCCAGCTTCTGCGCCGACCCCAGCTCCTGCATGGTGGCCACCACGCCGCCGTCGTAGCGCTGCCAGCGGATGAGCACGTCGCAGTCCGGGAGCGAGACCACCTCTCCCTGCGCCGAGCCGCGGCCGCTGCTGAGCGCCTCCCCCACCGGCGCCAGCGCGGGGAGGTCCGCCAGCATGCGCCCGCGGATGGCGTCCGCGTTCAGCCTCAGCAGCCGCGCCGCCGAGTCGTTGATGGCGCGCACCACGCCGCCCCGGTCCAGCGAGAGCACGCCGTCGCGGATGGCGGCCAGGGTGGCGGCGTCGCGCGCGGCGGCCTCGCGCAGCTCCACGTTGGACTTGGTGCGCGCCAGCGAGGCGCCGGCGAAGGAGGCGTAGAGGGTGAGCTGCTCCAGCTCGCGCTCCGAGAAGCCGCTCTGGGCGCTGCGCTGGACGATCAGCACCATCGAGCCGGCCGCCTTGAGGGGGACCACCGCGGTGGGGCCGGCGGAGGAGGCGCGCCGGGTGCCCTCCG
Source organism: Myxococcaceae bacterium (assembly GCA_036559665.1). Classification (GTDB taxonomy): domain Bacteria; phylum Myxococcota; class Myxococcia; order Myxococcales; family Myxococcaceae; genus DASRBA01. Next base: position 11,614 of record DATBSS010000709.1, read on the forward strand.
GCACGGCCAGCGTCCGCACCTTCCCGTCCGCGAGCGCCTGGGCGACCTCCTTCTCCAGCTCGTCGAACTGGACCTCCAGCGGGGCGCCGGCGCGCTGGAGCGGCTTGAGGCCCCAGGCGTCGGGGAGCTCGAACAGCTGGGCCCCCACTGAACGCGAGAGCGCCAGCGCCGGGCCGGGGATGGCGGCCATCAGCGCCTCCACGTCCCCCAGCACGCCCAGCTCCTGCGTCGCCGAGACGAGCTGGGTGATGCGCTCGCGCTGGACGACGATGGACTCCACCGACTTGATCAGCTCCTCCTCGTCGCGCTGCACCGAGGCGAGCAGCTCGTCCACCACGTCGTCCGCCTTGGTGCGGGCCGGACCGCCGCGGGCGCCCATCACGCGGGCGTCTCGCTGCGCCGCCAGCACGTCCCACAGCCGCGCGCGCCGCTGGCGCAGGTGGTCCACCCGGCCCACCACGTCCGCGTCCATCACGCGGTCCACCTCGCGGCGGCCGAAAACGCGGAACGCCTTCGCCAGCCGCTGCTGGTCCGCCGGCGTCCCCGTTTCGGCGAGGATGTGCTGCGCCTTGGCCAGCCAGGAGGAGGGAGAGCCGCCGGGCCGGGTGGCGTCCAGGTCCGCCATCGCCATGTAGGCCATGCCGAGGTCGCGCGCGGCGCCGAGTGCGTTCAGGTGCTCCATCACCCGCTCCACCGCCATCGGCGCCTCGGCGCCCCCGCCGCCCGCGCGGACGACGAGCAGGCTGGCCCGCGCGCGCAGCACGCCGCCCACGCCCAAGGACTCCACCTCGCGGGCCAGGGCCAGCGCGCGGTCGCGCGCCTCGGCCGCCAGCGCCACCTCGGCGGCGGACCACAGGCAATAGCCCCAGATCGCCACGTGCGACACCCCGGCCGCGTCCAGCGCCGCGCTGGCGGCCTGCCCCGCGGCGGGCGGCGCCCCGTCGGTGAGCAGCAGCTGCGCGTGGACGGCGAGCGAGGCCGCGCGCTCGGAGGCCCGCACCCCGAAGTCAGGCGACGCCTCGGCGCGCTCCAGCGCCCCGGCGGCGCGCGCCACCAGCCCCGCCTCCACCATCGCCATCGCGCCCACCGTCTCCGCCGCGGCCGCGGAGAACAGCGCGTTCGGGCTCGATTGCCGGAGCTGATCCAGCTCCTCCGCGCTCCGCGCCGCGCGCCCCTGGAGCGCCAGCAGCCAGCCCGCCAGCGCCGCGTTCGCCGCCGAGGCCCCACTCAGCGACTCCATCTGCTTCCCCAGCGGCGTGTCCGACGCCATCGCGCAGAGCGCCTCCAGGACCAGGTCCACGGAGGAAGCCGTGGAAGTCTGCCCTGGAGAGGAAGTGATGGATTCCATTCTTTAGACCCTGTGCTTCCAGATTCTAGACTCCTATAAAATTTAGACGACTGCCAGTGGGTAAAAATGTAGTTATTTCAGTCGGTTGATGGGTGATGTGGTGTTGGCCGGGTCCATGCAAAGACATGAAGAAGTACCAATGCTCCGGAGGTTTGCCACCGCCGTGACCCTCTGTGTGGATGAGGGATCGGACGACTAGGTCCACGAATTCAACCCGCAGGGCGATGCGAGCGGCGGCCGGCTTTGGACCGCGCCGCGCTCGTTCCCTCCCGCCCCTTCAAGCGCGCACGCCCCCCGCGGCGGCGCGTTTCGTCCCTGCCGGGTCCCCGGGTCCGAAGTTTCAGAGAACGCGTTTCGTCGCCCCCAGCAATCGGATGTCGCGGATGTCGCAGGACTGACCGGGGTGGCCCCCCCGTCATCCGGGTCAGGCAATGAACGATGCACGGCCGCGCGGACGGATGGCCAACCGTCCGCGCGGCTACGTTCATTTGCGGGTTGGTGGTCTCCGGGTCTCCGGGCCGATGCCGCCTAGGCGATGCGCTGGGCGGGGGCCGCGGTCGCGCGGCGCTCGCGCAGGGTGACCCAGACGCCGCCCTCGATGCGGAGGGAGATCTGTGGCTCCAGCTTCTCCGGGTGGTCCGGGGCGACGGAGAGCTCGTAGCGCTGGAGCGTGGTGGCGGTGACCAGCATCGCCTCCATCAGGGCGAAGTGGTTGCCGATGCAGGCGCGCGGGCCGGCGCCGAAGGGGAAGTAGACGCCGCGCGGGCGGCCCTCGGCGGTGGGGCCCAGGAATCGCTCGGGGCGGAATTCGGCCGGCGCGTCCCAGAGGGCGGGGTCGCGGTGCACGGCCCACTGCATGAGCATGACGTGCTCGCCCTTGGGGACGCGGACGCCGTCGACGGCCGCGTCTTCGACCGCCCGGCGGGACATGGCCCAGACGGGAGGGTAGAGGCGCAGCGTCTCGTCGATCGCCGCCTTGAGGTACGGGAGCTTCGGGACGTCCTCGGCGGACGGGGCGCGACCGCTGCCGAGCACCGCGTCCAGCTCGTCGCGCACCTTCCGCTGCACCTCCGGGTGGCGGCCGAGGAGGAAGAAGACCCAGCTGAGCGTGACCGCGGTGCTCTCGTGGCCGGCCATCAGCAGCGTCATCACCTCGTCGCGCACCTGGACGTCGGTCATGGTGGCGCCGGTGTCCGCGTCGGTGGCGGCGATGAAGGCGGAGAGCAGGTCGGCGCGGCCGGCGGTGCCCTCGGCGCGCCGCTGGGCGATCAGCCCGTGGACGACGCCGTCGAGGACGCGCTTGGCGCGGTCGAAGCGCGCCTTCCCCGGGCCCGGGAACCAGCGGGGGAGGAAGGCGAACTTGGTGCGCCAGGTGAGGTAGGTGCGGGCGGCGTCCACCGCCGGGCCAATCTCCGCCGCGCTCTGGTCCAGCGTCACCCCGAAGAGGGTGCGGGAGGCGCTCTGGAGGGTGAGCTTCATCAGCTCCGGGATGGCGTTGAAGGGGCGGGCAGCGCGCGCGTGGGAGGACCAGCGCTCCACCGCAGCGGCGGACTCCTCCGCCATCACCGCGCCCAACGCCGCCAGCTTCTGGCGGTTGAACAGCGGCTGCGCCATCCGCCGCTGGCGGATCCAGAGGTCGCCCTCGCTGGTGACCAGGCCCAGGCCGTCCAGCAGCTCGAACTGTGCGGTGAGGAGGCTGCGGCCGAAGGACTTGTTCTGGGAGAGGAGGACCTGCTCCACCGCCGACGGTGTGAAGAAGATGGTCTGGGTGATGGGGCCGGGCAACCGCACGGCCGGTCCCCAGCGGTCCTTCAGCGAGAGGAAGCCGCGCAGCGGTTCGTTGCCGATCTTCGGCAGCAGCCGCATCGCTTCGAGGCGCGAGGGGCCGGGCGCCACCTTCGGTTCGGAATCCATGCGCCGCTCCTTGAGGTACCTGGTGGTGCTTCGGGGAAACGCGGCCGTTGTTAACGCCGCCCGGGGAGCGCCACAACGCGCGCGCGGTGGCGCACCCCAGCGGGGCTGATGGGGTCCGATACCGGGGATGCTCTCGGAGCGTTACCTCGGCGCGTGGAGGCGTCGCCCGCTCCAGAGAGGGGCCATGAGCATCCCCCCGAGGAGGACTCGAGAGACGCAACTCCTGGGCCAGGCAAGGAAGAGATCGTCTCGATGATGGAGGCGCACTTCTTCAGTGAGGCATTCGATCCGGGCTGGAGCTCCGGCGCGAGACGTCGCGCAGAGCAGGTCGGCTCCTTGCTGCCGGAGGGTGCGCGAGTCATCTCCCTGGAGTGTCGCAGTTCCATGTGCCGGCTGGAGATGTCTCATTCCAGCGGGTCCCATGGCCTGGGCGTACGGCGGCGACCTGGCACCGGGTGCGGTCGTTGGCCGGATCGCCTCAGCGTTTCCGATGAGCGCGCCGCAGCGCCACCAAGAGCACGCCAAGCACATGAAGCGCCGCGAGCTCCACACCGGCGCCGGGAGTCGTGCAACCACAACTGCCATTCCCGCCACCGCCTCCTCCATCCGCTCCACTGCCCCCATCGGGCGCGCAGGTGCCGGAGTGCTGGCAGCCCGTCGCCGGATTGCAGGTGTCGGTGGTGCAGGGGTTGTTGTCGTCACAGTTCCTTGCCACGGCACCGGTGCAGACGCCGCCCTGGCACGTGGCCGACTGCGTGCAAACTTGGTTACAGTTCGTACCATCGGGTTCCGCGGCGTCCGCCGGGCAGTCGCCGGAGCTCCCCGTGCAGAGCTCCGTCGCGTCGCATGCGTTGGTGGCCGCGCGGCATATGTATGAGGCGGCGCCGGCGCGGAACCGGCAACTGAGAGTGCAACAACTGTCCGACGCGCCGTTGGTGGCGCCGAGGTCGCATTGCTCGCCGGGCCCGACGACTCCGTTGCCACACACGCTCGGGCAGTGCTTCACCGAGACGTCGTCGATGGCGAGGCCGGCAAGCTGGCCGACGAGATCGGAGTCGAGGTGGAAGACCAGGCGGACCACGCCGCCGGCGTACGCGCTCACGTCGGCGGTGGTGGTGCCCCACCCGGCGGCTTCCTGCACCTGGGTCGCGGTGCCCACCGTCTCGGCCATGTCGCCCTCCCTCCACTCCCACAGGCGCCGGCCATTGGTCCCGTCGGAATTCTCTATCTCCACCCAGGCTCGGTCGAACGGGGCCGACTCCAGCTGGTACTTCATCGCCCACGAGACGAAGATCGGAGGGGTCGCGGTGGTGAGGTCGATCGTCGGGGAGACGAGGCTCTGGAACGAGGCGGGCGGGTAGGGCCCGGCCAGGTTCGTCTTCCAGCACTGCGTACCCCCGTTGCAGGTGGTGATCGGCGCGGCGGTGGGCGTACCCAGCGCCCAGGCATCCGCCGTCCCGGAGTGGGTGAAACCGCTGGCGCCGGTCTCGAAGTCGAAGGACGCGACGGTCGCGGGCGGATTGCCGCTCAGGCAAGTTGCCGGCGCGGGCTCGCAGATCTCCAGCGCCCAGTTGTTGAGGGTGCCCCCGCCATTCGCCCCGCTGTCGTCGATGACGGTCAGCGTCCAGGCGCCTCCTGCCGGCTGCCCATCGAACCAATGCAGGCGGTAGGCGGATTCTGGCTGCAAGACCGCGCCGTTGATGGCCGTGTAAGAGCCGATGGGAATGCCGGCCGCTTGATTGAGCGTGACGTCGACGTTCGGGAAGGTGCCGGAGCCGACGTCGGTGAAGAGAACGACGGTGTTACCACCGGGCGCGGTGAGCTCCGCGTCGACATCCTGCGGGTAGACGTGCGTCATCCCCAGCGACACCGAGAGCTCGGCGACGGTGGGATTGCCGGGAACATTGATGATGGAGGTCACCTGGCCCGGACCGCTGGGAATGGTCTTGGGGACATCCGTGCTGGTGTACGTGGTGCAGGCGGCGCCCACCGGGTCGCGCGGAAACACCGTGGCGCTGAGGCGGTAGTTGCCTGTGGCTGGTCCTCCGCCGATGTCGACGGAGATGAAGTAAGTCCCGGCGGCCCGCACCGTCATGAACAGCGCTTGGGAGGGGGTGTTGTCGGACGCGCTGCTGTCGTTCACCAGCAGGGAGTTGTTGGCGAACCTGCCGAGGCCCAGCTGGCCACTGGTGGGCGCGCCCATACGGGTCGGCCGCAGGTCGAGACTGAGGAAGACGGTGTCGCCGGCGTTGAGGGCGATCGAGTAGTAGTCCCAGTCGGTGGTCGAGCCGATGGTCCCGTCGACGAAGCCGCTCGCTGGAAATGCCTGAGCCGTGGCGATGGTGTCGTTGGATTCGACCTCGGGGACGCTCGCCACGCTCTGGCGGCGGAAGTAGAGGTCGTAGGGCCGGACGTTGGAGGGCCCGGAGCCGCCAGTCACCCGGATGAAGTACGTCCCGGCCCCCGGGAGGGGCGCCCCGGCGATCGACGAGGCGCTGGCACTGAAAACGCCGTTTTCATCGTCGGTCTCGAGGATGGTCGTCCCATCCCGGTCCAGGAGGTCGATCAGCGTATCGGTCGAGCCCGGCGAAGCGCTGGTCATCGTGGCGATGAAGGCCCTGTCGCCGGCGGTGCCGGTGAAGCTGTAAAGGTCCGTGTCGCCCGCGGGGTAGAGGAAGCCGCGCACCCGCGCCTGGCTGCCGATCGGCGTCGCCGTGGAGGTGGTGGCGTTCGGCTCCGTTTCCGAGCCGATCGCCGCTTTCAGCTTCGAGAGGAGCGACCGCCCGTCATCGGCGACACAGCCCGAGAGCGCGGCGATGAGTGGAACCGCCAACCACAGTCTCGGATGCCGACACGGGGAAGGGGCCATAGGGTGTGTCCATCTTCCCCATGTCTTGGCGGTCTGTCCATCAGAGGCGTCTCAAGAAACAGTGACGCGGGAGTCACTGATGGGCAGTCCGCGTGCCGTGTGTCGGTCCGGAGTTGCTGTTGTCGTTGTTTCATAGCACCCTGCGAAAATGGAATCGACCTGTTTCCGGCCACGCTCCAGGGCCTATGAGCTGTCTCATTTGAGCTGATGCTCCGCCCGGCGGGCCGGTGCTTCACCACCGAAGAGAGGCCCCAGCGGGTGCCATGGCTTGGCGTACGGTGGCGCCACAACACGCGCGCCGAGGCGCCCCCCAGCGCGGCTGATGGGGCCGATTGGGTGAGGGGACCGCGATGGCGGCGGGATTCAGTCGGGCTTCGAGAGGATTCCGGCGCGATTCTCGAGCTCTTTCACTCGAGCTTCGAGATCCATCAGCTCCGCTTGGGTCGCGTCAGCGTGGAGCGCCTCGCGAAGCTGGGAGACTTCGAAGGAGAGGCGCTCGAGCTCGCTGGAATTCTTCCGCACCTGGTCGGAGAGCGTCTTGACGGCGAGCTCGAGCACATCGATCCGCATCGAGAGCCGCGCGTCGAGCTCGTCGATGCGGCGATTGAGCCGCCGCTCGCTGGCTTCTACGGCGTCGATGACGGCGCCGATCTGGCCCTGCACCTGCTCGACGACGACCATCGTCCGGTGGGTGGCCGCTTCGCTCGCCTTCTCGAGGATCCGTTCGAACGTGGTCTGGTTCTGGAGGTCGATGCGCTCCAAGACCGGCTTGATCCGCGCAACGGCCATGTCCGCCGCCCGCTCGGCGATGCGGTCCATGTTGGCCGCGTTCTGGAGCTCCAAGCGTTCGATCAGGCCCTTCAGGCGATTCTCGGCCCCTTCACTGGCCGCTTCCACCATCGATGGCTTGGCCCGCTGGAACGCCGCGTCCACTGCCATCGGAACGGCGGTAGCGACAGTCTTGTCTACGGCCGCGGGGACTGCAGCGGCAATAGCCTTGTCCACGGCCGCTGGGACGGCAGCAGCGAC
>DATBSS010000710.1:0-17462 GCA_036559665.1 Myxococcaceae bacterium
AGGCTGAAGGGGGTCTACGTCTTGCTCAAGCGTCCGTGGAAGCAGGGGACCGTGGCGGGGGCGGTGTTGATGGCGGCGATGGTGGCCTGCGGTTCCGGCAAACCTCCGGCGGAGGGGCGCGCTCCGCCGCGGCAGCGGCCCGGTCAGTCCGGCCAGACGGTCGCCGCCGCGCCTCCCGCGGCACCGGCTCCTCAGCCGGCTCCCGCGCAGCTCCCGGTGGCGGGCCCCGCCGCCGCGCTGCCGTCGATGGCGCCGCTGGTGGAATCCGTGAAGGCGGCGGTGGTGAACGTGGAGGTGCGCTCGCGGTCGACCAGCCAGATGAGCGACGAGGCGCGCGAGCTGTGGGAGCGCTTCTTCGGCCAGATGCCGGAGGGCCGCCAGCGCGAACAGCTCCAGCGCGGCCTGGGCTCCGGCTTCCTGATCAGCCCGGACGGCCTGGCGATCACCAACAACCACGTGGTGGAGGGCGCGGTGGCCATCAGCGTGAAGCTGGACGACGGCCGCACCTTCGACGCCCAGGTGCTGGGCCGGGACCCGCTCACCGACGTGGCGGTGATCAAGCTCAAGGGGAAGGTGGGGAAGCTGCCCTCGCTGGTGCTGGGTGATTCGGACGCGCTCCGCGTGGGCGACTGGGTGATGGCCATCGGCAACCCGTTCGGCCTGGCCTCCACGGTGAGCGCCGGCATCATCTCCGCCAAGGCGCGGGAGATCGGCGCCGGGCCCTACGACGACTTCTTGCAGACGGACGCGGCGATCAACCCGGGCAACTCCGGCGGGCCGCTGTTCAACCTCAAGGGCGAGGTGATCGGCATCAACACCGCCATCGTGGGCGGCGGCGGCGGGATGGCGGCCACCGGCATCGGCTTCGCGGTGCCGTCAAATCTCGTGAAGTCGTTCCTGCCGCAGCTCGAGAAGGAGGGAGCGGTCACCCGCGGCTACATCGGCGTGTCGGTGCAGAACCTGACCGCGGACCTCGCCAAGGCGCTGGGCGTGCCGGTGACGGAGGGCGCGCTGGTGTCCGGCGTGTCGAAGGACTCCCCGGGCGAGAAGGCCGGCGTCAAGACGGACGACGTGGTCGTCAAGCTGGACGGGGACCCCATCGCCTCCGCCGGCCAGCTCACGCGCAAGGTGGCGCTGCGCCGGCCCGGCGCCACGGTGACGCTGGAGGTGTACCGGGGCAACAACAGGATGGAGAAGAAGGTCGCGCTGGGCACGCGCCCGGACCTGGAGGGCATCGGCGAACGCGAGAAGCGGAACGGCGGCGGCGGCGAGGAGGACCAGCGGCAGGAGCGCATCGGTCTCGTGGTGCGCGACGCCGTGCCCGGCGGCCCCGGCGAGGCCGACGAGGAGAGCGAGTCGCCCGGCGTCCGGGGCGCGCAGGTGGTGGAGGTGAAGCCGGGCTCCGCCGCCGAGCACGCCAACCTCGTCCCCGGCATGGTGGTGGTGGAGGCCGGCGGCAAGCCGGTGCACAGCGCCGCGGAGCTGAGGAAGGCGCTGCGCTCGGCCAAGCCGGGGAGCACGGTGCTGGTGCGGGTGGCGGTGGGGCGCGAGGGCCGCGCGCTGCGGGCGCTCACCATCCCCGACTAGACCGTGAAGACCGTCAAGCGGCGGGACTATTACGTGGTGCTGGGCGTGGAACGGGGTGAGCCCGCCGAGGGCATCCGCCGCGCGTTCCACGAGCTGGCGCTGCGCTACCACCCGGACCGGGCCGGCGAGGGCGCCACCGCGCTCTTCCAGGAGCTGGTGGAGGCGTACCGGGTGCTCTCGGACGGGCGCACCCGCGCGGCGTACGACCGGGCGCTCAAGCACGCGGAGGCGGCGTCGGGCAAGGCGGCGCCGCCGGCCGCCATCCCGGTCCCCTTCTCGCCCCGGAGCGACGTGCCGGAGCCGCTGGCGGCGTGGGGCCTGGCGGGGGCGCGCGCGGCTCCTCTGGACGCCTGGTTCCAGCGCAACCCGCGCCACCAGACGGCGCTGGCGACGCGGAAGCAGAACGCGCTGCGGAACGTGTGGGTCAACCCGCCGGACATGGACCAGATGCTGGAGCGGGTGCGCCAGAGCCTGCGGCGAAAGCGGCCCCCCGAGGGCGAGGCGCTGGAGCCGCTGGTGGTGGAGCTGATCCTCACCGAGGAGCAGGCGGCGGCGGGCGGCGGGCTGACGCTGGAGGTGCCGGTGTTCTTCCCTTGCGAGACCTGCCGCGGCGCGGGGGAGCGGGACGGCGGCAAGTGCCCGGCGTGCGGCGGCGCCACCGTGCTGCCGGAGCCGCGGCCGCTCACCGTGCCCATTCCACCCGGAGTGGAGGACGGCGGCGAGCTGGAGCTGCAGCTCCGGGGGCTGGGCCTGCACAGCCTGTATCTGCAGGTCCGGGCGCGGGTGCTTCGCGGCGGACCCCGGGCGAGCTGAGCCCTGCCTGATGCCGTAGACTGCCGGGCCCAATGTCCCTTCCCCTCCCCGGCGACGTGCTGCTGGTGCAGACGCCGCGCAAGGCGTACGGCGTGGGCCGGCGGTTGATGGGGTCGCCCTACGACCACGTCTCGGTGGTCGTGCGCGGGGAGATGACGCTGAACATCGTCCGGCCGAAGGTGGTGCGCACGCCGCTGTCGCGCATGCTCCAGGCCCGGCGCCGGCCGGTCCTGCTCCGCCCGGCGTGGCCCTCGGACCAGGCGCGGGACCGCTTCGTGGACGCGCTGGAGGCGCTCGCGGACGCGCCGTACGACCCGTGGCGCGGGGTGTCCATGGTGCTGCGGCTGGCGGTGCGGCGCGCGCTCGGGGTCCACCTGCCCATGGACCCGCCCCGCATGGAGGGCCCGCGCTACATCTGCACGGACACCACCCTGCTCGGCCTCTCCGCCGCGTTGCCCGACTTCGAGGAGGCGCTGCGCACGCTGCCGCTGGACTACCGGGCGCTCCGCTCCGCCAGCACCAACGACTTCCTCCGCATCGCCGAGCTGCGGCCGGACCTCCTCCGCCGCGAACCCCTGCACCCTTGAACCAGACCATCTCACCCTACTGGGGCTACGGCCTGATGCTGGCGGGCACGATCTGCGTCGGCCTGCTGCGGCTGCCCTTCTCCCAACAGAACCGGAGCGTGGCCGTGAAGGAGCGGCGCGGCGGAGGGACCGACGCCCTGCTGCTGTGGCTGATCGCGACGAGCGTGGTGGTGCTGCCGTCCGTGGCGGCGGGCGGGCTGCTGCGCTTCGCGGACCAGCCGATGGCGCCCTGGCGCGCGATCGCCGGCTTGCCGCTGTTCGCCGTGGCGCTCACGCTCTTCTACCGGACGCACGCCGACCTCGGCACCAACTTCTCGTACTCGGTGGTGGTGAAGGACTCCCACGCCCTGGTGACGAACGGCATCTACGCCCGCGTGCGCCACCCCATGTACAGCTCGTTCCTGCTGATGGGGATGGCGCAGCTCCTGCTCGTCCCCAGCTGGGTCGCGGGCCCCGCGGGGCTCCTGGCGACGCTGTTCTTCCTCCCGTTCCGCGTCGGCCGCGAGGAGCGGATGATGCAGGACACCTTCGGCGAGGCGTACGCGGACTACGCCCGGAGGACGAACCGCTTCTGGCCGTGACGCCGTGAGCTTGTGAAAATGACCGCGCCAGCTCGGGGGTCTGGTCATTTCCCCCGGCCGGCGCGCGAGACTACCCCCAAAATTGTCGTGTCGTTTCCGTTACGCCACCACGAACCGCGGAGGAGGCGGACGCAGCGCCTGCTTCATCTCGGCGAGCATCTGCTGGTAGTCCGCCTGGCTGATCCCGGTCTGGCCCTGGACCAGCGCCTGGGTGGCGTACTTGGCGTAGATGAGGACCATCTTCCGCGCGTCGGGCGACAGGCGGGAGGCGTTGTCGCGGGCCCAGGCGAGCGTGTCCTGCAGCTCGGAGCCGGCGGCGTGGCCGTCCAGGTCCTGGGAGCCGGTCTTGATCGCGTTCAGCATCTCCTGGCCGCTCACGGGGCCCTTGGTGTGGTTGAGCTTGTCCAGGGCGTTGCCCATCGACACGTCCTGGTACGTCTTCACGTTCTTCATCTCGCCGAGCATCTTCTGGTACTGATCCTGCGGGATGCCGGTCTGGCCGTTGGCCTTCGCCGCGTTCGCGTACTTGTTGTAGATGTCCATCACCTGCTTCGCCTCGGGCGAGAGGCGGTCCGGGTTCTGCTTGGCGAACTTGGCGAACTGGTCGTGCTCGTTGGTGGCGGAGTGGCCGTCCAGGTCCTTGGTGCCCTGCTCGATGGCCTTGGTCATGTCCTCGCCGGAGATCTTGCCGTCACCCTTGGACAGCCCGTCGATCGCCTTCTGCGCGGACACGTCGGTGGCGCCGACCTTGGTCATCTCCTTGCACATCTTGTCGTAGGTGGCCGCGTCCATGCCGGTCTGGCCCTGGGCCTGCGCGCCCGTGGCGTACTTCTCGTAGACCTTCATGACCTCCTGCGCCTCGGGGGAGAGCTTGCCCTGGTTCTTGGCGGCCCAGTCCGAGAACTGCTTGTACTCCGCGCCCGCGGAGGAGTTGTCCAGGTCCTCGGTGCCCTGCTTGATCGCCTTGGCCATGTCCTGGCCGGAGATCGGCCCGGGCTGCTGGTCCAGCTTCGCCGTCGCCTGGTCCGCGGAGAGGTCGCGCCGCGGCATCGGCTGCGGGGGGAACGGGATCGGCATCGGGTGCGGCAGCGGCATCGGCTCCGGCAGCGGGAAGGGGAGCGGGAACGGCCGCGGCGGCTGGTAGCAGCCACCGGCCACGATGCCCTGCCCCTGCTGCGGGGCCGCCTGGAACGCGTCCGCCTTCAGGTCGGCGGCGGGGCCAGGCTGAGCGAGGGTCTGGACCTGGGGCTGAGCCGCGGTCTTCACTTCGGGCTGAGCCAGGGTCTGCGCCTGGGCCTGGGGCTGAACGTCGAGCGAAGACACGAGTCCTGCGGGCGCGGCAAACGCGCCATCACCGATGCGAGCAGCCATTGTGGGAATCTCCTGAAGGGCCCCGAAGGGGAGCGGGGCGCGATGACCTACTTGCACCCATTCTCCTGTCAGGATTTGTGGAGTTTCCTGGCGCATTTACGTTCTCATGAACTGAGAAGGTGAGAGCCTTCCCACAGAGTGAGAGCAAGATTTACATCGCCAACTCCGCGACTTGACTGAGGATCCGAGGTGATCCGAGGTAGTTTTACTACCTACCGGTCAGAAGCCTTGGGATGCGGCGTGGATGTCTCAACGGCGCGCAGCGCGGCGCGCCGGGCGAGCTCGAACTCGTCGCCGGAGCTCCACTTCGGCAGCGGATCCTGGTTGGCCACGGCGTTGCCCAGCAGGAAGTAGAGCTGGGTGTCCTCCACGGCCCCGGAGAGGTCCCAGCGGGGGTCCAGCTCGTCCGAGGGCTGGTGGTAGTGGGCCGACTCCCACTTCTCCTTCTGGGCCTTGCCCCAGCCCGGGGGGCGGCCGATGAAGTCGGTGCCGCTCTCGGCGTAGGCGGCGGGGATGCCCAGCTTGGCGAAGCTGAACTGGTCCGACCGGTAGAAGAAGCCCCGGTCCGGGAGCTGGTCCGGCGTCACCACCCGGCGCTGGAAGCGGGCGATGGATTCGACGAGCTGGTCGAGGTCCGACTTCCCGTAGCCGATCATCATGAGATCTCGCGAGCGGCCCCAGATGTTGGCGCCGTCGATGTTGATGTCGCAGGCGATGTCGCCCGCGGGGACGGGCAGGTGCTGGGCGAGGAAGGTGGAGCCCAGGAGGCCCGCCTCCTCGGCGGCGACCGCGGCGAAGTAGACGGTGCGGCGGGGGGGCGTCCTCAGCGCCTTGAACGCCCTGGCCACCGCCAGCATCTCCGCCACGCCGGAGGCGTTGTCCACCGCGCCGTTGTAGATGGCGTCCTGGCCCGGCTTCGCGTCCGCCGCCTTGCCCAGGTGATCGTGGTGCGCGGTGTAGAGCACCGCCTGCTCGCGCACCGCCGGGTCGCGCCCGGGCAGCTTGCCGATGACGTTGGCGGTGGAGAGCTCGCGCACGCGGTTGTGGAACGCGGTGGTGATCCGGATCCCCAGCGCCACCGGCTTGAAGTCGCGGTGCTGGGCGGAGGCGCGCAGCACCTCCAGGTCGCGCCCGGCGAGGTCGGCGATCTTCCGGGCCGCGTCCTCGGTGACCCAGCCCTCCACGCCGGCGCGCGGGGTGGTGGACCGCGGGAGGTCGAACTGTTCGCCGGACCAGGAGGTCTGCACCACCTGCCACGGATAGCCGGCGGAGGGCGTGGTGTGGATGATGATCGCCCCCTCGGCGCCCATCCGCGCGGCCTGCTCGTACTTGTAGTCCCAGCGGCCGTACCAGAGGCGGACCTTCCCCGCGAACAGGTTGGGGTCGTCCTCCGGGTCGGAGTTCATCAAGAGCAGGACCTTCCCGCGCAGGTCCGCGCCCTTGTAGTCGTCCCACTGGAACTCGGGCGCCACGATGCCGAAGCCGGCGAACACCAGCTCCGCGCCGTCCAGCTTCGACTCCGGCGCCGCGCGGCCCGCCACCGCGATGAAGTCCTGCTGGAGGTGGAGGCGCAGCTCGCCGCCGTCCTTGCCGCGCAGCAGCAGCTGCTCCGGCGCGCCGGTGACGCCCACCAGCCCCAGCTCCTGCCTGAAGCCGCCTCCGGGCGCGCCCGGCTCCAGGCCGAGCTGGCGGAAGCGCTGTTCGATGTACTTCTGCGCCAGCGCGTCGCCCGCGCTGCCCGGCGCGCGGCCCTCCAACTTGTTCGAGGCGAGGTACTTGATGTGGCTGGAGAGGAGGGGCGCGGTGATGGCGCGGGCGGCGCGGGCCTCGCCGTCGGTGGGTTTGAAGTCGGCGCCCAGGAGGAGGAGCAGGAGCTGGAAGGTCATGTGCCGGCGGCGCGTATCCTAGCGCTCGGGGCCCAGACCTAGAACGACCAGCCCAGCTCGAACGCGAGGCGCGCGGCGAGCGGGACGGGGGCGCCGTTCGGCCCCTGGCCATACAGGTCGACCGACAGCGCGGGGGCGGCGAACAGGTGCGGGCCCCACGCTTCGTTCAGGACCGTGCTCGTGGACCAGTTGAAGTGGGACTCGAAGCGGTACCCGAAGGTGCCGCCGAGCACGAAGCTGTCGGTCCCGGCCGCGGACTTCCGCCACGGCTCCCAGTACCCCCCGTAGAACCAGCCGCACCCTTCGTCGCCGCACAGGTGCAACCGGGCCGCGACCGACAGCGGGGAGGGCCAGAAGGGCTTGCCCAGGCCGGTCCCCAGCTGGAAGGACACCCAGCGCGCCGGGAAGAGCTCGACCCGCAGGGGGACCTGCACCACGCCCGGCTCGGCGATCGCGCGGGCGAAGCCGGTCCCCGGGTCGGCGGCGACGCTGACGAAGTGCCAGTGGCAGGGTGACAGGTTGGTCCCGCCCCGGACCGGTTCGCACTGGCCGGTGTCCTGGATGACGCCGTCGCCGTCGGTCGAGAGGAGCTGGACGCCCAGGAACCCCCGTTCGCCGCCCGCGGGCGGCGTGCCGCCATCAGCGCTTCCACAGGCGGCGCCGGGGCTTGGCGCGGGCACGTGGACGCACGCCGCGAACGGCGCGAGCAGCAGGGCGAGGAGGACGCAGAGCGGTCTCATCGGGGCATGCCTTTAGTTGGGGAAGTTGCCGAAGTTGACGGCGAAGCCGGCCAGGACCGCCGCCTCCCAGTTGGAGCGCTCCCGCCGCGAGAGCTCGTACCAGAGCACCGTCCTCAGGTTGGTGTTCCGGTCCTCCGCGCTCAGGCCGAAGGGAAGCCGCGCCCCCACGCCGGCGACGATGGAGACGCGCGGCAGCGGGTCGTTCCCGCGCGGGAGCTCGGAGAGGAAGAAGCCCAGGTGCGCCTGGGGATTGAAGGTCAGCAGTGCGATGTTGTGGTCGAAGTCCCAGGGCTCGAGGATGGCCGCCCCGCCCACGCCCAGCGCCACCGTCTCGATGGAGTCGTACTTGGTGGAGCTGGTGATGGAGCGGTTGAGGTTGGGCGCGCGCAGCATGGCCGTGGGGAGGGAGAAGGTGACGTAGGCGCGCCAGCCGCTGCCGCCGTCCATGTGGAACGCCTGCTGGAGGATGCTGGGGAAACGCCCGGCCAGCACGTCGGGCAGGCGCCGGAGGGTGGCGACCATCCCCTTGTTCGGGGCGGAGTCCTTGAGCTCCTTGTACTCGGCCGGCGCGTGGTGCCGGGCCTTCACCCGGATGGTGCCGTAGTCCACGACCGGGTTGGCGCCGTTCGGATCGATCTCCAGGCTCAGGTGGACGACGTCCGCGTCGTTGTCGCCGCGCCGCACGGCGTCCTCCATCGCCTCGCGCAGCTGGGGGAAGTCGATGGTGAAATGGAGCGACCGCGCGCTGGTGGGCTCCGCATTCTCGGCGGCCCCCGGCGGGAACACCTGCACGTCCACGTCGATCTCCTGGGGACGGAACTCGTCCAGGAGCCTGGTGGCCGAATCGTTCGCCCGCTTCCGGGCCGCCTCCTGCGGGATGGTCGGGTTCTCCCGCATGGCGCCGGACATGTCGACCGCCAGCGTGCAGGTGCGCAGCTCCCCCACGGTGGCGGCCCGGGTCCCGGTGGTGGCCCAGGCCTTCACGGTCCGCGCCTGGAACGGCGACCAGCTGGCCGGCGAGGAGTGCTTGCCGCACTCCACCCACGCCCGCTCATCCAGGTTGATGGCCTTCTTCCACGGCCCGACGGTCCCCAGCCTGACGCCCAGGCTGCCCGCCACGAACCGCCCATCCGCCGTGAACAGCGACGCCAGCGCCAGGGGCGGCCGGAGCGGACCGCCGGGGTCGCGAGGAACGGCGGCCAGGTACTGGGCCACCACCCTGGCCTCACCGGTGGTGCCGTACAGGGGATGCACGCAGAAGTCTGGGCCCAGCGCTTCTCCGCCGGCGCAGCTCCGGAGCGACGAGTGGTCGAGGGCCAACCGCCACGGCTCCAGGTCGCCTTCCGTCGCGAAGGTGAGCCGGTTGTCCTTGTCCTCCACCAGCCCGAACTGGGTGACGTCCTGTTCGCCCGTCGCCAGCGTCACCTCGATCTGGGGGAGGTCGTGCAGCCGCGGTCCGAATTGCTTGACGGTCACGGTGCTCTCGGCCCCGGGCCGCGCCCCGTCCTTCAGGGTCAGGGTGACGGCGCCGGGGGGCAACGGGCCCGCGAGCTGCACCGCGAACACGTCGTCCGGCAGGCCGTCGAACCAGAGGACGTCCATCTCGATCTGCGGAGCCCCCGCCAGCGAACCGGCCTTCGGCGGCGCCAGGATGCGCCTTCCGCTCCAGGTCCTCGGCCCGGGGCAGCTCTGGGGCGAACCGGCCACCCGGAAGAAGACCAGGCCGGGATCGAGGTCGGCGAAGGTCTCGGTGAGCTGGGTCAGCTGGTAGGCGCAGGCGGTGCCGGCGATGGCGACCCGGACCGTGAGCTCGTCGAAGAAGGGGCTGGCGTCGCCCGTCGCCAGCTTCACCCCGTTCGTCTTCAGCGGCACGTCGAGGGAGGTGAAGGTCCCGGGCACCTTCTGCACCGCGGACCAGTCGATCTCCAGCTTCAGCGCGTCCTGATCCACTCCGGCCACGCGCGCGCACTGCGGGATCACCTTGTCGTCGCTCCGGCGGCAGGGCGTGGCGCCGGCGGACGCGGTGAACAGCCGCGCCAGGAGGCTCCGCACCGGGACCTCCACCTTCCCGCCGGCGGCGGGCGGACGGAGCGCGCCGACCGGGTTCTCCGCGCCGGCCGGGATCTTCCAGGCGGTCTCGACGTCCTTGAGCGACTGCTCCCGGGACCCCAGCTCCGTCCCGTCCGCCCGGTAGACCTTCCGCGGACCGCGGACCGCCGAGGCCGGCGAGACGGAGAGGTCGACGACCCTGGCGGCGGCGTCCCACCCGCTGGATCGTTCCAGGTCGAACGCGCACCAGTGGCCGTCCGCGCCGCCGCAGGTCGTGGGGGCGCGGGCGGAGACCCCACCGGGGGGCACCCGCAGCTCGGTGGTGGCGCGGATCCGCTCGTCGCCGGCCAGCACGGCGCTATGGAGCAGGACCTTCAGGTGGGTCGGGGCACCCGGGTCCCGCTCCAGCAGCACCTGGTCGACGTCCCTGGCGAGCAGGATCGGCGGCACCACCTCGAGCAGGATGGAGGCGCGCGTCTCCTTCTTCTCGCAGTCGCCGCCCCTGGGGACGACCAGCACGCCGAACCGGCCCGCCGGGCGCCCGGTCAGGGTGATCTTCCCTTTGTCGGTCACCGCGTCGGGCATCGCCTCGCAGGCGAAGCGGTCGCCGGGCAACGCGATGGTGGAGGCGCCCTGTGGCGCGACCACGGTGAGCACCTCCGGCTCCGAGGCGGCCACCAGCACCAGGAGCTCGAGCGTGCTCCGGGGCAACCGGTCGGGGGTGATGCTGGCCGAGATGATCTCACCGGCGGCCAGCGGCTGGCTCAGCTCGAGCGCCCGCTCCTGGGGCTTGAGCTTGCACGGCACGCCGGCGCCGTTGGCCTTGCAGGAGATGGGCTCCTTGCCGGACAGGAACGCGGACTCGATGGAGGTGAGCTGGACCTCCTTGCCCCCGGGGGCGGGGAACTCCAGGCCGGTGAGCTTGTCCGGCACGTACAACGTGATCTCCGCGGCGCTCGCGCCGGTGACCTTCGTCGCGCCGGGGGTCCCCTCCTCCGGCTCGTAGATCGACCACCCCGCCGCGCCCTCCGGCCCCAGCACCTCCGCCAGCTCCACGGTCTGCTGGACGGGCCCCAGCACCTGGCGCGCCTCGTCCCGCGACGCGAACCGGAAGGTCGCCACGCACTCCGTGGCCGAACAGGTCAGCGGGCGCAGCTGGCGCGCCCCTCCGGGGATCCGCAGCTTGGCGGGCACGTCGCCGGCGGCCCACCCCGGCTGGAGCGGAAGCGCGATCTCCATCCGGAGCGACAGGTCCGGCCTCCACCGCGCCCTGCCCTGGCCGTGCAGCAGGGACGGCGTGAGCAGCCGGCGCGAGAGCTTGAACGCGATGGGATGGCACGCGTCCCCCTCCTTCTCGCGGAAGAGGAGCGTCACCGGGCCCGGCTCGGGCGCGGGAGGGCGGAAGGCGTGGCCGCTGAAGGGCAACCCCCTGGATGGCGCCGGGTCGCACGGCTGCCAGTCAATGGGAACCGGGTAGCTCCCATCCGCGGCGGCCGTCAGCACCACGCGCGATTCCTCCGCCACGGCCGGGAGGGCGAACGAACCGATCAGGAGAACGGCTGCCGCGGGGACGCGCACGATCAGCCTCCGTCCGGAAAGAGGTCGTAGGGCGCGTGGCCCGGGCACGACTGGTCCGCCCGCGGCCGCAACGCGCCGGCGTCCGCTCCGTCCGTGCCGGCGCAGGACCAGGTGCCCACGTAGCGGAACGGGGTACCGGTCTCGGCGACACATCCATGGTCCTGGATCGCGCAGCGCGGGTTGGCGGCGCAGAGGCAGTACTGCTCCGAGGGGCAGGTGACGTACCCGCCGTCATGGTCGGGCACGCCGCACGAGACCGGCTGCCGCGGGTCCTGGCCCGGGCAGTACGGCCCGGCGATGTCGGTGGAGATCATGGGGTGCAGCTCCGCCGCCGGAACGCAGTCCGGCGAGATGCCGCCGTCCGCCTCGCCGAGCGACTCGGAGACGGTCGGGAACCGGTACCGGAACCCCGACGACGGGCAGTGGTCCCAGGCCTGGACCGCGCAGCGGTTCACCTGGCACAGGCACACCTCGCCCACCCCGTCGCAGACGCGGACGGTGTCCCCGTCGAACACCCCGCACGTGAACCGGTCGTCCTCGATCGGCGCGAACAGCGCACAGCTCGCGGCCGCCAGCGCGACCGCGGCGCTCGCCAGCCACAGCTTCCAGCGGCTCATGGATCCTCCCCGGACGAGGATCCCACTCCCAGCCGGACAGACCAGAAAACGGCCTCTAGCGCGGGAGCACGCGCCAGCGCTGGCCCTGCGGGGTGTCCATCACCTCCACGCCCATGGCCTTCAGCTCGTCGCGGATCCGGTCCGACGCCGGGTAGTCCTTCGAGGCGCGGGCGGCGGCGCGCCCGTCCAGCAGCGCGCGGACCTTCGCCTCGTCCACGCCGTGCTGCCGCACCATGCGCTCGCGGTGGCGCTCCAGCCAGGTGTCCGGCGGGTCCTCGAACAGGCCCAGCACGCCGCCCATCCGGATCGCCGCCTTCCGCAGCCACGCCATCCGGGCCTTGTCCTTGGTGGGCTTGTTGAGCGCCGCGAACAGCTCGGAGAGCACGGCCATGGCGGCGGGCGCGTTGAAGTCGTCGTCCATCGCGGCCTCGAAGCCGGCGACCAGCTTCGCCGCCTCCGGGTGCCACGGGTCGGCCCCGGCGCCCTCGGCGTCCACCTTCCGCAGCGTCTCGTAGAAGTACTCCATCCGCAGCTCGGCGTCGGCGATCGCCTTCTCGGAGAAGCCGAGCGGGTTGCGGTAGTGGGTGGAGAAGAAGAAGAACCGCAAGGCCTCGGCGTCCACCTGCTTCAGCGCGTCGCGCAGGAGCACGATGTTCCCCAGGCTCTTGGACATCTTCACGTTCTCCAGGTCCAGGAACCCGCAGTGCATCCAGTAGCGCACCATCTGCTGGCCGCTGGCGCCCTCGCTCTGGGCGATCTCGTTCTCGTGGTGGGGGAAGATCAGGTCCAGCGCGCCGCCGTGGATGTCGAAGGTCTCGCCCAGGTGCTTGCGCGCCATCGCCGAGCACTCGATGTGCCAGCCCGGCCGGCCGCGGCCCCACGGGCTCTCCCAGGACCACGTCTCGCCCGGCTTGGCCGCCTTCCAGAGCGCGAAGTCCAGAGGCTCGCGCTTCTGCTCGCCCGGCTCCACCCGCGCGCCCGCCTTCAGGTCGTCCAGGTTCCGCCGCGACAGCTTCGCGTAGGCGGGGTACTGCCCCACCGCGAAGTACACGTCCCCCTGCGACTCGTACGCCATCCCGCGCGCGATCAGCGCCTGGATGATGGAGACGATCTCCGGGACGCTTTCGGAGACGCGCGGCTCCACGTCCGGCTCGAGCATCTTCAGGGCCCGCGCGTCCGCCCGGAACTCGTCGATGAAGAACTGCGCGAACTCCGGCGCCGTCTTCCCCTGCTCCTTCGCCCGCTGGAGGATCCGGTCGTCCACGTCGGTGAAGTTGCGCACGTACTTCACCTGCCAACCGCGGTAGCGCAGGTACCGCACCACCACGTCGAAGGCGGCAAAGGTGCGCGCGTTGCCGAGGTGGATCCAGTGGTAGACGGTGGGGCCGCACACGTAGACGCCGAGGTGGCCGGGCTGGAGGGGCTCCAGCGGCTCCTTCTGCATGGTCAACGTGTTGAAGAGGCGGAGGCCGGGCTTCTGGGTCACGTGGTGGTCGCTCCCTCGGTGGGTAGATAGGCGATCTGGCAACCTTTTTCGCCTATGAGGGATACTCACTTTAAGGATGGCTCCTCAACGGCCCAAAGGTGGTTCCCGCCAGCGCGGGGCCGGGCAGGCGCCTGCCAAGAAGAAGCCCGACGTCGAGCTCCCCTTCGATGACGTGGAGGACCTGACGCCGCTGCGCGCGGACGACCCCCAGCCGCAGCGCGTGCCGCAGATCCCCACCGGGATGCCCCGCCGGCGCGGCGACCGCGACGCGGTGATGCCCGGCGGCCAGGGGAAGATGGAGGTGGAGGACGGCTTCCAGCCGGCGTTCCTCTACGTGGAGCGCGGGCCCGGCATGGGCCAGCTGTCGCCCATCCGGCAGGGGATCACGCTGATCGGCCGGGCGTCCACCGCCACCTTGCGGCTCCAGCACCCGTCCATCAGCCGCAAGCACGCCGAGGTCTCGCGCCGCGCCGAGCGCTTCTTCATCAAGGACCTCGGCAGCCAGAACGGCACCTACGTCAACGGCACCCGCATCGAGAAGGAGACCGAGCTGTTCGCCGGGGACGAGATCGTCGTCGGCACCGCGCAGCTGAGGCTCCGCGCCCAGGGCGCCCAGACGGGCGGGCAGGCCGGCCAGCGGGCGGTGGACAGCGGGCGGGGGTCGTCCGCGGAGAAGCCCGCGCCCAAGAAGGGCGGCAGCATGACCTTCGTCGCCATCGCCGCCGGCGTGGTCGGCTCCGGCCTCGCCGCGGTGGGGATGTTCATCTTCTTCAAGGTCTCCCACGGGCCGTCGTTCGAGGAGCTGCCGCACCTGGGCACCCCGGCCGCCACCGCCACCACGCCGGCCGCGCCCGCGACGCCGCCAGCCGCCACGGCGATGCCACCCACCACCGCGCCGTCACTGCCCGCGCTCCCCTCTCTCACTCCGCCGCCCCCCGCGCCCACCCCGGTGGCCGCCGCGCCGCTGACGCCGCCGCCCACGCCATCCACGACGCCGGCGGCCACTGCGCCGCCCGCGCCGGCGCCCCTCACCACCGCCCCGCCGCCCGGGCTGCCCACCGCGCCCGCGCCGCCGCCGAACATCTCGGTCGGCGATCCGCTGAAGCCGGACCAGGCCTCCGACCCGTCGCAGCTCACCACCTCCAACCCGGACCGCACCCGCAAGCCGCCGCGCCGCCCGGACAGCGTGGCCTCCGCGACGCCCAGGACGAGGGCGGACCTCGAGGACCCGCCGCGCGACAACCCGGCCGCCGCGCCGCCCGCCGACCCGACGGTGATGGCGCGCTACGAGAACGGGGACGTGGCCGCCGCCATCGAGCTGGCGAAGAAGAAGGGCGAGAAGGAGCTGGCGACCCGGCTCAGCCGCTTCCAGACCCAGTACGAGGCGGGGCTGCGCGCGCTGGCCTCGCAGGACGAGGCGGGCGCGCTGCGGAACCTGGACGGAGCGCTGAAGCTGGACGAGCAGTTCTCCGGCGGCTGGGGCAAGTACAACGCCGAGCTGCGGCGCACCCTCTCCAGCCTCCACACCATGTCCGGGACGCGGCTGGCCACCTCCGGAAACGCGCCCGCCGCCTGGAAGGCGTTCACCAGCGCGCTCCAGTACGACCCGGACAACGCCACCGCCAAGTCCCAGCTCTCCAAGCTCCCGCCCAGCGCGGCGCCGCCGCCCGCGCCCAAGCCGCCGGCCTCCCGGCGGGCGGACATCGACGCCGCCTTCGGCAAGTAGGCACCCAGGAGCACTGGCCCTCGGGCAGGGGGATACCTACCTTGTGCGCGAGAGCGCCGGGGGAGGACGACGACATGGGGGAGCCGAAGGAAGAGGGAATGCGCGACGAGCACTACGACCTGGTGAGCGTGCTGTACCACGCGCTCCGGTCGCAGGAGACGATCGACCGGTACGTCCATGACGCGGACGAGGCCAGCGACACCGAGCTGGCGCAGTTCTTCCGCGAGATCCGCGACGAGGACCTCAGCCGCGCGGACCGCGCCAAGGTGCTGCTGCGCGAGCGGCTGGGCCGCGGCAAGACCAAGGACATCGTGGACGAGACGTCCATGGAGTCCTTCCCCGCCTCGGACGCGCCGGGCGGGTACTAGCGTTCAGCCCGGCCGAGGACGCGCGTCAGCACCTGGCAGAACTCGTCCGGCTTCTCCCGGTGGGCGAAGTGGCCGGCGCCCTGGAGCCAGGCGATCTCCAGGCCGCCGGGGAACAGGTCCGGGCGCTCGCGCAGGTTGGACGCCTTGATCGCGCCGTCGTCGCTCCCCAGCACCGCGGTGATCGGCACCGGGGTGGGCGTCGCCGCCAGCTCCTGCAGCCGCCGCCGGCCGTCGGCGGTGGGCGGGCGCGCGAAGTGCCAGTAGTACGAGAGCGCGGCCTCCAGGCAGCCGCCCTGGCGGAAGGCCTCCTTCACCTTCGCCGTCTCCTCCGGGCCGAAGCTCCAGGTCGGCGACCAGCGCCGGTAGATGTGGTCCACGTAGGAGAAGTCATCGGTACGGAACCGCCGCACCGTCGGGCCGCGGAGTTGGAAGGCGACGAAGTGGCGCAGCCCCCAGGCCACGCCCGGCGTGCGCCGGACGATCGGCACCGGCGGGATGCCTATTGTCACCAGGTGGCGGAACAGCGCCGGCCGCATCGCCACCGCGGCGTAGGCGGCGAAGGCGCCCCAGTCGTGCGTCACCAGCACCGCGGGCCCGCCGGTCGAGAGGCGCTCGGCCCAGGCGCAGAGGTCGTCCGCCAGGTCCACCACCTGGAAGGAGCGGATCCCCTGGACCGCGCTCGGCCAGTAGCCGCGCATGTTCGGCGCCACCGCGCGGTAGCCCAGGGAGGCTAGGTGCCGCAGGGTGCGGTCGAACGTGTGCGCCGTCTCGGGGAACCCGTGCGCGCACAGCGCCAGCGGCCCGCGCCCGCACGCCAGCCCGGTGAAGCGCAGCCCGTTCGCCTCCACCTCCACCGCTTCCAGCTCCAGCTCGGGCCCGTTCGGCATTCCGCCAGTGTGCCAGAGCTTCCGCGCGGGTAGCCTTCCGCGCGTGCGAAGCCGAATCACGAGTCTGGTCCTCATCGCCGTGGCGCTCGCGGCGCTCTCCTGCGCGGGCAAGCGCGTCAAGCGCGTCTCCATCGACTCCTCGATCCAGCCGCAGGCGGTGCTGGTCTACCCCTTCGGCTTCCGCTGGGACGAACCGGCCTGGCGCTCCTACGGCCTGGGCCAGCGGCTGGTGGCGGCGGCGCAGGGCGCGGTGGGCGAACGCGCGCTCCTCTTCGGGCCGGGGGAATTCAAGATCTACCGGGCCGAGGACAACAACGCCTGGGCCGCCACCACCGCGGCCACGCTCCTGCCGGCCTACCACCTGAAGCCGGAGCAGGTGGTGCTGCTGCGCCCGTGGGCGGAGAAGCGCGTGCTCACCTCGCGCCAGGACGTCTCCGACTCGCGCGGGCGGAAGCTGGGCGCGCAGGCGGTGGAGGAGACGACGTACGTGGTGCACGTGGAGATCGTCCACCCCAGCACCCAGGCGGCGCTGGTGGACCTCTCGGAAGAAGTGACGCCGGACCCGTTCGCCCAGCGCGCCGACGACGAGCCGGACCCGGCGCCGGAGCTCACCGCCCTGGCCGGGCGCCTGGCGGACGAGGCCCTCCACGAGCTGGACGGCCAGTGGAGGAGCTACGGGCGCCCGCGCTGGCGCGAGGTCCCGCTGCGCAAGGGGGAGACGGTGGTGAAGCTCACCGCCCGCGCCAACCCGGCCGTGCTCTATACCTTCGGGGATGCCGCGCGGCCGTCGCTGGAGATCGCGCTCGCCAAGGCCAACGAGCTGGAGCGCGAGCTCCTCCAGGTGGCGCAGATCCGCTTCCTCAACCCCGGCCTCTCCGACGCGGACGCCACCCGCCTCTCCCGGCTCCCGCCGGGTCTTCAGATCGCCACCGCCCCCGCCAAGCTGAACCTCAAGCCCGGCCAGCTCATCGTCGAGGTGCAGGGCCAGCCGGCGGCGCCGCAGATGCTGGAGCGCGCGCGCCTGTGGCCGGAGCCGGTGCCGATCAAGATCCGCGACCCGGACGGCACGTACCACGCAGGGTCGCTATGAGCGTCTCGGCGATCGGCTCCGGGGAGGCCGCCTTGGCCCAGGCGCGGCGGATGCGGATCCGGGCGTTCGCCCTCACCTGGCTCTCGTACGCCAGCT
>DATBSS010000711.1:0-7002 GCA_036559665.1 Myxococcaceae bacterium
CCTCCGGAACGTCGCCAAGCTGGTGTACGTCATCCGCGTGCGGGGAAGGTGACCCCCCATGGCGCCCGTGGAGCGGCTGGGGTGCGTCTCGGTGGACCTGGACTCGCTCCACCACTACTGCCGCATCCATGGCCTCCCCGAATCCGCCCTCCCCGAGCGCGCCGCCGCCCTCGTCTACTCGACCGCGCTCCCCCGCTTCCTCGACCTCTGCGCCGGGCTCTCCGTCCCGCTCACGCTCTTCGCCGTCGGCGAAGACCTCGCCCACGGGCCCTCCGCCCGCGCCCTCCGCGACGCCCACCGCGCCGGCGCGGAGATCGGCAACCACTCCTGCCACCACGACTACGCCCTCACCCGCCGCACCCGCGAGCAGATCCACCTCGAGGTCGCGGAGGGTGAGTCCGCCATCGCGGACTCCGTGGGCACCCGCCCCGCCGGCTTCCGCGCGCCCGGCTATACGCTCAACGCCGCGCTCTACCAGGTGCTCCAGGACCGCGGGTACCGCTACGACTCCTCCGTCTTTCCCGCCGCGCCGTACTGGGCCGCCAAAGCCGCGGTGATGGGCGGGATGCGGCTGCTCGGACGGAGATCGCGCGCGGTGCTGGACACGCCGCGCGTATTGCTCGCCCCGCGCGGCCCGTACCGCCCGGACCCGTCCCGCCCCTACGCGCGCGGCGGCGGCGCGGTGCTGGAGCTGCCGGTCACCACCGCCTCCTTGACCCGCTTCCCATTCATCGGCACCTACGCCCTCACCCTCCCCGCCCCGGCGGTGCGCGCGCTCTACCGCACGACCCGTGCCCAGCCCTTCTTCAACTTCGAGCTCCACGGCATCGACCTGCTGGACGAGGAGGACGGCGTCCCGCCCGCCCTGGCCCGCGTGCAGCGCGACGCCCGGGTGCCCGCCGCGCGCAAGCGGGCCCGCCTGCGCGAGGTGCTGCGTTGGCTCAAGGACGACTACCGCCTGACCACCCTCTCGGAAGCGGCGGAAACGGTGGGCCGGACCCTCGACGCAGGGTAAGGATCGCCAAACGACCATGTTCGAACGCCTGGGCGACGCGGTGAAGGGAAGGCTCCGGAGCTGGACCGAGGGGATGATGACCCCGGACCAGCGCCCCCGGCTGACCGCCATCGGCCGCCCCCAGAACGAGTATGGGGTGGACCCGTTCGGGTTCAGCCTGGACTTCGCGCTCGCCGCCATCGCGCCGCTGCTCTGGCTCTACAAGCATTACTTCCGGGTGGAGATCCACGGCATCGAGAAGGTCCCCCCGGGGCGCGTGCTGCTCATCCCCAACCACTCCGGCCAGCTCCCGTTCGACGGGGCGATGATCGGGGTGGGCATGCTCACCGAGGCCACGCCCCCCCGCGTGGTCCGCAGCATGGTGGAGAAGTGGGTGCCCTCCCTCCCCTACGTCTCCACGTTCATGGCGCGGTCCGGGCAGATCGTGGGCACGCCGGAGAACTGCCGGCGGCTGCTCCAGGCGGACGAGGCGATCCTGGTGTTCCCGGAGGGCGCCCGCGGCATCTCCAAGCTCTGGTCCCAGCGCTACCAGCTCCAGGAATTCGGCCTGGGCTTCATGCGCCTGGCGCTGGAGACGCAGACGCCCATCGTCCCCATCGGCGTGGTGGGCGCGGAGGAGCAGGCGCCGGCGCTGCTGGACGTGAAGCCGCTGGCGAAGCTGCTGGGCTTCCCGGCGTTCCCCATCACGCCCACCATCCTGCCCTTCCCCCTGCCGGTGAAGTACCACATCCATTTCGGGGACCCGCTCGTCTTCCAGGGCCGCCCGGACGACGAGGACGCGGAGCTGGAGAAGAAGGTGAAGGTGGTGAAGGGATCCGTGCAGCAGCTCATCCGGGACGGGCTCCAGGAGCGGAAGGGAGTCTTCTTTTGAGCCTGGACCGGCAGCGGCCCGCGGTGGTGGTGACCGGGATCGCCGGCAACCTGGGCCGCACGCTCACCAAGATGCTCCACCAGCGGGAGCGCATCATCGGCATCGACCGGCGCCCCTTCGCCGGCCGCCCCAAGGACGTCGAGATGCACGAGCTGGATCTCCGGAAGAAGAAGGCGGAGGACGTCTTCCGGAGGAACGAGATCCGGGCCGTCATCCACCAGGGGATCATGCACGACCCCCGGATGAGCGCGGAGGAGCACCATTCGTTCAACGTGCTGGGGACCACGCGCATCCTGGAGTACTGCGCCAAGTACGGGGTGAAGAAGCTGGTGGTGCTCTCGTCGGCCAGCGTCTACGGGCCGTCGCCGGACAACTCCAACTTCCTCACCGAGGACGCCCCGCTGATGGCCGCCAGCCGCTTCTCCGGCGTGCGCGACCTGATCGAGGTCGACATGCTGGCGCACGGCTTCTTCTGGCGGCACCCACAAGTAGCGACCGTCATCCTGCGCCCGGTGCACGTGGTGGGGCCGAACATCAAGAACGCGCCGTCGAACTACCTGCGGCTGAAGCGCCCGTGGATGCTGGCCGGGTTCGACCCCATGCTGCAGTTCATCCACGTGCAGGACGCGGCGCGCGCGATGATTGAAGCCCTCCGCCCCGAGCCCAAGGGCGTCTACAACGTGGTGGGCCCGGGCGAGGTGCCGCTCTCCGCCGTCCACCGCGAGCTGGGGCACACGCCCATCCCGGTGCCGCACCCGCTGGCCCGGTCCGCGCTCAACCTCCTGTTCCGGTACCGCATCGCCAACTTCCCCGCGCCGGAGCTGGATCACCTCCAGTTCCTGTGCGCCGTGGACGGGACGCGGTGGGTCAAGGATGTGGGCTGGAAGTCCGCCTACTCCATGCGGGAGACCATCCGCTCGGTCCTCGCAGACAGTGCATTGTCCTGACACGGATGTCGCGACTGCCCGCCGGGCCCCTCGGGTAAGCGAGCCAAATCTCAGCGCGCAGCAAGGTGGCACCGGCCTTGCTGAAGAAGTACCCGAGTCTGGGAGTCCCATAGGGGGACACCCAACGCCCACCGTCTCGGCCGGCCCCGGGACGGTGGGCGGTTTGTTTGCGGGTGTGGGTGTTATCGTGGCGCGCCCATGTCCAAGTCGCTGGTGGAACGCTACGAGCAGATGCTCGGCCAGGACCCCGCGTCCACGGTGTTCGTGGAGCTGGCCAAGGCGCTTCTGGAGAAAGGCGACCACGCCCGGACCATCGAGGTCTGCCAGACCGGGCTGACCCACCACAAGGACTCGGTGGTGGGGCGGGTGCTGTGGGGGAAGGCGCTCATCAACCTCGGGCGCCCCGCAGACGCGATGGAGCAGTTCGACTCCGCCATCGGCATCGACAAGGAAAACCCGTACGCCTACAACCTGATCGGCGAGGTGCTGCTGCAGAAGGGCCTCTACCGGTCCGCGCTCCCGCTGCTCCGGAAGGCCGCCACCCTCCAGCCGAACGACGCGCGCATCCGCGGGTGGCTGGAGCAGACGCAGAAGGCGCTGCAAGGCGGCCCGGCGCCGGTGATACCGGACGCCAACGACCCGGAGTCGCTGCTCAAGACCGCCAAGTTCGGGACGCTCCAGCCCGACGGGTCGCTCAAGGCGGATCCGCCGCCGGTGACCCACGAAGAGGCGAAGTCGTGGTTCGCGGACGCGTCCCTCCCGGCCGCTCTGCCCCCGCCTCCCCCGGAAGCGGTGGCCCAGGAGACCCCGCGCGCCTCCGCGCTCCCGGACATCCCGCCCCCGCCGCCCGAGGGCGAGGACGTGAACATGGACGAGGGGCCGACCGTGCCGGCCGCCGCCGCCCTGCCTGCCGAGGCCGCCCCGCCCGCTCCCACCCCGGCGGACGCCGCTCCACCCACGCCGTCCGCGCCTCCCAGGCCGCCGCCAATCCGGCCCTCGGGCGCCAAGGCCGTGCCGCCGGGCTCCGTGCCGCCGCCCAGGGCGTCCGGGCAGAAGAAGGTGCTGCTGGAGGACATCCCGGACCTGGCGCCGCCCGCGAAGATCGAGCTGCCCAAGGTCGAGCTCTCCACCAACGTCACCAAGAAGATCGCCGAGGAGTACGAGCGCGAGCTGAAGCAGCGCGTGGAGCAGACCGCCAAGCAGAAGGGCCTGTGGCAGAAGCATGGCGGGAAGATCGCCGTCTCCGCGGTCGCGCTGGTGGCGGCGGCGGTGGGCGCAGGCGGGTTCCTCTACACGCGGTCGGTGCACCACGGGAAGGACCTGAAGGACGCGATGGCCGCCGCGCGCAAGGCGATCGCCCAGGACACACCGCGGTCGTACCAGCAGGCGGTGGACGCGCTGGCCACGGCGCACGAGATGGACGAGTCCAGCGTGGAGGCGTGGGCGCTGGAGGGGTACGCGCGCTCGCTCCGGGTGGCCGAGCACGGGGCCGACGAGCGGCAGAAGGCCGAGGCCGCGCTGAGCCACAACGGCGTGGGGGACGAATTCCCTGGGCTGGCGCTGGCGGCCCGCTACTACCTCGCCACCGGTGACGCGAAGGCGGAGGCGCGCAAGGCGGTGCTGGCCTCCGCCGTCGAGGAGCCGGAGCTCCGCGAGCTGTCCGGCCGCCTGCTCCTGGAGCAGAAGCAGGCCAAGCAGGCGGTGGAGCAGTTCAAGAAGGCGCTGGACCTGTCCTCCACCGACGTGCGCGCGCTGGTGGCGCTGGGGAACTACTACCGGGAGTTCGGCGACTGCCAGAACGCGGTGAAGTTCTACGAGACGGCGGAGCAGGTCTCGCCGCAGCACCCGGAGTCCGCGGCCGGCGGCGCGGAGTGCCGGCTGGAGATGCAGCAGGACCTGGACAAGGCGCTCAAGCAGGTGGAGTCGCTCCCCGCGGGCGAGAAGCTCGCGGATGACCTGGCGGCACGGCTGGAGGTCGTCCACGGGCGGCTGCTCTCCAACGCCGGCCAGCACGACGCCGCCATCCAGCGGCTGTCGGAAGGCCTGAAGGCGTACGGGAAGGGCCACGTCTACGAATTCCAGATGGCGCTCGGCGAGGCGAACCGCGCGCAGGGGAACCTGGAGGCCGCGCAGCGCGCGTACGAGGCGGCGCTCAAGGCGCACGGGCGCGAGGAGGCGAAGGAGGCGCTGGGCCGGGTGCTGCTGGCGCGGGACCGGGAGAAGGACTTCCTGGCGCGGTTCGGGTCCGACGACTCGCGGAAGGTGGCGCTGCTGCGCGGGACCGCGTACGGCCGGCTGGGCGACTGGAAGAGGGCGCGGACGGAGCTGGGCAAGACGCAGAAGGACGGGAAGTACCCGCCCGAGGCGGTGGTGCAGCTGGCGCTGGCGGACGCGGCGGAGGGCCAGGAGGCGCGGGCGCAAGAGGTGCTGGAGAAGGCGCTGGCCGCGACCAAGAAGGCCAGGTCGGAGGTGCGGGTGGCGCTGGGGCAGGTGTACTGGAAGCAGGGCTCCATGGACAAGGCGCGCGCCCAGTTCACCGAGGCGCTGAAGGACCCGCTCGACTACGAGGGTGGGTGCTCGCTGGGGCGGCTGCTGGCGGCCACCGGGCACGTGGAGGACGCGCTGGAGCCGCTGGAGAAGGCGGTGGCGCGGAACCCGTCGCACGCGGAAGCCCAGCACGCGCTGGCGCAGGCGGTCCTGCAGGTCGGGAAGATGGAGGAGGCGCTGCAGCCGATGGAGGCGTGGCTGCAGGACAGCCCCGGGTCGGCGCAGGCGCAGGCCGACGCGGCGGAGGTGCTGTTCCACGCCGGGAAGCTCAAGGAGGCAGAGGCGGCGGTGACGCGGGCGGTGAAGCTCCAGCCGTCGAACGCCGCGGCGGCGCGGCTGGAGGCGCAGGTGCGGTACGCCAAGGGCGACGGCCCGGGCGCGTTCGCGGCGCTGCAGCGAGCGAACAAGCTGGACAAGAAGGACCCGGAGACGTTCTGCGAGATCGGCTGGACGTTCCTGCGGCAGGGGAACGGGGCCAACGCGGCCGCGGCGTTCTCCGCCGCGGTGAAGAACGACCCCAAGAGCGCGTGCGGGGTGGTGGGGGAGCTGCTGGCGCGGCTGCCCGGGTCCGCCAACCGCGCCGCGGTGAAGGAGCTGCAGGCGTGGGCCAGGGACGCGGTCTACGCGCATGACCGGGCGCTGGCGAAGGCGGCGCTGTCGCGGGTGCAGCTGCAGCTGGGGTCGGTGAAGGAGGCGCGCAAGGACGCGGAGGAGGCGGTGGCGCTGGGGCCGCAGGTGGCGCAGGCGCACCTGGCGCTGGGGCTGGCGGCGGCGAAGCAGAAGGAGGAGGACAAGTCGAAGGAGGCGCTCCAGCGCGCGGTGGAGCTGGACCCCACCAACGGGGCGCTCTACCTGGCGCTGGGAGACGCGCTGGCCAAGGGCGGCGACCCGCAGGAGACCGCCAAGGCCTACGAGACGTTCCTCAAGATGGGCGGCGCCCCGGCGGACACGGCGCGGGTGGAGAAGGCGCTGGAGTCGCTGAAGAAGAAGCTGGCGGCGGCGCAGTGACCGGCCGCGAGATCGGCCAGGAGCGATTCCCGCTCCTGCAGATCATGCTGGGCAACTCGTTCCTGCTCTCCGCGCTCTACCTGTGCGCGGGCCTGCTGGTGGAGTGCCTCCGGCGGCTCCACCCCAGCGAGGCCGTGGTGCGGACGTCCACCGCGCTGGACCGGCTGCCGGCCGGCGTGCTGGAGGCGCTGGGGCTGCTGGGGCCGCTCCGGGACTCGTACCTGCAGAACGGCGTCGGGGAGATCACCCTGCGCCTGGTGTTCGGGCTCACCACGGTGGCGCTCATCTTCACGCTGGCCATCATGGTGGGGACCGGGATGTGGGTGGCGATGCAGATCCAGGCGCGCCGCCGCGCCGGGGCGAGTCGGCCTTAGATGTTGTCCACCCAGTTAAGGACGACTGAACCTTGCGCTTTCCATCGATTTGCCAGCCGACTGGGCTACTCTCGTAACCGTCCATGCCGGGCTTTCCCATCGAGACTTCGGTCGAGCAGTTCGCTATTCAGAATCCATTGATGAACCCCGAAGCGCTAGTTCCGACTGCGCGGGCAGCACTATCCAAGTACCATCGGAGCCCAGCAATCATGAGCGTTCAGCATGCTGCGCGCTCTGGTT
>DATBSS010000712.1:0-3548 GCA_036559665.1 Myxococcaceae bacterium
ATTCGCACGCACCTACCGGCGTGGCTCGGGCGGGCACGGATATGCGCTCTCAGGCCCGGTGGGCACCGGCAAGACCCACCTGCTGGCGGCCACCCTGGTTCACCTGGTGATGGACGTGGGGGTGCGCGCCGAGTACGTGGAGATTTCCCACCTGTACCAGGACATCCGCCGGGGCTTCCGGGAGGGGAAGAGCGGCGGCGAGATCATCAAGCCGCTGTCGTTGGTCGAAGTATTGGCCATCGACGAGATCGGCAAAGGACGGATGAGCCCGTTCGAGCTGGAGACGTTGGACGAGCTGATCTCGCGCCGGTACAACGCCGGGCGCACCACGCTCTTCGCCACCAACTACTCGCTCGGGCCGCCGGACCGCGCGCGCCCGTCGTACGTCAGCACGGACGAGCTGAAGCAGGCGGGCAAGGAGTCCCAGCTCCTCTACGACCGCGTCGGGGACCGTATCTACAGCCGGCTTTGCGAGATGTGCGACTTCGTGGAGCTTCCACGGAACGCCCCGGATCACCGACGCCAGCGGCAGGAGCAACGGCGTTAGTCAGACTTCGGCCAGCACGCGCTGCCGCGGCGTCATCGCCAGCTCCTCGGCGATGCGCCGGTCGCGCGCCCAATCCGCGGTCTTGCTTGGCTGCCGCTTCCGCAGCGGCGCGGCCGACTTCTTCCCCATGCTGCGCGCGCTCCTCCTCGTCGCTATTGTGCCACCCAGATCTGATGAACGCACCCCAACCTACCCCTGGCACCCTCGCCTTCCCCATTGGGCCGTTCCCCGTGCTGGTCCGGCCGTCCTTCTGGCTGGTGATGGCGATCTTCGGAGCCGGGGGCACGCTGGAGCTCGACACCAGGGTCGTCTCCTTCATCCTGGTGGCCTTCGTCTCCGTGCTCTTCCACGAGTTGGGCCACGCCATCTCCAGCCGGATGTTCGGCGCCAACGCGTGGATCGAGCTCTACTCCTTCGGCGGCCTCACCCACCGCGACCGGTCGCTCAGCCGCTGGCGTGAGGTCCTCACCTCCGCCGCCGGCCCTGCCTTCGGCTTCGCGCTCGGCGGGCTGGCCCTCGTCCTCCGCGCCGTCCTCCAGGCCCGCCCGCACTGGGCGTCCGTCGCCCTCCGGGACGCGGTGTGGATCAACATCGCCTGGTCCACCCTCAACATGCTCCCCGTCCTCCCGCTCGACGGAGGGCGGGTGATGTCCGGCCTGCTCGGACCGTCCCGCAAGCGCGCCGCGCGCATCCTCGCCATCGCCGTGGCCGGCGCGGTGATCTTCTGGGGCTTCAAGAGCGGGGACCGCTACATCGCCATCCTCTTCGGCCTGCTCGCCTTCCAGAACATCCAGGCCCTGGGCGCAGAGCGCGACCTCCGCGCCCAGCGCCCGCCCGAGCCCGAGCAGGACGCCCTCGCCCGCGGCTGGAAGGCGCTGCTCTCGGGCCAGGAGCAGGAGGCCAGCCGCCTGGCCCACCTGGCCAACTCCGGGGCCCAGACCCCGGACGAACGGAACGCCGCCCGCGACCTCCTCGCCTGGGTCGCCCTGGCGGACAACGACCCGCGCCTGGCCCTCTCGCATCTGGAGAAGGTGAGCCCACCGGACAAGGCGCGCCGGCTCACCTGGGCGCTGGCGCTGGAGAGCATGCAGATGCCCGACCGCGCCCTCCCCCACGCGGAGGCCGCCTACCTGATCGAGCCCTCCGAGACCTCCGCCACCCTCGCCGCCCGCCTGCTCAACCGCGCCGGCCGCTACGACGACGCCGGGCGGATCGCCTCCACCTACGCCTGGCGTTCGCCCGCGCTGCGCGACGCGCGCCTGGCCGACGTGGCGCTGGCCCGGGGCGACCATCCCCGCGCCGCCGCCCTCTACGGCGCCGCCTTCGACGCCTCGCGCCGGCCGATCGACGCGTACAACGCGGCCTGCGCGCACGCCCGCGCGAACGACCTTCCGAGCGCCGTGCAGTGGCTGGGCCGCGCCCTGGACGCCGGCTTCGACGACCTGGACCAGCTCCGGTCCGACCCGGACCTCGCCCGGGTCATCACCTCGGACGAGATCCGGCGCCGCCTCACCCGGCCAAACTGACCAGCTCCTGGTGGAGCCGCACGGTGAGCGGCTTCAACAGCTCGCGCCCGACCAGCAGCGAGATCTGCAGCGCGGAGACGTGCACCCCGTGCACCTTGGCCCCCGTCGCCTCCGCCGCCGCCAGCGCGCGCCGGGCGATGGACCAGTCCGCGTTGATGCCCGCGCCCACCGCGGTGACCGTGCCCAGCCCGTCCTCCATCCGCACCCGCTCCCCGAACCGCGCCTGGAGGTCCCGCTTGAGCGCCTCCGGCCCGTGGACATCCTGCAGCGGCGTGGCGATGAACGCCTGCCCCCCGCCCGCGTCGAAGGAGAGCGTCCGCCCTCGCACGCCGCGCGCGTCGAGGAACTCCAGCACCTCGGCCAGCCCGGCGGCGCCGCCGCGCGCGCCGATCACCGCCAGGTCCGCCTCCGACGTGACGCCCTTCACCCGCGCGTCGGACGGGGTGGCCAGGTCCCGGATGGCGGTCCCCGTCCCGCCGCCGGAGGTGGAGCGGGCCAGGATGACGATGCCCTTGCGCTTGGCGAACTCCACCGCCTGCGCGTTGAGCACCTTGGCGCCGGCGGAGGCCAGCTCCTGCATCTCGTCGTAGGAGATCTCCTCCAGCTTCCGGGCGTCCGGCACCACCCGCGGGTCGGCGGAGAACACCCCGTCCACGTCCGAGTAGATCTCGCAGTCCGCCTGCAGCGCGGCCGCCAGCGCCACCGCCGTGGTGTCGGATCCGCCGCGCCCCAGCGTGGTCACCTCCCGCTTGTAGGAGACGCCCTGGTACCCGGCCACGATGACCACCTTCCCGTTCGCCAGCTCGTCCTGGATGCGGTACGGCCGCACCTCCACGATGCGCGCCTGGGCGTGGGCGTCGTTGGTGATGATGCCGGACTGGCTGCCGGTGAAGCTGATGGCCTCCGCCCCCAGCTCGTGGAGCGCCATGGACAAGAGCGCCATGGAGATGCGCTCGCCGCAGGTCAGCAGCATGTCCAGCTCGCGCCGGTGCGGGTCCGGGGACACCTGCTTGGCCAGCGCCAGGAGCTCGTCCGTGGTGTCACCCATGGCGGAGACCACCACCACCACCTGGTGGCCCTGGTCCCGCTTCTCCTTCACCTTCCGGGCAACCCGGCGGATCTTCTCCACGTCCGCCACCGAGGAACCGCCGTACTTCTGGACCACCGTGGACATCGGGAATGCGCCTCCGCGCGGCCTGTTTGCCGCGCGCTTTTGGACCGCGGAAGCGACAGATGCATCCTTCCTGCCAGAGCTCGCGGCGCCTTGACAGTGGAGTCTTCACCATCTATTCCGCCGCCATTTTTCAGGCCTTTGCCTGACTTCGAAGGGATGAGGTCTTCCCCATGGCGATGATCGAGGTCCAGAACCTCTCCAAGCGCTACCGGGACCGGGTAGCGGTCGATCAACTCACCTTCAATGTGGATGAAGGGGAGATCCTCGGCTTCCTCGGCCCCAACGGCGCCGGCAAGACCAC
>DATBSS010000713.1:0-2684 GCA_036559665.1 Myxococcaceae bacterium
CGATCGCCAAGTACCTGGAGCGGATCGGCGACCACGCCACCAACCTGGCGGAGATGGTGGTGTTCATGGTCAAGGGCCAGGACATCCGCCACACCGGCCGGGTGGGCGAGGAGAAGTCCAAGCGGCTGCCCCACGGCGTGCTCTTCCTCTGCCCCCACAACGCCGCCCGCTCCCAGATGGCCGAAGGATGGGCGCGCAAGCTGCTCCCCGCCGGGGTGAGGGTGTGGAGCGCCGGCGCGCTGGCGGGCGGCAAGGTGGACCGCTACGCCGTCCGGGTGATGCAGGAGGTGGGCATCGACATCTCCGCCCAGACGCCCAAGCTGGTCTCGGACGTCCCCGTGGGCGACGTGGACACCGTCGTCACGCTCTGCGCCGAGGACGTGTTCGCCCTCCTGCCGGACAAGCTGCGCCGGGAGCGCTGGCCGCTGCCCGACCCGGAGGCCGCCACCGGGAGCGAAGCGGAGATCGAGGGGGAGTACCGGAAGGTGCGGGACGACCTGCAGCGCCGGATGACCTCGCTGGCGCTCGCCCGCTAAAACGGCGGGCGCTGAACGGCGGGACAAAGCGCTGTATGTTCCGCGCCGGATTGGCCGTCTACTCCGACCGCTTCAGCCTGCCCTTCCTGGCGCAGGTGGTGATCGCCGCCGCCGAGCGGAAGCGGCCGGGCCTCGGGCCGTGGTCGCCGGCGGTCGAAGCGGAGCTGGTGAAGACATTCGACGAGGAGATGGCCGAGCTCAAGCGCCGGTTCCTCGAGGTCTTCGACGACCAGGCGTACTGGGCGAAGGTGGAGGAGACGGTGCGGCAGGTGGTGCTCCCGCGCTACGTGGCGGAGGCGAAGCGCTTCACGGACCTGGAGCAGGGCGACTTCGGCACCTGGCGCGGCGGCGACCTGGTGGCGCGGCTGACGTACGTGCTGGGCGGGTTCGCGCTGGGGACCTTCCTGGTCAAGGTCCCCTTCATCCCCATCCCCCAGACGTGGGACGCGCTGATCTTCGCCATGGCCATCGCGGCGCCGTTCCTCCCCGACGCGCAGGCCTGGTTCCACCGCCGGCGCTACGCGAAGCGGGTGGAGGCCATCGTGAAGGACGTGAAGGAAGTGGAGGCGCAACTCTCGCTCTACCCGGCGCTGTCGCCGGTGGATCCCGCGGCGGCGGTCTCCGCCTTCCCCGATGCGGTGGCCCCACAGGCCGAGCGCACCGGGAAGAAAGGTCGGTGAGCATGGCAGGCCCGGTCGATCTCAAGGCCGCCTCCAACCGCGTGTTCAAGACGCGCGCGGGGCGGATCTTCTACCTGGCGGCGGCGATCTTCGTCGCCTCGCTGGTGGGCTACGGAAGCTGCACCACGTACGTCAGGCCCAACGAATTCGGCATCAAGCAGGTGATCTGGGGCACCGGCAAGGGCATCAAGCCGGACGTCTACCCGACCGGCCTGCACTGGGTGACTC
Organism: Myxococcaceae bacterium; assembly: GCA_036559665.1. GTDB lineage: Bacteria > Myxococcota > Myxococcia > Myxococcales > Myxococcaceae > DASRBA01. The sequence goes on from DATBSS010000713.1 coordinate 1,445, forward strand.
CGGGCGCGGAGCGGATGCACCGCTTCCCCACCGACATCCAGACGCTCAACCTCACCAACGACTCCAGCGAGCGGGAGCGCGCCAAGGAGGACGACGCGCGGGCGTCGGCGGCGCTCAACATCCAGACGTCGGAGGGCTACAAGGTCAGCGTCGACATCTCCGTGCTCTACCGGATCGCCGACCCGTACAAGGTCATCACCCAGGTGGGACCGGGCCGGCTGTACGAGGACTCGCTGGTGCTCCCGCGGTCGGAGCAGACGCTGCGCAAGACGCTGGGGGAGCTGGACGCGGAGGAGTTCTACGACGTGAAGAAGCGGCTCTCGCGGCTGGAGCAGGCCACCAAGGACCTGCAGGCCCAGTTGGAACCGGCCGGGCTCACGGTGGTGAACATCTTCGTCCGCCGCTACGTGTACGACGACCGCTACGAGCACGCGATCGAGGCGCGGAAGGTCCAGGACCAGTCGGTGTTCAAGAACATCGCGGAGGCGGACATGGCGGCCGCCAACGCGGAGAAGGACCGGATCGTCGCCGTGGGCGCGGCCGCGGTGAAGGTGGAGCTGGCGCGCGGCGACGCGGAGAAGAAGAAGCTGGGGGCGGAGGCGGACCTCTACGAGCGCAAGCAACGCGCCGCCGGCAACCTTCAGGTCAAGCTGGCCGAGGCGGAGGGCACCAGGCTGGAGAACGCCGCGCTCCAGGGCCAGGGCAGCGAGTACCTGGTCGGCCTGAAGATGGCGGAGGTGCTCAAGAACACCAAGGTGATCATCCTCCCCACCGACGGACCCAACGGCACCAATCCCCTGGACCTGAAGCGCGCGCTGGAACGCTTCGACGTGAGGCAGTGAGGGCCATGCACATGAAACGACTGCTCCTCATCTCCGCGCTCGCCCTCGGGACGTTCCAGGGCTGCACCTGCCACTCCACCGACTCCACCGAGGTCGGCGTCCTCACCCGGAAGGTCGCGCTGATCGGGAAGGCCGGCGTCCAGGGCGAGATCTACGCACCCGGCGCCACCTACCTGTTCACGCCGTTCGTCACCGACTGGCACACCTACGACGTGAGCCTGCAGAACCTGTCGATGACGCGGGACAAGACCAAGGGCGACCGCGGGAGCGACGACGACCTGCGGTTCAAGACCATCGACGGCAACGAGATCCGGGTGGACGTCACCGTGGTCTGGCAGATCGAGCCCCAGAAGGCGCCGCACATCCTCCAGTTCGTGGGCGAGGACGTGGAGCAGGTG
>DATBSS010000714.1:0-10727 GCA_036559665.1 Myxococcaceae bacterium
AATCTTCGAGCGCAACGTCACCCGCGGTCTGGTGGCGGGCGCCGCGGCGGGGACGCTGCACTTCCTCGCCAACAAGCTGGGCGTGATCCTCCCCGCCGTCCCCTGGGCGCTGGGCATCTCCTTCGGCTGGACGATGGCGCTCTCCGGCGCCGCAGCCGGCGCGCTGATGGTCCGCTCCCACCTCAGCGAGGTCGGCGAGGAGGGCGCGGTGTCCGCCGGGAGGCCGGGCCCGCTCAACTACGCGATGGGGGCGCTGTTCACCTCCGGGCTGGCGGTGGCCGGCGTGGCGGTGGCGCGCTCCCTGGGGTCGTGGCTCCTGGACGCCTCCATGCCCTCGCTGCTCCTGGCCCTCTTCGGCGGCGTGGTCCTCTCGCTGTTCTCCGCCATCGGCTCCATCGGCGGGCACCTGGCGCTCAAGCCGGACCCGGTGGAGGCGCGCTGCGAGGAGGTCATTCCCCGGCTCACCGGGGAGCTCAAGTCGCTGGCCACCCGCGCGCTCGGCCTCTACCAGCAGTGCGGCAAGACGCTCCAGGAGCTCCCGCGCGAACCCGCCCGCGAGGAGATGGCCCGCACCCTCTCCCGCATGACGCGCGAGGCGGTGGACCTGGCCGCCGAATGGTCCGGCCTGGAGGCCCAGCTGCAGAGCTCCGCCGCGCACGACCTGGCCGCCCAGCTGGACGACCTGGTCAAGAGCGCGGAGAAGACGAAGGACGCGGTGGCGAAGAGGCAGCTGGAGATGGGCGCCCAGGCCCTCCGCGAGGAGATGGAGCACCTGGCGGAATTGCAGATCCAGCGCGAGCGCATCGTCGCCAAGCTGAAGGCGGAGGTGGCGCTGCTGGAGCGGGCGCGGGTGGCGCTGCTGGGCATGCGCTCCGGGCAGATGTCGATCAAGGCGGCGGAGCTGTCCGCGCTGGCGCGGCGGTTCAACTCGCTCTCCTCGCTCACCACCGCCGAGGCACGGATGGCGGACGCGGTGGCCACCTCCGCGGAGCTGGCGCAGCACGAGGTGGACGCTGCCGTCACCGCGGTGGACGCCGGCGCCGCGGGCGACCCGCTGCCGCCCTCCCCCGGGCCGAAGGTCGGCGCGTAACCTAGTCCCCGGACCAGGGGACGCTGATGCGGCGGCCTGCGGCCGCAGCCTCCTGGGCTCAGCGCGGCTCCACCGTGAGCCGGCTGGCGCCGCCCAGCACGTGGATGTCGTACCGGCCGGCGGACGGCGCGTAGTCCTTGCTCTGCACCCGGGCCATGCCGCCAATGGCGCCGAACTGCTGCTCGTCGAGCTGCAGCTTGCTCACCCCACCCTTGATCTCCACCTGCGCGCCCACCCCGCGCGGGCGGCGGAAGGTGAGGTCGCTGGCGCCGCCGGTGATGGACACCTGCACCCGCCCCTTGGGCTCCGGGAGGAGGAAGAGGACGTCCGTCACCCCGCCGGAGAGGTCGATGGAGAGCAGCGGCACCGACGAGAGGTCCGCGTTCAGCTTGCTCACCCCGCCCTTCACCTCCAGCGCCCAGGGGATGGAGGCGTTCACGGTCACCTCCGCGCCCAGCTTGCGCCAGTCCAGCAGCGAGAAGCGCGCGTACTGGATGATCACCTCGCCGTCCGTGGCCTTCACGTTCGGCGGGCGGCCCTGGAAGGTGGCGCGGTAGAGGTCGGACATCGACGCGTCGCCGCGCAGGTGCACGCGGAAGCCGCCGCCGGAGAAGCGGAGGAGGCCGCGGGTGGCGCGCCCCAGCGGCGCGGAGGACTCCGGGCGCGGCTCGGCGGCGCCGCGTTCGCCGGAGGGCCGCAGCCGCTCCGCCTCGCGCTGCACCACTGCCGCCGCGCGGGCCAGGAAGTCGATCACCGAGGAGAGCTGGTCCTCCTTGTAGTCCTCCGCCGCCCCCAGCAGGGCCTTGCTCAGCGCGCCCAGGAGCGCGTCCAGGTCCCCCCGGCGGTCGCCGCCCGCCTCCACGATCACCTGGCGCCGGTCCGCCGGGTCCTTGGTCCGCCGGGCGAACCCGGCGCGCTCCAGCCGGTCGATGATGCCGGTCACCGCTCCGGTGGTGAGCCCGGTCAGCTCCGCCAACTGCCCGGCGGTGGCGCTCCCGCCCAGCGCCAGCGCGGTGATGCAGCGCAGGTCGGTGGCGTTCAGGCCCAGCCGGTCCGACGCCGCCTGGCTGAACGCCGCGTTCTGGTCGATGAACCGCCGGAGCTCCCGCCCCAGCGCGGTCAGCAGCTCCGTGCGGCGCCTGGACTCGCTTGACACCTGGCCGCACTCCTCTTAGTTATAGAGATATCTTAGTGACTAAGATATCTAGCCTGCAAGGAGGATCGCACCATGTCCGAAGCCGCTTCGCATCCATTCCCTGGCGCCCGTGAGGTGCCGGTCCACGAGTTTACCGTCCCCCTGGACGGCGCGTCCGGGGGCCGCCTGGAGATCCGCGGCGGCGCGGCGCACCTGACGGTCCGGGCGGCGCCCGGGGCAACGGACCTGCTCCGCTCCCGCTTCACCGGGATCTCTCCGGAGATCCACGCCGCGGCCGGGCGGGTGACCGTGCGGGCGCGCTTCGGCCTGGAGGACTGGCTGCGGTCGTTCTTCTTCGGCGGGCCGCCCCCGGCCGCGCCGGCATTCGGCCTGGAGGACTGGTTCCGCGCCTTCTTCCACGGGGACCGGGGCGCCTGGGGCGGCGAGTTGCTGCTGACCGACGCGGTGCCCTGGCACGTCGCGCTGCGCGGCGGGGCGCGGGACCTGGAGGCGGACCTCCGGGGGCTGAAGCTCACCGGCCTGGACCTGGCGGGGGGCGCGGCGGGCATGGTGGTGGACCTGCCCCGGCCGTCCGGCCTGGTGACGGTGCGACTGCGCGGCGGCGCGGCCTCCATCGCCTTCCGGCGGCCCAAGGGCGTGGCGGCGCGGGTGGACGTGCTGGGCGGCATGGCCAGCTTCCGCTTCGACCACCAGGAGCTGGGCGCCGTGGGCGGGCGCACGCGGATGCAGTCGCCGGGCTTCGCCGAGGCGACGGACCGTTACGAATTCGACATCACCGGCGGGGCGAGTGACCTGGTGGTGGAGGAAGCGGCGGCCTGAGTGACTCACGACCCTGACGCGCGCGCGCGTCCGCGAGTACGCTCCGGCGCCGTGGATTCCAACGAGTACCGGTTCCTCACGCGCTGGCGCGTGCGGGGCACCGCGCGCGAGGTCTCCGACGTCCTGGAGGACGTGCGGTCGCTCCCGCGCTGGTGGCCGTCGGTCTACCTGGACGTGAAGGTGCTGGACGAGGGACAGGGGAAGGGCCACGTGGGCCGGCGGGTGGAGCTGCATACCCGCGGGCGGCTCCCCTACACGCTCCACTGGGGCTTCCGGGTCGTCGAGTCCCGGCCGGCGGAGGGCTTCGTGCTGGAGGCGGACGGCGACTTCGTGGGCCGCGGCGAGTGGGCGTTCCGCCAGGACGGCGACGAGGTGGACGTCACCTACGACTGGCGGATCCGCGCCGACAAGCCGCTGCTGCGCCGGCTGTCGTTCCTGCTCAAGCCGCTGTTCAGCTGGAACCACCACTGGGCCATGGAGCGGGGCGAGGAGTCCCTCCGCGCCGAGCTGGCCCGCAGGCGGCACGCGGCCGTCACGGGAGGGAACGGATCCACGCGTTGACCGCCGCCACGCCGGCGTCATCGACGTACTCGGTGGCCAGCGGCGGCATCTGCTCGCCCGGGCCGCGCCGGGAGATGCGGGCCGAGACGCAGCTGGCGTCCGGGTTGCCGGGCGCGATCCGGTCCGTGATGCCGGGGCGGAAGTACTTCTCCACCGGGACGCCCACCGCGGTCAGCCAGGCCGACGTCTCCTGCGGCGTCCGCTGCCCGACCTCCAGCCTCAGGGAGAACGGGGTGGTGTCGAAGGCAATGCCCGCCGGGTGGTGGCAGTTGCCGCAGTTGGCGTGCAGGTACCCCAGGGCGTGCGCCGTCGTGTCGTCCCCCGGCACCGGGTACCCGCCGTCGGCGGGGGCCGCGCTCAGCTTCCCCTCGGCGGCGAGCGCCTCCAGGCTGACCTCGCCCGCATTTCCCGAGGAGGCAGGATGGCTGAGCTGGATGGCGCTGAAGCCCAGCACGTGCTCCGGCAGCGTCCCGTGGCAGAGGCCGCACTGCGAGACCGACGGGATGTCGTGCTCGGTGCCGTTGGCGTTCGGCACGCCGCCGATCACGAGCTGGGCGCCGGCGGTGCCCAGGGCATCCCACTGGTAGGCGGCGAACAACCAGTCATTTCCCGCGCTCGTGCCCGTCCGGGCGATGAGGCGCGTCTCCACCACCTGGCCGCCGATGGCGAACTCCTTCCACAGGCGAGTGCCCACCGGCACCATCCAGTGGTCCATGTCCGAGGTGTCGACGGTGCCGCACGGCGGCAGCTTCACCCAGCGCGTCTTCTGCGCGCCGTCCGACCACAGCTCGTACCCGGGGGTGAAGCGGCGCACGCCGTCCGCCAGGGTCCGGGTGCCGATGTCCTGGTAGAGGCCGGTGGCGGAGAGCGTGAGCGGGGGCGAGCCGCTCCAGCTCGCCACCCCGTCCGGGTCCAGGCACTCGCCCCCGTCCGGCCCGGCGTCCTGCCCTCCACCCGGGTCGTGACAGCCCTGGAGCGTGAGGCACGACACGGCCACCGCCAACACCGCGACCGCCAGCAACGACCGCATGTCCAAGCCCCCTGCGACCGCGCCGTCAGCGCAGGTCGCGCGCGCGCGAGCGGCCGGCCATTCCGGGGAGCACCAGCTTGGGCCGCTGCAGCGCCTTCAGCCGCCGGCCGTACGCGTCCCGGATCATCTCCGCTCGGACCTCGGCCGGATAGTAGTCGGAAGGCTTGTGCGCCTCGAAGCGCTCGGTGGAGATGAGGAAGTCGCAGATGGAGTCCGGGTCGGCGCCCAGCTCCGCCAGCGCCCGCCCGGCGAAGCGGTCCGCCTTCGCCTCCTCCTCGCGGTAGAGGGCGTCCAGGTCGCGCTTGGTCATCCCGGCCATGTTGTGCTCCGGCCAGGTCCATGGCTGGTGGCCGATCTCGTGGCCCACCACCGCGACCAGGAAGTCGTCGTCGTCCTCGCTCTCCTCCAGCAGCTCCAGGCCGAAGCGGATCCGCCCGTCCCGGCCGATGCTGGCGTTGCGCCCCTCGGAGAGGTCCACGCCGCCGTCGTCCTCGCCCATCCCGGCCATCTCGCCTACCTGGTCCTTGAGGGACTTCAGCTTGCGCAGGGCCTTGGTGAGCTTGGGGTACTTGCGTTTGTCCACCAGGGGCGCCGGGCGCTTTCCGAAGAGGAGCACCGCCATCGGGTGCGGCTGCCCCACCCCGCCCAAAAACGGCGTCCCGCCCCCGGCCATGGTACCGGTACCGGTGGAGGTGGAGATGCCCGCGGGGCTGAAGCCGATCTTCACGCGGCCCCGAGGATAACGCCGCTCGGGCGGCCGCGCTTAATGGGCCAGGGGCGGCAGGTCGAACGTCACCCGGGTGCCCGCGCGGATCCCGGCCGGGGAGGACCACCCGCCCGGGACCTCCAGGACGTATTGGGACGGGCGGTCCACGCCGCGCCCGGTGAGGGTGCGCGGCTGGGCGTTCTCCACCACCCCGGCCACGGTGAAGTCGGCTCTGATGAAGATGAGGTCCAGCGGGATGAGGGTGTTCTTCATCCAGAAGCTGTGGACCGACTCCCCATCGAAGACGAAGAGCATCCCCTTGCCGGCCTGGAGCTCCCGGCGCCACATCATCCCGCGCTGGGTGGACGCCGGGGTGGCGGCGATCTCCACGTCCACCGCGGTCTTCCCGAAGGCGCCCTCCAGCACCACGTGCCCCCTGGGGAGCGGCGGCGCGGGGTAGTCCTCCGCGGTGACGTCGCGCTGGGGGGCACGCGCGCCCGGCCCGTCCGCGGCGGCAGGACACGCGCACAGCGCCAGCACGACCACCAGCGCCGCGCGCCGCATCCTAATGACGCAGATCCTTCTGGAGCAGCTTCTGGGTGAGGTCCGGGCCCAGGCTGTCCGCCATCAGCTTCTCCACCACCGCCTCGAACTCCCCCCGCTGCGCCTCGGTCTGGTAGATGAAGCGGATCCCCATCCCCGGCTCCTCGCTCTCCGCCTTGGACCACACCACCTCACCCAGCAGCTCGAAGGGGTCCGGGCGGTGGGGAATGGTGAGCTTGAAGAGGAACCGGGTGCCGATGGCGAGCGGCTTCTTCGTCTTGATGAAGGTGCCGCCCTTGGAGATGTTCTTGGTGTAGTCGGCGAAGAAACTGTTCATCTTCTTGTAGTCGACCTTGAGCTCGATGGGCGCCCGGATATGTGCCCTTATCTCTGGGCCGGTTTTTTGGTCCGCCATTGCGCCGGTGAGTATAGGGGAGGGAATGCGTCAAGTCCTGATTCGGGCCGTCTCCCTGCTCCGCCGGCCTCCCGTGCTGCTGGCGTGCGCGGTCATGGTCCTCGGGACGAGTGCGCTGGTGTCGGTCCCCCTCTTCAACCTCCCCGGCTACGAGCTGGCCCTGGCGCTGACGGTAGGCGAGGGGCTGTTCGGCGGGGTGGTGGGCGCCGCGGCGGCCTTCCAGGAGCGGCGCATCATCCAGGGCCGGGACCCGCGCCCGCCGTCGGCCATCCGGAAGGACAGCCCCATCGAGGCGGCGTTCCTGGCCGGCACGGCCGCCATCTTGATCAACGTGGCGCTGCTGGTCCCCGCCTTCCTCATCTCCTTCGTCCACGCCCTCGCCTCCACCCGGTGCGACCCGTTCGCCCAGCTCGGCTTCTTCCCGCTGCTGGCGCTGCCGTCGGCGATGCTGGCCTCCGGGGCGGGGGCGTTCTGCGCCTTCGCCATGCGGCGCAGGCTGACCGCCACCTTCCTCTACCTGGCCTTCCTGCTCGGCTCGCTGGCGGCGACCTTCTGGCCGGTGTTCTTCGGGCCGCAGCTGTACGCCTACAACCACTTCCTGGGGTACGTGCCGGGGCCGCTGTACGACGAGGCCCTCTCCATCACCTGGTCGCTGTGGTGGTTCCGCCTGGAGACGCTACTGTGGGGCGGGCTGCTCTGGGTCCTCACCGCCAGCATGCTCAACATGCGCGAGGGGCGGCTGACCCGGCCCCACTTCCGGCCCTGGGAGCTGCTGCTGGTGATCGCCATGGGCGCGGGCATCGTGATGCTGGAGCGGCGCGCGCCGGAGCTGGGCTTCCGGATGACGTACCAGCACCTGGGCGAGGTGCTGGGCGGCGCCCGGGAGACGGAGCACTTCCTCATCACCTACCCGCGCGGGATGGAGAAGGTCCAGGTGGACCGGCTGGAGCGGGAGCTGGAGCTCCGCCACGCGCAGGTCACCGCCTTCCTGGGCAGCGGACCGAAGGATCGGATCCACGTCTTCTACTACCGGTCCCAGGAGGAGAAGGCGGCGCTGGTGGGCGCCCGGCAGACGCAGTTCGCCAAGCCCTGGCGGCTGGAGCTGCACGTGGACGGGCCGGGGGCGCTCAAGCACGAGCTGGCGCACGTGATGGCCAGCCCCTACGGGAGCGGGCCCTTCCGGGTGACCACGCGCTACGGGCTGTGGCCCTCCATGGGCATCGTGGAGGGACTGGCGGTGGCGGCGGACAACCCGGCCGACGAGCTGGCCCTGCACCAGTGGGCGGCGGGGATGCGGCGCCAGAAGCTGGCCCCGGACGTGCGGGAGATCGTCCGGCCGCAAGGGTTCTTCGCGGTCGCCCCGGCGCGGGCGTACACGGTGGCGGGGTCCTTCCTGCGCTACCTGGCGGAGACGCACGGCCCGGAGAAGCTGCGGGCGCTGTACGAGCGCGGCGACTTCGAGACCGCCTACGGGCGCTCGCTGGAGGCGCTCACCATCGAGTGGGAGAAGATGCTGGACGCGTTGCCGCTGGACGAGGCCCAGGTGTCGCAGGCGTTCGCGCGCTTCCGCCAGGCCAGCTTGTTCGCCAGGCCCTGCGCACGCGAGGTGGCCACGCTCCGGAGCGAGGCGTACGAGTTGTTGAATTCGGAGCCCCTGGAGGCGCTGAAACGGTACGCGCGCTGCGCGGAGATCCAGCCGGAGGAGCCGGAGTTCCTGGTCGGGCAGGCGCAGGCGATGGCGAAGCTGGACCGGGTGGCGGACGCCTCCGCGCTCCTGCTCGGGCTGGAGCAGAAGCTGGGCGAGCAGCCGGCGCTGAAGGCGGAGGTGATGCTCCAGCGCGCGGACCTGGCGTTCGCCGCGGGCAAGGGCGACGAGGCGGTCGGGCTGCTCAAGGCGGTGCTGGAGCTGAAGCCGTCCAGCGCGCAGGACCGGACGGCGCGGGTGAAGCTGGCCGCCGCCCAGGCGTCGAACGAGTCGGGGGCGGCGCTGTGGGCGTACTTCAAGCCGGGCCGAGAAGAGGTGAAGCTGCTGCGGCTGCGCGAGGCGCTGGAGCGGGACCCGGAGAACCCGTACCTGTCGTACCTGCTGGGGCGGCGGGCGGCGCAGGACGCGCCGAAGCTGGCGGCGCGGTATCTCGAGAAAGCGCTGCAGAAGGAGCTGCCGGACAGCATCCGGAGGGAGGCGATCCGGCTGCGGCTGGAGTCGCTCTACCGCTCCGGCGACTGCGCGGGCGTCCGCAACGACGCGGGCCAGCTCCCGGACCTGGGCGCCGCGCTCAAGGCTCGCGCCGCCGAGTGGGTCGAACGCTGCGACTTCGAGGAGAAGGCGTTCAAGGGCCCGCCGCCGGCGGAGCCTTAGCCGGGCCAGGACTCCCCGGGCAGGCGCCCTCCGGGAACATCACCCCGTCCACCAGGAACCGCACCGCCGCCTGGGTGAACGGGGCCAGCCACGGCTTGTCCAGCTCCGGCGCGTCCTTGGGCGAGACGAAGGAGTGGGGCACGGTGGAGGCGTAGGTGCAGGCGCGGCACCGCCCGGCGCGGCTCCGGTCCGCCACCTCGTTCAGCGTGGCGAGCGCCAGGGCGCTGTCCACCGCCGGGTCGCGGTCCACCACCACCAGCTCGATCAGCGGCAGCCCCTTCGAAGCCAGGAGCAGCCGCCGCGCCTCCACTCCCGCCAGCTGCACCGCCCCCACGTTCCGCACCCGGAAGGAGCAGTAGCCGCCGCGCCCGGCCCGCCGGTCCGCCTCGCAGCCGCCGCCCCACTCCGCCTCCACCGGGTCGATGGGGTTGGCCTGCAGGAGCGCGTCCACGCCCGCGGCCACGCCGAGGAGGAGCTTCACGAAGTCGTTGGAGAGGGAGAAGAACGGGACGCCGATCAGCGCCCGATCTACCGCCTCCGGGCGCGCGCTCACCGTGAGCGAGGCCACCGTCCCCCCGAGCGACAGGCCCACCACGGCGTGCTCGCCCCGGGCGTCCGCCAGCACGTCCGCCCAGCGCGCGGCGAAGGCCTGGTAGCGCTGCCAGTCCTCCCGCGCCGGCAGGTCGCTCACGTCGTCCACCAGCTTCCCGGACGGCAGCGGGGACGGCTGGGCGCGCCCGTGGCCGGGGAGGAGCGGCGCCAGCACCTCGTAGCCCGCGGCCGCCAGCGCCGGCCCCAGCCCCTCCATCGAGTCCGGGCACGCGGTGAAGCCGTGGTAGGCGATCACCAGCCCGCGGGGCTCGCCGGCGGGCGCCCAGCGGCGCGGCGCGCACGCACCTTGGTGGCCGGGAGTGGTGGATTCGACCAGGTGCGCCGCCCAGGCGGTCTGGCCCCGCTCGCCCATGGCGGTGTACTGGAGGGCGCCCACCTCGACCCGCTGGGCCTGGGCGAAGAGGCGCGGCGCGGCCCCGGTCGAAGCGCAGCCGCAGCCGAGGAGGGCGATCAGGAGGATGGTTCGCACGTCCGTCACCTTAACCCCAGTTCCACTCGGCCCTTCCGCCCGCGGAGGGATTCCGCTAAGCGGCGCTGATGCGATTCGAGGTCAAGCACCGGATCCAGGGGACGGTGGACGAGGTCGAGCGCGCCATGCTCGACCCGAGGTACGGCGAGTTCCTGCTCAAGCACCACGGCGTGCTGCTGGAGGTGCAACCGCAGGAGCGGAACGAGGACGGCGACATGGTGAAGCGGAAGATCCGCTACCGCCCCAAGCCGGTCATCGCCTCGGTGGGCCCCAAGCCGGTGCCGCCGGAGTGGTTCGCGTTCGTGGAGACGTCCACCTACAACAAGAAGACCCGGACGCTGTCGTTCTCCAACGTCCCCACCTCGGACAAAATCTCCAGGATGCTGGTGAACACCGGGACAATTCGTCTCCGGGACTTAGGCGGCCAGACCGAGCGCATCACCGAGGGCGAGATCGGGCTCAAGCTCCCCTTCCTGCTCAAGCCCATCGCCATCATCGGCGAGCGGATCATCCAGCTCGAAGGACTGAAGCTCCTCGACGGCGAGGTGCCGGTGCTGAACCGCTTCATCACGGAGGTGATCAGGAAATGAGCTTCCGGCCCCGGTGTTGCATGGAGCATCGACCGATGAAACCAGCGCTGCTGATCGCCTTGGCCCTCGTCGCCTCCTCCGGCTGCGTCCACTACTTCCCCGGCACGGAGATCCCGGACAACCTGGACACGCGGGCCATCAAGGAGGTGATGGACAAGTACCGGTCGGCCGTGGAGGCCAGGGACGTGGGGACCATCATCTCCCTCTGCTCCGAGCAGTACCGGGACGACGCCGGCACCATCCAGACCGACGACGACCTGGACTACGCCACCCTGCGGGAGATCCTTCCCAAGCGGTTGTCCAAGGTGCAGAGCTCCAACCTGTACATGGAGATCAAGGCCATCAACGTGGAGCGGGAGAAGGCCATCGCCACCTAT
>DATBSS010000715.1:0-3655 GCA_036559665.1 Myxococcaceae bacterium
TGCGCAACCTGCGCAACGCGGCCACGCTCAGCGTCCCGTTCGAGACGCTCGCCACCGCGGTCAACAACCTCCATACCCAGGCGCGGTTGCTCCGCCACTTCAACTGGTACGAGGAGCTGATGAACGCGCAGTACGCCTACCAGCTCAGCGGGATGACCTGCTTCGGCGTCGACCCGGACCTGCTCCCGAACGGCGCCGAGATCCGCGAGAACCTCGCCGACGCCACCGAGGTCTACAACGCGGCCTCGTACACCGTCTCCTACGCCAACTATTTCCACTCACCTCCCATCGATGGGACGGCCGGCCTGAGCAACCTCCAGGCCCAGGCGGCGGGGAAGGCGTTCTTCGGCTGCTACATCGAGTACGCCAACGACCCGTGGAGTGGGCACACCATCCGGTTCTTCGTGGACACCGTCGCCGGGTACCAGGTCCTGGCCGAGACCTGGTGGGCGGAGTAGCCGCTCAGCCGCCGCGCTTCACAGCGCGCGCATGAACGCCACCAGGTCCTTCTTCTCCTCGGCGGTGAGCTTCACGCCGAGGATGAGGTTGAAGAGCTCCACGGTGTCGTCGAGGGTGAGGAGCCGCCCGTCGTGCAGGTACGGCGGCGAGTCCTTGATCCCCCGCAGCGGGAACGTCTTGATGGGCCCGTCCGCGGACATCATCATCCCGTTCACCATCCGCGGCTTGTAGAACCGCTCCGCGCGGAGGTTGTGCATCAAGGGGTCTGTGTAATACGGCGGCGCGTGGCAGGTGGCGCAGGTGCCCTTGCCGAAGAACACCGCCTGGCCCCGCATCTCCTGCTCGGTGGCCTTCGTCGGGTCCAGCTTCCCGTCGACCTTCAGCTTGGGGGCAGGCGGGAAGTCGAGCAGCTTCTGCAGCTCCGACATGAAGTGCACCTGGCTCCCCCGCTCGAGGACGTTGACGCCCTTCTTGGTGGCGGTCACCGGGTCGCCGTCGAAGTAGGCGGCGCGCTGCTCGAACTCGGTGAAGTCCTCCACGCTGCGGAGCGCGCGCTGCGAGCCGAAGATCTGCTGGATGTTCACGCCGCGGAGGCTGGGCGTCTCGATCCGGTGGCGGAACTCCTGCGGACGGATGTCGCCCACCAGGTGGGTGGCGCCGTTGGTGTGGCCGTTGACGTGGCACTCGAAGCAGGTCACGCCGCGGCTGGGGAGCTCCGAGCGCCGGTCCTCCGTCTGGTTGAACTGCTGCTGCGGGAACGGCGTCACCAGCAGCCGCAGCCCCTCGAGCTGCTTCGGGTTCAGGATCCCGCTGAACAGCTCGTAGTAGTTCATGATGGTGACCAGCTTCCCCTGCGACACGTCGCCCAGGTCGGGGCGGGTGGTCAGGTAGATGGCCGGCGGGAACTCGGGCAGCAGGTGGTCCGGCAGGTCGAAGTCCAGGTCGAAGCGCGTGAGGTCGCGCCCCTCCTGCTTCTTGATCTCGTTGATGTGGAACTTCGGGAACAGCATCCCGCCCTCGGGGTGGTTGGGGTGGGGCAGGGGCATGAAGCCTTGCGGGAAGACGTCCTTGTTCCGGATGTCCTCCGGCGTCATCGACGCCAGCGCGTCCCAGGTGACGCCCTTCGCCAGCCGGGCGCGCGCGCCTTCCTGGGTGGGCTTGCCGCGGGACATGGCCACGCCCTTCGCCGGCCGGTCGGCCAGGTCGTAGCGCTCGGAGAGCACGTCCTGGTGCTTCTTCTCGACCGCCGCCTTGGCGGCCTTCATCCGCGCCATCACCGCGGAGAAGGGCTCCTTCTGGTCCACCGGCGAGAAGCTGGTGTCGCCGCGAGGCTTGGCGGTGGGCTGCTGCTGCGCGAGCGCGGCGGAGGACCACGCCACCACCGCGACCATCACCACCCGCATGCCGTGAGTCATTCCGACTCCCTCCGTCGAATTGGGAGGGGTCAGGTGGTCATCGGGCGCCTGTCCAGCAACCAGGTCCGAGGGGCAACGCGGCGTCTAGAACCCGAAGAAGTGGGCGACGGACTTGGCCGCGGAGGCGATGCCATTGGCCACGGTGCCGGCCGCGCCCTGCACCCACTCGCCGGCCGCCTTGATGCCGCCGGCGATGGTGTCGTTCACCGCGGCCATGGCCTCGGGGATGCGCTCCAGGCCGGGGATGTGGCTCCACTCGGCCAGCTTCTGCAGCGCCAGCTCGGGGATGTTGGTGAGCACGCCGTACAGCCCGCCCGCGATCTTGCCGATGTCGCCGTGCTGGATGCCGCCGGCCAGGTCGGAGCCGCGGCGCTCCAGGCTCCGGTAGGCGATGCTGTCCAGGTACGAGTCCACCGAGTCGTGCGGCAGCTGGATGTCCCTGGCCTGGCGGGTGACGCCGTCGGTCCCGGTGACGGTGCCGCTCTTCGGGGCGAAGGAGATCATCAGCCGCGAGTTGCCGGTGGAGATCCCGAGCTGGTTGCTGTTCGCCCAGCGCGAGTCGAAGTCCTTGGCGTCCATCTCCCGCTTCACGCCCCACGGGTCGGCCACGTTGACCTTGGTGATCTTCCCCGAGGCGTCGCGCTGGTAGCCGGTGACCACCACGTAGTGGTTCTCGCCGTTCTTCGGGTCTGCCTTGTTCCCCGGCGCGTCGGTCAGCACCATGGTGGGGACGCCGTTGTCCACGTTCTTCGCCAGGTCCTCCAGCGAACCCTCGTTCTTCACCGAGGCGTGGAGGTCGTGCGAGTTGGCGTAGCTGGCGATGTCGTCGGGCGCGGTGCCCAGGTTGAAGGCGCGGATCTCGGGGTCGATCTGCTCGTGCGTCGTAGGGTGGCCGAAGTAGCTCTCGATCATCGCCAGCGACGTGGTGCCGCAGGAGTTGGTCTGGCCCTGGTTCTGCGGCTCCAGCGGGAGGTTGCGGCTGACGGGGCCCTTGGCCGGGGTGAAGCCGTCGGCGCTCTTCGCCGCGGTCGCGGGGGCCTGGGATTGGGTCCGGGCCTGGGCCTGGGTGGGGGCCAGCTTCGTGGCGGCCCGGGGAGACGCGGTGCGGGCCGCGGTGGAGAGGGCGTCAGCGGTGGGGTTGGCGAGGCGCATCGGGAGTTCCGTCGAACGGCGTGGGGATACAGGGATTCTCCGGCCGGTCGCGGCCATGTCCTGTCAGGGCGCTTTGCGAGGTGAATTCCGGGCCCCTTGGGGGCTGAGAAACTGCGATGCTTCCGTTCCGTGGCCCAAGAACCCTCACTCCAGGTCCAGCTGCACGACGAGCTCTACCGCGAAGGCGCGAAGATCCTCCAGCCGTACCTGCCGCTGGAGAACGGCATCACCCCCGGCAAGCCGGTGGACCTCCAGGACATCGAGCGCGGCCGGCGCCTGCTGACGCGCGCGCTCGACCTGGACCCGAAGAACTGGTCCGCGTACTGGTTGCTGGGGATGGCGTGCCGGGTCGCCGGGTACAAGGACCAGGCCTACGAGGCGTTCTCCCGCGCCTGGGCGATCAAGCCGGACCACGTGGACGTGGGGCGCGAGCTGGTCCTGCAGTGCTGCATCAACGGCCGCGGCGCGGAGGCGGTGCAGGTCTCCGCGCGGGTGCTGGCGCTGAAGCCGGAGGACGGCGGGCTCCTCTCCAACCACGCGCTGGCGCTGCTGCTGGCGGGCGAGGTGGGCCGCGCCCGCTTCTTCGCGTCGAAGGCGGAGATCGCGGCGCCGGAGAACCTCGGCGCGCG
>DATBSS010000716.1:0-5486 GCA_036559665.1 Myxococcaceae bacterium
CGGGCTCACCCCACCGCCTCAGCCGTCCGCTCCGGCGCAGTCACCTCCGGCTTCATCATCCGGAAAGTGGTTCCGCGACCCCGGGGTCAGCCGGAGCCTCTTCGCGCCCACCGGCTTCACGCTCGAACACGGCGAGCGCCTCCTCAAGGTGGAGGCGATCTACGTCGCCTTCGAGCTCGGGATCGCGGATCACCTCTCCGTCGAGCTCGGCACCGTGTACCCGGGGTGGCTCGTGGGGGCGATCAACGGGGAGGCCGGGGTGAAGTGGGGAACCGACCTCAACGAGCAGTGGCACGTGGCGGTCTCCGCCCTGGCCGGCGGGTTTCCGTGGAGCTTCACCTTGGGCTCCGGCGCGATGGGGCTGGGCACGGTGACCTACGGCTCGCGGGACGCCAACGTGACCTGCTCCGCCGGCGCGGTGATGATGGGCTTGGCTTCGTCCAAGGCGAGCCCGGTCGGAGAGGCCGCGCTGTATTACCGCCTCACGCAGAACCTCGCCCTGGAGACCGAGCACTGGTTCTCGTACCTGCGCGGTCCCGACCCCAGCTTCTTGATGATCCACGCCGGCGGCGTCCGGCTGATGTTCGAGTCCGTCGCCATCCACGCGGGCGCGATGTCGATATCCACGATGGCGACATCGGCGCCCGGAGCCACCCTCTCGGTCTGGCCGTGGGTGGGCCTGACCTGGCTGACGACCTCGTAGTCTTCAAGGTCGGCCAGCTTCGGCAGGTTATCGAGACGGTCCAGACCTTGGACCTCTCCCGGTTTCGGTGCTTCCCGCCGGGCACGCTGGCACCGGACGCGCGGCAAACCGGCGCGGATGGCCATGGTATAGGGCCCCGTATGCCTGGTGAGGCGGGGCGCTAAGCCGTGCACGCGACGTTCGCCGACCGGCTCCCGGGCGGGGCGGCCCTCGCGCTCTGCTTCCTGGCGTACCAGCTGCTGGTGCTGCTCATGGGGTACGGAGCGGCGCTGCTCCTGTTGCCCCGCTCCGCCAGGCGGGACTCGCTGGCGCTGGCGCCGCCGATCGGGTTCTGCGTCCTGGTCGCCTGCGCCTGGCACCTGATGTACCTCGGCCCGCGGGGGACGGACCACGCGTGGCGCTGGGTGGTGGGGATCGGGATCGCCCTGACCGCGGCGGGCTGCGTGGTGAGGCGGCGGGAGCTCCGCCAGACGCTCGACCGCGACGTGCTCTGCCTCTTCGCCTGCGCCGCCGCCTCCGTCCTCATCTACGCCTACCCGACCCTGCGCGAGGCGCACCTCACCGCGGCGGGCCAGAACAACGACCTGTCCAGCTACTCCGCGGTCGAACGGCAGCTCCAGGTGCTCCCGGGCGACACACCCAAGGGACCCGATGACCAGCTCGGCCTGGTGCACTTCGGACGGACGACCGTGGCCGGCGCGTACCTGGCCACCGCCACGCTCTCGTCGGCGCTGCGCGTCCCCACCTACCAACTGCAGACCGCCTCGCTCGCGGCGTACGCGTTCTGGGGCGCGCTGCTGGCGGGCCTGTTCGCGCTCCGGGTGCTCGGCTTCCGGCGCGGCGGCGCGATGCTGGTGGCACTCCTGGCCGGCACCGCCCGCGTCACGCTCTACGCGGCGTGGTGCGCCTTCAAGGCCTCGCTGGCCGGCACCGCCCTGTTCCTGGCGCTGCTGGTGATCGCCGTCCCCGCCTTCGCCGGCCCCCCATCCGAACGCCCCATCGCGCGGGCGCCGCTGATGGCCCTCCTCGGCGCCGGGCTGATGCTGACCTACCCGCACCAGGTGCCGATCGTCTGGGGCCTCCTGGGCGCCCTGGCACTGGCCCACGCCTTCGTGCAGCGGCGCTGGGGCGCGCTGCGGGATGGCGCGGTGCTCCTGGGCGCCGGCCTGTGGGGCGCGGCGGCGCTCAGCCCCGAGCGGGTGGGGACCATGGTCGCCTACTTCCTCGAGATCAAGACCAGCCACGCCGGCTACGAGATGGGCGCGCTCAACCCGCCCTCGCTGCTGGGGCTCTCCGGCGACGGGCCCGACTGGAGCCTCCCGTTCGGGTGGCCCGGCCAGGTCGCGGCGTCGCTGGCGGTGGCAGCCCTGGCGCTCTGGGGCCTGCGCCGGACCTGGGGCCTGGACCGCCCGGCGGCGATCACGGCCGCCGCGCTGCTGGGGATCCTGGGGCTGGGGTACGTCGCCTTGCTCCTGACCGAACAGCCCATGGAGCCCGCCGGGTACAAGCCGTTCAAGCTGGTGAGCTTCTTCTACCCGGCGGGGCTGGCCTGCCTGCTACTGGCGTTCCGGGAGCTGCGGCCCACCCTGGGGAACTGGGCGGACCGGCTCAAGGTGGCCGGTGCCGCCGGGCTGGCGGCGTCCGTCGCGCTGCTCTCCGCGGCGAGCGCGCGGGAGCGGAGGCCGCTGATGCCGGTGGCGCTCCCGGAGTACGCCGACCTGCAGCGGCTGGAGACCGATCCGCGGATCGAATCCATCAACATCGTCACGCCCGACTTCTGGGAGGCGATGTGGCAGACGGCGTTCCTTTTGCGCAAGCCGCTCTCCCTCAAGCACCGGACGTACTACGACCCGAGCCCGCGGCTGGCCGGGGCGTGGGACCTGGAACGGGTGCCCGCGCCCGACGACGTGCTGCTGCAGGCGCCCGCGGAGTCAGGAGCGATCGTCCCGGTCAACGCCCGCTACCAACTGCGGCGGCACGGGTTCGCGCCTAGCGTCCAGTTCGGAGGTGGGTGGTCCTTCGCCGAGCCCCGCCACCGCTGGACGACCGCCCGGCGCCCGTCGCTCCGCCTCGAGGCCGACGAGGGCCGGACCCTGGCCCTGGAGCTGCGGTACCAGCACCTGGCCCCGGGCACGACCTTCGACGTGCTCCTCGACGGCAGGCCGCTGGGCCGCTGCCCGGAACCGAACGCGTGCTCGCTGGGGCCGTTCGAGCTTCCCGCCGGACGGCACACCCTGGCCTTCGACAGCTCGGCGGAGCCGCGCAGCCCGGGGCCGGGGGACCCCAGGACGCTGGGGACCTCCTTCTGGCTGATCCAGCTCGCTCCGCCCTGAGCGCTAGGACTTGACCGCGGCGATGGTCTTCTCGACCTCGGCGGCCAGGTCCTCCTTCTTCTTCTCGATGCCCTCGCCCACCTGGTAGCGGACGAAGCGCCGGATGGAGATGTTCTCGCCGATCTTGGCGATCTTCTCGGTGACCAGCTCGGAGATGCGCTTCTTGTCGTCCTTCACCCAGAACTGGTCCACCAGGCAGACGGTCTCGTAGTACTTCCCCATCTTGCCCTCGAGGATCTTCTCGATCATCTGCTCCGGCTTCTTCTGCTCGCGGAGCAGGGCGCGCTGGACCTCCTTCTCCTTCTCCAGCGCGTCGGTGGGGACCTCCTCGCGGCGCACGAAGAGCGGGTTGGCGGCGGCGATGTGCATCGCCAGGTCCTTCACCAGCGCCTGGAAGTCCTCGTTCCGCGCGACGAAGTCCGTCTCGCAGTTGACCTCCACCAGCACGCCGATCCGCCCGCCGTGCACGTAGGTGCCCACCAGGCCCTCGGCGGCCACCCGGCCCGCCTTCTTGATGGCGCCGGTGATGCCCTTCTTGCGCAGCCACTCCTCGGCCTTGACGAAGTCGCCGCCGTTCTCGGCGAGCGCCTTCTTGCAGTCCATCATCCCGGCCCCGGTCTTCTCCCGGAGCTCCTTCACCATCGACGCAGAGACGTCGGCCACTGTCGCAAACCTCCTACCGCGAGTGCTGGGCTACGAATCCTTGGCGACTTCCGGGGCCCCGGCCGCTTCCTCCAGCTGCTCGGGAGGAGGCGCCGCGTCCGGCGACGCACCACCCGGCTGGGCCTTCAGCTCCACCAGCGGCCCCGGCCGCTCGACCTGGCCGCGGTCGCGGTCACGCGGGGGCCCGCGCCGGTCGCGGTCGCGATCGAACCGCCGCGGCTGGCGCCGCTCGTCGCCGCGGCGCTGCTCCTCCTCCTGGTCCCGGTCCGCCGCGCCCGAGGCCTGGTACCGCGCCCGGCCCTCGATGCAGGCATCCGCCACCTTGGAGGTGAACAGCTTGATGGAGCGGATGGCGTCGTCGTTGCCGGGGATGACGAAGTCGATCCCCTCCGGGTCGCAGTTGGTGTCCACCACGCCGATCACCGGGATGCCCAGGCGGGACGCCTCGTGGACCGCGATGTGCTCCTTCTTGGGGTCGATGACGAAGACGCAACCGGGCAGCCGGGCCAGCTCCTTCACGCCGCCCAGGTTCTTCTCCAGCTTCATCCGCTCCCGTTCGAGGTTGGCGACCTCCTTCTTGGGGAGCCGCTCGAAGGTGCCGTCCTCGGCCATCTTCTCCAGGGCCTTCAACCGGTCGATGCCCTGCTTGATGGTCTTGAAGTTGGTCAGCGTCCCGCCCAGCCAGCGGGAGGTGACGTTGAACTGGCCGGCCCGCACCGACTCCTCGCGGATGGTGTCCTGGGCCTGCTTCTTGGTCCCCACGAACAGCACCGACCCGCCGCGGGCGGTGACGTCGGCCACGAACTTGAACGCGGCCCGCGCCATCTGCACCGTCTTCTGCAGGTCGATGATGTAGATGCCGTTCCGGGCGCCGAAGATGTACGGCTTCATCTTCGGGTTCCAGCGCTTGGTCTGGTGGCCGAAGTGCACCCCGGCCTCCAGGAGCTGCTTCATGGTGATGCCGCCGGCGGCGGCCATGGCCTGCGCTTGCGTCTGCTGCGTCTCCTGCGTGTCCATCGATTCCCTTTTCCCTTAGGTTGTGTCCGCCACGCCTGCGGGTCCACTTCCGGCGCCGCCTCCCCCTGGAGGGAGACCTCTCCGCTCGCTCCCGCGAGCTTCTGGAGAGCACCCGGCGCCGACGCCGACGTGTGTGAGATGACTTCGACCGCTACCATCTACCGCCCACCCAGCCCTACCGGCCGAGCGGAGCGGTGTAAGTACCAGAACGCCTGAAGCGCTCGCAAGCTTTCAGGCGGCCTCGGCTGAACCGTGGCATTTCTTGTACTTCTTGCCCGAGCCGCACGGGCAAGGGTCGTTCCGGCCCACCCGGGGGCCCTCCCGCTTGGCCACCTTCTGGGCAGGCTCCCGCTCCAGCTTGCCCTCGGCGTTGGCGCGGCCCTCCTGGGCCTGCTTGGCCCGCTGGGCCATCAACCGCTGCAAGCGCGCCGTCTCCTCGGCAGTGGCGTCCGCGCGCTGCACCTGGACGCGCATCATCTGGCTGACGAACTGGTGGTTGATGGCCGAGAGCATCTGGATGAAGCCCTCGTAGCCTTCCTTCTTGTACTCCTGCTTGGGGTCCTTCTGGCCGTACCCGCGCAGGCCGATGCCCTGGCGGAGGTGCTCCATCCCGGTGAGGTGGTCCTTCCACAGCTGGTCGATGGTGGCCAGGAAGCGGACCTGGAGGAAGCGGAGGAACTGCTCGCCGGCCTCGGCCTCGCGCGCGGCGTAGGTCTTCTCCACCACCTTGTAGATCTGCTCCTGGAGCTCCTCCTTGGTCCGCTTCCTGG
>DATBSS010000717.1:0-1601 GCA_036559665.1 Myxococcaceae bacterium
CATCAGCAAGAAGGAGGGCGGGCGCGTCCAGGTGACCGACTTCGGCCTGGCGCGCCTGGCCGGCTCCGCCGACGAGCGCGGGCTGAAGGGGACGGCGCTCACCTCCATCCCCAAGCGGATCGAGAAGAGCGGGGACGACCGGGGCCGGCTGCTGGACGCGCAGATCACCCAGCACGGCCTGGTGATGGGGACGCCGCAGTACATGTCCCCGGAGCAGCACCTGGGCAAGGACCCGGACGCGCGCTCGGACCAGTTCAGCTTCTGCGCCGCGCTCTACTGGGCGCTCTACGGCAAGCGCCCGTTCGACCCGGTGCAGCTGGCGGCGGCGGCGGTGAAGCTGGACGAGGTCGACGACAAGACGCGCCCGGACCGGTCGGGCAACCCGGCGGCGCGCGCCGCCATCGGCAAGGGCGTGATCGCCGAGCCTCCCAAGGAGGTGAAGGTCCCCGGCGACGTCAAGAAGGCCATCCTCCGCGGCCTGTCGGTGGACCCGGGGCAGCGGTTCCCCAGCATGGAGGAGCTGCTCAAGCGGCTCGCTCCGAAGGAGGCCTCCACCCAGCGCCTGTGGGTCCTGGCCGCCGCGGGCCTGGCGGCGGTCGGTATCCCCACCAGCTACGCCCTGCTCAAGCCCCGCCCCTGCCAGGGCTCGGAGGATCGGCTGGGCGGGGTCTGGGACCCGGCGCGCAAGGAGGCGGTGCAGAAGCAGTTCTCCGCCACCGGCTCCGTCAACGCCTCCGAAGCGTTCCGCCTCACCGCCGCCAGCCTCGACGAGTACTCCCGCGGCTGGGTGGCCCAGCGCACCGACGCCTGCCTCGCCACGCAGGTCCGCCGCGACCAGACGGAGAAGATCCAGGAGCTGCGCACCGTCTGCCTGGAGCGCCGCCTCAAGGAGCTCAACGCCCTGGCCGAGCTGCTGGCCACCGCGGACAAGGACACGGTGGAGAAGGCGTACACCAGCGACTTGAGCGCCCAGCTCTCCAGCCTGAAGGGCTGCGCGGACGTGGAGCTGCTCACCAGCCAGGTCAGCGTCCCGCAGGACCCGGCGGTGCAGGCCAAGATCGAGGTCATCCGCGGCAAGATCGCCGAGGCGCGCGCGCGCTGGGCGGCGGGCAAGTACAAGCCGGCGCTGGAGCTGGCGGACGCGGCCTCGGCCGCGGCGCGCGAGGTGGCCTACAACCCGCTCCTGGCGGAGGCGCTCTACATCCAGGCCCGCCTGCAGGACCAGCTGGGCAAGCCGGCGGATGCGGCCAAGACGCTGTTGCAGGCGATCCGCGCCGGCGAGGCCGGGCGCCAGGATGAGGCGCGCGCCGAGTCCATGGTGCAGCTGGTGAGCACGTTCGCCACGCTCCACAAGAACGACCAGGCGCTGGAGTGGGCCGACCTCGCCCAGGGCCTGCTGGACCGCCTCTCCGGGTTGGACGAGATCCAGACGGACCTCTACATCAACGTCGGCCGGCTCCAGTTCTTCATCGGCAGCTGGGCCGAAGCCATCAAGGCGGACCAGAGGGCCCTGGCCTTGATGGACAAGTCCAACCCCAACTCCTACAAGCGCGGCAAGGTGCTGGACAGCATGGGGGGCGTGTTCCTCAACTCCGGCGACC
>DATBSS010000718.1:0-36155 GCA_036559665.1 Myxococcaceae bacterium
CCTGCGGCGTGCGCTCCACCAGCCGCGCGCGCACCGACTTCTGGAGCGCCGCCAGCCGCCGGCTCACCGTCGCCTGGTCGACGCGGAGCTGCCGCGCCGCCGCGCTCACCGAACCCGTCTCGTGCACCGCGAGCAGGAACCGGAGGTCGTTCCAGTCCACGCCCGGCATTGTACCGGCGGCGCGCACTCCCCGCGGGTTTCCCTGGCGTCACGGGCGGCAAGGCGCCAGTCGCCGGATGGAGCTCCTTCCATTCCCCTCGCCAGGTGGTGCACGCGGTCTGGAGTCAGGTTTCCGCGGCCCGGCCGTCCGGAACGGCATGGCGCTCGAGGATTATTCCTGGATGGTCGACCGCGAGGGTCGCTGCTTCGTCCGGTGGCAGGGGCGGCTGGTCCGCGTCCTCACGGGAGCGAAGGCGCGCAAGGTCATCGACGCCATCGCCGAGGGTGACGAGGCCGCCCGCCTCGCCATCGCCCGCGTGACGGGCAACTTCAAGCGCGGAAACGAACGCCGGTGATGTGAGCGTATGTGGGTCTCCGCCCAGCGGAGGCTGACGCATCCAAAAATCGGGATCGCGTGTCTCGCAGGCAAGGAGACATGACCATGAGCGCCAACCCCATTGGCACCGCCATCGCCCGCCGTATTTCGACCCCGCCCCCCGCCTCGACTCCAAAGCCGGCGCTTCCCGCAGCCAAGCCGGCCGCGTCTTCGTTCCATTCAGCCCCGGCCCGCCCGCCGGTGGTGCTGAACCCGGCCGCCGTGCAGGGCTCGCCCCCGGCCCCGCCCAAGAGTCCGCGCGGCGAGTCCGCGGGCAAGCTGGTCAATGTCCTGCTCAAGCCCACCGGGAACCCGGCCAAGGACATGTTCGCGGGCGCGCGGGACCTCCTCGCGCAGCAGCAGGCGCGCGCGGCCAACGGCGAGTCGCCGGTCCCCGCCGACAACTGGGACTACCGCTGCTTGAGCTTCGTGGGGACCGTGGCGCGTTCGGCTGGCATCAACGATCCGCGCCTCAACGTGGAGACGCCGATCGAGGTCATCGCCAACGTCGGCGACGACCTCCACCCCATGAGCGAAACGCCGCCCATCGGCGCCGTGGTGCTCTGGGACCAGGGCGGGTACTACGACGCCAACGGTGAATTCGTGCAGACCGGCCACGCCGCCATCTACGCGGGCACCAACGAGGATGGGGAACCGCTGTACATCACCACCACGGTCGACGGGACCAGCGGCCTCAGCACCCGCACCATCACCTCGCTCCAGGCGGACGAGAACGGGCAGTGGAACCCGACGCCGCCGGTGGGCTGGTTCATCCCCGAGAACCCCTGACGGACTGGTACGTTGGTGCCGGGTTTCCCGGCGCTGCCGGGTCGGGCCCCGGAGGTAGGTCATGACTGTCGTGCCGGCGTTCCTGGTCGTCGGCGGAGTCGCGTTGCTCGGCGCGTTCGCGATGTACCGGTGGGGCCGCTCGTTCCGGGCGATCGCCAGGCGCATCGAGGAGATGACGTCGACGCCGGCGAGCCGGGTGGCGCCGGGGTTCGTCGAGGTGAAGGGCCGGGCGAAGGGTGCCAGGAGCCCGGTCACCAGCCCCGTGTCGAAGAGGCCGTGCGTGTACTACCGCTTCCTCGTCGAGGAGCTGGTCAAGCGTGGAAAGAGCTCCACCTGGCGTACCCGCATCGATGACCAGCAAGAGTGCGGCCTCCTGGTGGTGGACGCCTGGCAGGGGGAGATTGAAGTGAACCTCCGCGCCGCGACCCTGATGCTCAAGCCCGACCTGCGCACGAAGTCGGGCTTTCTCAACGACGCGCCGCCCGAGTTGGAGGCGACGCTGCGCCAGTACGGCGGCACCAGCCAGGGGTTCATCTTCAACAAGGCGATGCGCTACACCGAGACGGTCCTGAACGCCGGCGACGAGGTCTACGTCATCGGCACGGCGCGGCAGCAGGGCGGCAGGATGATGATCGACCGGGGAGGTGATCTCTTCATCGTGTCGGACCAGCCGGAGGAGGAGGTGACGCGCTCGTTCCACGGCAAGAAGACCAGCCGGTATCTCGTCTCCGTTCTCCTGGCGCTGGTGGGCCTGGGCTTCCTGGTGCTGAGCGCGGCGGCTCCGGCGTGGATGTGACAGGCCGCGCAGGGGAATGACGCCGGGTTTCGTTTTCCGGGTGCTGGTTCACGGCGCGGCGGCGCGCGCGTCCTTCTCGCGTGCAGGCGCCACCAGCGCGTGCTCGAGGCCGGCCGCGGTCCACTGCGCGCTCCACTCCTCGAACTTCAGCTCCCCGCGCAGGTAGTGCCGGACGAGCGTGTACGGCTCGAGCGCGACGTCTCCGCGGCTGAAGCGGAAGGGCTCCCCCGGACCGCTCCGCGGCGTGAAGCCGTGCTCCATCAGCAGCGCCGAGAGCGCGCCCGCGTAGAGGCCGATGGCCCAGTCGCGCAGGTCATCGTCGGGGACCTGGCCGACCGGCTGCTGCAGGACCTTCTCCGCGACGGAGCGCAGGACGCCCACCCCGACCGGAAGCGTCAGCGGCGTGATGCCCTGGAGACCGCGCGACGCGTTCGCCTGCGCCTCCTTCCACCCGGGCAGGTGGGCCGCGGCGCTCTCCTCCCAGCGGATGGGCGTGAGCGTCGCGCCCTCGGTCCACGCGGCGCAGAGCTTGGCTTCGAGCGCGGGCACGTCCGCCAGCAGCTCCACCGCCGGCCGGGGATCGTCCTTCACCCCGGACGCGCCCAGCGCTTCGACGTTGCGGATGCGCTCGCGCAGGGGAGGGTGGGTGTCGTAGGGGTCCTGCTTGCCCTCCGCGAGCTCCTCGGCCTCCGCCTTGGTGAGCCCCTCCGCCACGACCTCGGCAGTGAGGAAGCGCCGGAAGCCCTCGCCGAGCGGCGGCTGCCGCTTCTGGCCCAGCAAGGGCGCCAGCTCCGTGCGCAGGTAGACCCCGAAGGCGAGTCCGCCGCGGTGGGCCTTCTTGAGGCCCTCCACCAGCGCCTGCGCGCCCTGCGTGGTCGCCGCCAATCGGTCCGCGCTGTACTCCTGCGCGCGGCTGATGGCGTGGGTGATGCGCAGGTACAGCTTGGCGAACCAGTGGAACGGCTTGCCGATCAGCGTGAGCACCAGGCCCACGGTCTGGAGGTCCGAGTCGGCCGACGCGGCGCCGGCGCGGAAGAGGTTCTGGACGGTGCGGATGATCGCCCCGCGCGTCTTGTAGATCCAGGGGCCGAGCTTGGTGTCGCCGCCGTCGAAGTGGCCGAACTCGTGCGCGAGCACGGCGCGCAGCTCGCTCACGGTGAGCAGGTTCATCAGCCCCAGGCCTACGCCCATCACCCGCCGGCTGCCGATGCCCATCCAGCCGCCGCGCTCGGTGACGAACGCGTTCACGTCCGGCGCGAGGTAGACGTGCGCCGGGGGCTGCTGGCCGACCATCGCCGCCACCCGGCGGATCTCCTTGAACAGCGCGGGCTGCTCGGCGTCGGAGAGCTCCGGGCCGGGCGGGACGAACTTGTCGATGCGCGGAAGGATGGACCAGAGGACGGTGAGGCCGCCGAACCCCATGCCGCCGGCAACGAGCAGCAGGAAGATGATCCCGCGGCCGCGCACGTGCCCGATCGTGAAGGCGCCGAGCTCGTAGGCGCCGTAGAGCAGCCCCGCCGAGACGGCCAGCGCGAGGGTGAAGAACAAGATCATCAGGACGAGCGCGACCACCGCTCGCAGGACCAGGACTGTGTGACGCATGCGCCGCCTCGGGTTCTGAAGATCAGATCGCGTCCGAGATGCTGGCCAGGTTGAACTCGTGCGTGCGCAGCGCCGGCACCCGGACGGTGACGAAGTCCCCTGGGACCCGGTAGGTCTCCTTGGTCAGCGCATCCGCGTTCTTGAGCATCTGGACCGGCGACTCGTTCCAGCGGAAGTTGTTCACCGGCCGGGTCACCGCGCCGTCTTCGATCAGGAACACCCCGTCGCGGGTGAGCCCGGTGGTGAGCAGCGTCTGCGGATCGAGCGGCGTCGAGTACCAGAACCGCGTGATCAGCACGCCCTTCTTCACGCCCTTGAGCAGGTCCTCCGACGTCGCGGTCCCGCCCGCCATGAGCACCCCGCGGGGGATCCCGGTGGGCGTCTTGCCCTGCTTCTGCGCCCAGTAGCGCGAATACATCAATGCCTTCACCGTCCCCTGGTCGATCCAGGTCAGCGGCGCCATCGCCATCCCATCCATCCCGAACGGCGGGACCGGCAACAGCGGGTCCCCCACCGGCGAGGTGATCGTGATGTGCGGCCCGAAGATCTTCTCGCCCATCCGGTTCCCCCCGCCGGGCTTGACGAAGAACGACCGTCCCTCGTCCGCCGAGCGGGCGTCCATCGAGAACAACATGAACATGAGCAGCTCGGCGACCGCCGCCGGCTCCAGCACCACCGTGTACCGGCCGGGATCGAGCTTGGTCGGCTTGGCCGACTTGAGCGCCTTGTCGCGCGCCACCGCGCCCACTTTGACCGGGTCCACGTCACCGATCCGGTGGGAGACGTTGGCCGCCCACCCCGACCCCGTCCCGTCGGCCGTGCGCGCGGTGAGGCTGAGGGTGGCGCCGGTATCCTGGTGGTCCGCCCTCAACCCGGCGGAGGTGCCCAGGAGCTCCCGGCTGGCGTAGTGCTCGAGGAACCCGGCCAGCTGGAGGTCCTCCCCCGGCTTCAGCGCCATCGCCTCGCGCGCCATCTTCGCCCGGGCCGCCGCGTCGAGCGACGCGGTGGGCGCGTCGAAGCCCGGCGCGGCCTGCAGGTAGTGCTGCGCCCCCAGCGGCGGCATCACCTCCGGGTCCTCCGGCGCCACCTCGGCCAGCCCGATCGCCCGGCTCACCGCCGCCTCGATCGACGCCTGATCCAGCTGGTTGGTGTCGCTGCTGGCGTGACGCCTGCCGAGGGTGATCTCGACCGAGAGCGTGGCCTCGTCCACGTCCCCCGACGACGTGACCTCGTTGCGCGCGAAGCGGAGGTTGGCGTCCCGCGAAGACTCCAGCCGCACGAAGGCGGCCGCGGCCGGCGCCAGCCGCTTGGCGGCGGCGAGGGCGGTGTCCAGCGCGCCCTTGAGGTTTGGAACGGCAATGGCCGGCTTCATTTCCGATCTCCCCGGCGGCTGGTGTTGAGGATGTTGACCTGCGCGAAGCGCGCCGGCGGGCAGCCGTGGCTCACCGCATTGACCTGTCCGGGCTCGCCCTTTCCATCCCAGAAGCTGCCGCCCATCTCCCACTCGCGGGCGCCGCCCAGCATGTCGCACGACTTCCAGAAATCCGGCGTGCTGGACTGGTAGGCGACGTCGCGCAGCGAGCGGGTCACCTTCCCGCCCTTCACCTCGTAGAACATCTGGCCTCCGAACTGGAAGTTGTAGCGCTGGTGGTCGATCGACCACGAGCCATCGCCGTAGATGAGGATCCCGTCGTCGGTGGCGGCGATCAGGTCCTTCAGCCCCAGGTCCTTGCTCCCCGGCTCCAGCGAGACGTTCGGCATGCGCTGGAACGGGAAGGATCGGAAGTCCTGCGCGTAGCTGCAGCCGCGCGACTGGGGCTCGTTGATCCATCCGGCCTGCTCGCGGGTGGTCTGGTAGCCCACGAACTTGCCGTTGCGGACGATGTCCCACTTCTGGGTCTTCACCCCGTCATCGTCATAGCCGCAGGTGGCGAGCCCAGCGGGCGTGGTCTTGTCCGCGTAGAACGAGAGGTGCGGCGCCGCGAACTGGAGCTTGTTCAGCTTGTCGACGGTGAGGAACGAGGTGCCGGCGAAGTTGGCCTCGTAGCCCAGCGCCCGATCCAGCTCGGAGGGGTGGCCAACCGACTCGTGGATGGTGAGCCAGAGGTTGGAAGGCGCGAGGATGAGGTGCTTCTTCCCCGGCTTCACCGAGGGCGACTTCAGCCGCTGCACCGCCTCCTCGCCGATCCGCGGCGCATCCTGGAGCAGGGTGGAGCGCGCCACGTACTCCCAGCCTGCCTGAGAGGGAGGGAGGTCGTGCTCGCGGCTCTCGAACTCGCCCGAGGCGGTGTCGATCGCGGTGGCGGTGTAGCCGGGCCGGATCCGGACGATGTCCTGCTCGATGTGCGCGCCCTCGGAGCTGGCGAACAGCTTCCACTCGCCCAGGCCCTGGAACCACGAGAAGCAGTGCTTGATCCCCGGCACCTTGAGCAGCGCGCCGTTGATCGCCAGCAGGAGGTCAGACTTCTCCGCCAGGGGGATCTTGAACGGGTTCCGCTCCAACGGCGTCTGCCAGACGTCGACCGCCGCCTTCGCGGGCGCCAGCTGGACCGGCCGCTGCAGCAGCGGCGCGTTCGCCTTGGCGATCTCCACCGCGATCTGGGCCGCCCGCTCGGCGGCCTCCGGGATCACCTGCGAGGCGGCGCTGAACCCCCAGGCGCCGTTGGCGATCACCCGTACCCCCAGCCCGTAATTCTCGTTCGCCGACACGTCGGCGATGTGGTCGTCCCGGGTGAAGAGGGATTCGGATCGCCGGCGGACGATGCGGATGTCCGCGTAGGTCGCGCCCGCCTTCTTCGCGGCGCCCAACGCCCGATCGACAACCTCCTCGAGGAGCGGATCGGTCAGCAGGCCGCGGGCGTCGGCCAGGCCCGCTCGCGACGCCAGCGCGATCCCCGCCAGCGCCCCGGTTCCCTTCAGCACGCTTCGTCGGGTCAGTCCCATGAGGGCGGAACGTACGACGTCACCGGCCCTCCGGTCGCGAAAGCTGAATGAGTGAGCAGCCGGCCGGCACTCACGTTCGAACCAACGCACGGAGAGGTGCTCCCATGTCGGACACGTCGCAACAGGCCATCATCCAGGCCCTTCCGGTCTTCCCTTCCGGGGGAGACCCCGCGCCTACCGCGTTGCGCGACCTGAACGTCCAGCTTCGCGCCCTGCGGGTGGCCTGGATCTTCTTTGGAATCGTCGGCCTCGGGGCGGGCGTGATCGTGGCCGGGGGCGCTGGGGCCGCGCCTTGGCCGGTGGTGTTCCTCTTCGGCGCCTGCTGGATGACCTTCGGGGTCGGCGCCTCTGCGAGGAAGTTGTGGAGCGTCCAGGGCGGCCTCTTCCTCTCGTACCTCGCGCTGGCGATCAGCACGCTCTCGTGTCTCGGCTCCGCCGCCACCGGCACCGGGGCCAATGAATCCGGCCTCACGAACCCGCTCTTCGCGGTCATCCTCCAGGCACTCGTCGTCCGCGCGGCCCGTATCGTGCTCCGGAGCCACCGAGTGCTGGGCGCCCAGTCGCCGCTGGCCTGACGATCCGCGCGCGTGCTGGAGACGCTGGACCATTCCGCCGTACCAACATAAGGCACTTCCCGTCATGACCGCCGTCCCCTGCTACCAGCACCCGGAGAAGAACGCGCAAGGCACCTGCTCCGCCTGCCTTCGCGCCATCTGCCAGGTGTGCTCGATGTTCGACGGGATGGAGGAGGTGTGTCCTCCATGTCTCGTCACGCGCCGGAACAAGCGGACGATGCGGCGCGTGATCCTGTCGGCGGTGGCCCTGCTGCTGGCCAGCCTGGGCACGATGTACCTCGGTTACCTCTGGCGCACGGGGGGAAGGGGCGCCTACTCGCCGCAGGGGCTCATCGACTACGGGAAGCGGGCGGACGAGATCAAACGCCTGAAGGCCCAGCTCGACGCCGAGCCTTGCGACCGCACCAAGATCGTCGAGTACGGGGAGGCGCTGGCCCAGGCCGGTGACTACCGGGGAGCGCTCAACAGCAACGAGGCCTTCTTCCAGAAGTGCGGCCCCTATCCCCGCCTGCTCTGGGTCAGCTACGGCGCGCACAAGTCCCTCTCCGAATTCGACGCGGCCGCGACCGACGCCACCCGGCTGATCGAAGGAGATCCCGGCGACAAGGATTACTGGGCCTGGAGGGGGCTGGCGTACGAGGAGAAGGGCGATCCGGCGAAGGCGGCCTCGGACTACCGCCAGGCGCTCACCCTGCAGCCTGCGCTCCGGTCGATCCCGATCAACCTGGCGAACATGTACGAGCGGTCCGGCCAACCGTGCGAGGCGATGCTCGCGCTGGAGGAGTACCTCCTCAAGTATCCCCAGCTCCGGCGGGACGCCCATCTGCCGTCGTGGCAGCAGCGGCTGGTGTCGTCGGGCCAGTGCGCGGCGTGGGTGGGGAAGGGACGGGCGGTGGTGAGCTTCGCTCCCGCCAGCGGCGAGATCGTCGCCGCGGTCCGCATCAACGGGCGCGAGAAGGCGCGCTTCCTGGTGGATACCGGGGCGTCCCTCGTCACGTTGTCGCGCGAGATGGCCGCGCGGGCCGGCATTCCGGAGGACGCGGGGGCGAAGATCTACGTGAATACGGCCGGGGGCATCCGGGCCGCGCGCCTGACCGTAGTCGATCAGATCGAGCTGCAAGGCGCCCAGGCGAGCCACGTCGAGGTGGCCATCCTCGATAGCGTGCCGGACGGCGTAGACGGGTTGCTGGGACTCTCCTTCCTCTCCCGTTTCGAGGTGACGCTGCGCTCGCACGACGGCCGGCTGGAGATCGCCGAACGCCAGCCGTAGATCACGGCACCACGGGTGGAGGCGATCACGCTCCCACGACGGCCCGGGTCAGCGCGGGGGCGGCCCAGGCGGTCCCGGTGACGAAGCGATTGATGGGCCCGAACGAGCGGGCGGCGGGCGCCCCCAGGAAGTGCAGCCCGCGGACGGAGGATTCCAGGCCGGCGCGGAGCTCCGGGTAGCCGTCCACGACCTGCAGGCCGCCGAGCACGCCGGGGCCGAGGAAGGAGTGCCGGGACACGTCGACGCGGTACCCGGTCCCGAGCAGCACGTGGTCCACCCGCCGCTTGCTGCCGTCGTCGAGCGTGAGGTGGATGGCGTCGCTCCTCGAGGCGGAGGCGGCGACGACGTGGCGGCCCGTCCGGATCGTGACGGCGCGCAGGCGAGGCACGAGCCAGCCGGACCCGGCCGGGCGGATGGAACGGTAGGCGACCCACTCCTGCGTGGAACGCGGGAGCTGGCGGAACAGCGCGGGCGTCGCCACGATCCAGTTCAGGCCCGGAGGACCCACGTCGCTCGGGGGGTAGAGCAGCCGGCGGAACGGGTTCGCCTCGCTCTTCAACCAGGTCGCCCGCTGGTCCAGCCAGCGGATCATCGGCTGCCGGGCAATCACCTCCACCGCCGCGCCCGTCTCGTACAGGAGGGCCGCGCATTCCAGCGCGCTCTGCCCACCCCCGATGACGGCCACGGCCTTCCCGCGGAAGTCGCTCAGCCTCCGCTGATCGGAGGTGTGCGAGACGAGCCCGGCGGGAAGCCCTTCGAAGACCGCCGGGCGGGAGAAGAACTTCCCGATGCCGGTGGCGACGACGACCCGCTGGGCGTGGAACGCCTCGCCGTCGTCGAGGGCGATGCGGAAGCCCCTGGGAGCGAGCTCGATCCCCACGACCCGGCGCGGGTCCAGGTCCGGCACGACCTGCTGCTGGAACCAACGGCCGTAGTGGATGAAGTCGGAGAGCGGCATCGGCCGCGGGATGCGCAGGCCGTGCTCCTTCACGTAGATGTCCAGGGTCAGGGCGCGCCGCGGATCCGAGAGGTGGGACGCCTCCCAGATGGAGCGCACCAGCATCCCTTCGGGCATCTGCTTCGACCAGAACTCCATCGCCTCGCCGAAGACGCGGGTCTCGACGTTCGCCGCGCGGAGGTGGGCGGCCGCCGAGAGCCCGTACGGCCCGGCGCCCACGATGGCCACCTGGCAGTCAGGCCGGCTGCTGATGGACGGGCGAGGCGTCGCGCTGGGGGCTGCCGATGTATTCATTTTTCACTCCGCCAGACGGATGCTTCGCGAAGAACTGCTCGCCTTTCGATACGGTGACGCCCGGCTCCACCCGCAGCCACCGCGGATCGGGCGTCTGGCCCCTTGCCCAGGCGATCAACGCCGCGGGGAAGTTGGCGCCCGCGGCGTGCGAGAACGGATACGCGGCGCCCACCCTCGGGTTGAGGTCGATCACGCGGACCTGGTCTCCGGCCGCGAACACGTCGCAATCCAGCATCCCCATGTGGCCGAGCCGTTCGCCGATGGTCCGGCCGACCGCCTCCAGCCGCGGGTCAAAGACGCTCATCGCGCGATCGGTCTGCCCGTTCCGCATGCGGAGCTTGCGCTTGACGTACGTGCAGGCGTACCGGCCTTCGAGATCGTTGATGACCTCCAGCCCGTACTCGTCCCCCGGCAGGCGCTCCTGCACGAGGATGCAGCGATCCAGGTCGGCGGCGCTCGCCCCGGCCAGGACGGTGCGGGGGATCTGCTTCCGGCTCAGGCGGAAGGCGAGCTCCAGCTCCTCGCGGTCCTCGACCATCTGCAGGCCGATGGAGCTCACGCCCCACCTGGGCTTGAGGATCAGGGGAAAGGAGATCTCGCCCTTGGCGAGCGCTTCGCGGACCGCCTCCAGCTCGACGAACGATCGCGGGGCCTGGAGGCCCCAGGAGTGGAGGAGGCGGGCGGCCTCCAGCTTGTCATGGCACCGGTTGATGACCTCGAGCGTCGAGATCATGGGCCGCGTCCCGATGTCGGTGAAACGGGAACGATGCCGGGCCAGCCGCGGCAATTCCGGCTCGAGCGCGGGGATCAGCAGGCCGGCGCGCTGCCGTTCGCAGATCGAGAGCAGCGCGCCGACGTAGTCCTCGTGTTCCACGGGAGGGACCAGGAACGCGCGATCGGCCTGTTGCATGGCCGGAGCGTCCGCGTCGGTGTCGCAGGCCAACACCAACCCCTCGCCTCGCAGCGCGTCCTGGAAGGCGGAGACGATGGCCGTCCGGCGGCCGGCGCAGGTGAATAAAACGTTCATTCCGAGGGTCTCCGGGGGCGGAGGGGGGCGGAGAGGCGGAAGCACTTCGCGTGCCGTCCGCCTCGCGTCATTTCCGGCGGTTGGTCCTCTGCCTCTCGAACACAAGCGGTCCAGGCTGAACTTTCTCCAGCCGCCGCCACCTCAGTGCCGATACGCGGGGAAGTAGCCGGCGAGATCGCCGCCGTTCGCGCCCGCCGAGGCGCAGGCCTCCTCGTAGAGACGCGGGTCGCCGACCACGCGCGCGGTGCGGAACCGCCGGGTGCTGGTGGCGAAGCTCTTCTTGAAGGCGAAGAGCGAATCGTCCTTGCCACCGTATCCGCCGCCCCAGTTGACGATCCGGGCGCCATTCTTCTTGGCCCAGCGCCAGGTCGCGTCGTGCGTCAGCCGGCAGGGGGACTCGCGGAGGTGCGCGCTGGACGTGGCGTTCAGGTGCCCGTTCACCACTCCCCCGCAGAGGGTGACCAGGTCCGCGCCCGCCAGCTCCCCGCCGGAGGAAACCGCGGACACCAGGTGGAGGCGGCCGTTCAGCAAGTCCTTCAGGCGGGTGAAGTAGTCGGTGTCGAAGAAATAGAACTGCGTGGCGCCCACGCGCCGCATGGTCTCCTCGTAGAGCTGGCAGAAGATCGGGAGGTGGGACCAGTCGTCGATCTGGACCGTGTAGCCCCGCCGCTCGGCGCGCCGGATCTGGCGGTGATTCAGACCCGAGAACCCGTTCCAGATCTCGTCGTCCGAACGGTCCAGGTCGACCACCGCGTTCTCTCCGTGCTGGACCACGGCCCCGAGCTGTTCGAGGAGCGCGTCCCCGCCCGCGAGCAGCGGGTTTCCGCGCACGAAGCAGGTCAGGATCCGGTGCTCGCGCAGGAGGTCGCGTACGCAGCCCTGGAGGCGCTCCAGCTCGTCCGGACGGAACGCGCCCTGGACGACGGGGCCCGGGTACCCGTACGGCGACGTCGCGTCCCGCCATCCCGAGAGCGATGGAACGCCGAGGTCCGGCAGCGGCCTGATCATCAGCGGCAGGAGGAGCTCGGCCGCTTCTCCACGGACGTGGAGGGCCATCTCCCGCACCTCGGGCGCGCGCTCGTACAGCGGCCCGTACCCCGGCAGGTGGTACACGTCGTGCGCCGCGGTCTCCAGCAGGCCGCGCCAGCGCGGGTCATCGGGTCCAACCAGCTCGGCGATCATGCGGTCCCTTTCCAGCAACCCCGCACCCCATCGGCGATGCGCTGCAGATCCGGGGGCGCGAGCGCCGAGCCACTGGGGAGGCACAGGCCGCGTTCGAACAGCCACTTCGAGACGCCGCTCCCGACGAAGGTGCACCCGGAGAAGACCGGCTGGAGGTGCAGCGGCTTCCAGACCGGCCTGGACTCGATCCCGGCGATCTCCAGCTCGGCGCGGATCTCGTCGCGGGTGGCGCCCAGCTCCTCGGCGTCCACCTGGAGGCAGGTGAGCCAGCAGTTGGATCGCCCGTACTCCGCCTCGGGCTGGAAGGTGAGGCCGGGCACGCCGCGGAGCGCCTCCCGGTAGAAGGCATTCACCCGGCGCCTCGCCTCCACCCGCTGCTCGAGGACGCGGAGCTGGCCCCGCCCGACGGCGGCGAGGAGGTTGCTCATCCGGTAGTTGAAGCCGATCTGCGAGTGCTGGTAGTGCGGCGCCGGATCGCGCGCCTGCGACGCGAGGAAGCGCGCGCGCTCCGCCCACGCCGCGTTCTCGCAGACCAGCATCCCGCCTCCGCTGGTGGTGATGATCTTGTTCCCGTTGAACGAGTACACGCCCATGTCGCCCAGGGTGCCCGCCGCGCGCCCGCGGTACGTCGACCCCAGGGCCTCGGCGGCGTCCTCCACCAGCGCCACGCCGTATCGCCGGCAGAGGGCCTGGATCGGCCCGTAGTCGGCGCACTGCCCGTACAGGTCCACCGCGATGATCGCCCGCGGCATGCGGCCGCGCCGGCTGGCGCGGGCCAGCGCCTCCTCGAGGAGCCCGGGATCCAGCGTCCAGGTGTCCGGGTGCACGTCCAGGAACACCGGCCTGGCCCCGACGTACGTGATCGGGTTGGCGGTCGCGGCGAAGGTGAGCGACGAGGTCCACACCTCGTCGTCCCGGCCGACCCCCAGGAGCACCAGCGCCAGGTGCAGGGCCGCGGTGCCGCTGGAGAGCGCCACCGCGTGCGTGGCGCCCACCGCCTCGGCCATCTCGGCCTCGAACGCGTCGACCTGCGGGCCCAGCGGGGCCACCCAGTTCGAGTCCAGGGCCTGGTTGATCAGGGCCCGCTCTTCGGCTCCCAGGTGGGGAGGGGACAGGTGCACCGAGATCACGGGAGCCTCCGGGGTTCGGCGTTGCCGAGGAAGTCCGGCATGGTCGCGTGGCCGGGATTGCTCACGCCCTTCCGGGTCAGGACCGCGCCCAGGGTCAGCGCGAGGATCTTGAGGTCCAGCCGGAGCGACCAACGCTCGACGTACCAGACGTCCAGCTCCAGCTTCTCCTCCCACGACAGCGCGTTGCGCCCGTTGATCTGCGACCAGCCGGTGATGCCGGGCATCACCTCGTGCCGCCGCGCCTGGCGCGGGGAGTAGCGCTCCAGGTACTGCATCACCAGCGGCCTGGGTCCCACCAGGCTCAGGTCCCCCAGGAGCACGTTCCAGAGCTGGGGCAGCTCGTCCAGGCTGGCGGAGCGGAGGAACCGCCCGAAGGCGGTGAGCCGCTCCTCGTCCGGGCGGAGCTGGCCGCGCTCGTCGCGGGCGTCCAGCATGGTGCGGAACTTCACGATCCGGAACGGGCGCCCGTCCTTCCCCGGCCGGACCTGGCGGAAGAACACCGGCGCGCCCATCAGCGCGCGGATCGACAGGGCGATGGCGGCCAGCACGGGGCCCAGGAGCAGGAGCCCCAGGGCGGCCCCGGCCCTGTCGATCGCGGACTTCGCCAGCGCCGGCCACCCGGCCTGCGCCCGTTCCTCTGTACGGCCCACAGCCATTGCAGACATCAGCCCTCCAACGCGGTCACGCCAGGCGTGCCCTTCACGGTGTTGCGCAGCTGCAGCGCGGCCTCGTATTCCCGGTACATCGCCTTCCAGACGGCGCCCTGGGAGAAGTTGCGGATCAGGTGCTCGCGCGCCGCCGCGCCGTGGCTGGCCCGCAGCGGCTCGGAGCCCAGGTACAAGCTCATCGCCTCCGCCAGGGCGGCCGGGTCCCTCGGAGGCACCAGCATCCCGGTGCGGGCGTCCACCACGGCGTCCACGCACCCGGTGATCCGGGTGGCGACCACCGGCAGCCCCATGGCCCCGGCTTCCAGCAGCACGTTCCCCAGGCCCTCGCGATACGTGGGGAGGACGAGCAGGTTCATCGCGGCCATGAACGGCGCGACGTCCCAGTCGGGGCCCACCAGCGCGACGCGCGGGTCCTCCCTCAGCAGGGTCATGGTGCGCGGCGGGACCGGGTCCGTGTCGTCGAGCGGCCCGACGATCAGGAGCCGCGCGTCGCGGTGGCGGCGGCGGACCACCTGCCAGGCCTCGGCCAGCTCCACCACGCCCTTGTCGCGGACCAGCCGGCCCACGAAACCGGCGACGGGTGCCCCGGGCGGGATCCGGTACAGGGCCCGCACCCGCGCGCCGGCCTCGCGGTGGCGCTCGGGGTGGAACTCCCGCTCCACGTCGATGCCGTTGATGCTCCCGCTCGCGGGGACCGCGGCCTTCTTCCGGGAGACCAGCCCGTGCGACACCGCGACCGAGAGCAGCGACGGGCTCACCACCAGCACCCGGTGCGCCAGCGCGCACGCCACCCGGTCGCTGGCCTTCAGCAGCCAGCGCCGGAGCCCGCGCGACGTCTCCAGCGGGAGCCCGTGCAGGTGGTAGATGCGCACCGGGACCCGGGCCGCCGCGCCCGCCAGCATCCCCAGCAGCCCGCCCTTGGGCGTGTGCGCGTGCAGGATGGTCGGCCGGACGCGGCGGAGCAGCGCGACCAGGCGGACCAGGGTCACCAGGTCCCGGAGCGGCGAGATGCGCCGCGACATCGGCAGGCCCCACGTCGGGATCTGCTGCTCCGCGCCGAAGCGCGCCAGGGCCGGCCCGGGGGAGGCAATGGCCCCCACCGTGAACCCGGCGCGCTTCATGAACCCGACCTGGCCCCGGAGAAAGAAGAGCATCTGCGGCACCGTCGCGACGTGGACGAGGCGCGCGCCTTCGTCCTCCGGGCGGGCCACCGCGGCGGCGGGCCCGGGCGCGGGCCATAGCGGCCGGCTCCAGCGCAGCGCGGCGGCCAGGGCGGCCATGGCCCCGCCGTACGCCAGGAGGTGCGCGGCGGCGAGGCCGGTGGCTCCCCAGGTGGGGACCAGTGCGGACGCGGTGCCCAGGAGGATCGCCCCCAGGCCCAGGTCGATGAAGAAGCGCCACCAGATCTTCCCGCGGGTGATCAGCACCTGGCCCAGGGTGTTGTTCAGCGCG
The DNA here is from genome assembly GCA_036559665.1 of Myxococcaceae bacterium. Classification (GTDB taxonomy): domain Bacteria; phylum Myxococcota; class Myxococcia; order Myxococcales; family Myxococcaceae; genus DASRBA01. Next base: position 15,222 of record DATBSS010000718.1, read on the forward strand.
TTGGGAATGCTGGAGCCCGCCAGCACCGCCAGGGCCAGCGCCCCGCTCCGGTACTCCGCGCCGAACACCCGGAGGCACAGCGGCGCGCAGAGCGTCACCGCCGCCGCGGGCACCAGCACCACCAGGAGCATCAGGGCGAGGCTGCGGCGGAAGATCCGGTGGAACCCGGCGCCATCTCCGGCGCCGTTCAACCGGCTCAGGGCGGAGAGCACGTTGGCCGAGAGGCTGGCGGGGATGAAGAGCAGGAGCTGCCTCCACCGGTCCGCGGCGTTGAACAGGCCGAGGTCCGCGTAGCCGCTCCGCCCGCTCACCAGCAGCACGTTACAGGCCCAGAAGATCGGCTGGAGCACCACCGTCCCCAGCAGCGTGGGCAGCGCGATCCCGGTGAGGCTGCGCAGGCTCCCCGGCGCCGCGGCCGGGGAGAGCGGGATCCGCTGCGCGCGGGCGGCGGCGGCGATGGCCGCGTGAAAGGCTGCCGCCGACAGCAGCTCCGCCAGGACCTGCCCGGCGAGCGCGCCGCGGAGGCCCGCCTGCCGGGCGCCCAGCGCGATGAGGAGGAACGAGACGATCCCGCGGGCCACCGAGGCGAAGGCCAGCGGGCGGAACCCGTCCAGCCCGGCCAGCACCGCGCCCTGGACGGCGTTGACCGCGCCGAAGAGCGCCAGCGCCGCTCCCAGGCGAAGCTCGCCCTGCAGCTCGGCCGTGAAGCGGATCGGCCGCCCGACCGGGGTCACCGCGAGGAGGAGGACGAGCAGCGCCGCCCCGGCGCCGAACGCCAGCGCCAGCCGGTACGACTTGACGATGATGCCGCCGGCCCGGACCGGATCGCTCGCGCGGGTCCGCGCCACCACCTCCGTGGTGGCCAGGCCCAGGCCCGCGCCGATCACCGCTCCCAGCAGGCCGGCGGTGCTCTGCACCATCCCCAGCTTGCCGAAGTCCACCACGCCCAGCAGGCGCCCCGACACCACGCTGGCTCCGAGCAGGAGCGCGCGGCAAATCCCCGCGCCCAGCAGCGACCACACCGCGCCCGAGAGGAGCTGGAGCTCCAGCCGGGAGATCTTCGTCCCCAGGGTCATGGCCGCGCTCCCTGGAGGACCGGACTGGGGTCGGCCGGGGCGAGGCAGGCGGCGAGAACGGCCCGCAGGCCGTAGTACGCGTAGAGCGGCCAGAACGAATAGATGAGGATCTGGCTGATCACCGCCAGGCTGCCCGCGATGGGGAAGGCGAGCCACATCCCGGTGAAGAAGGCAGCGGCGGCGGAGAACGCGGTGGTCGCGGACCGGAAGCGCCGCTCCGCCCGCTGAACCGCGAACCCCAGCAGCGCGAAGAAGACGGCCACTCCCGGCAGGTGGAAGTTGAGGAAGAGCTCGCCGCTGGCGGGGATGATCTGGTCGACGATCCCGGGCGTGCCGTAGATCAACTGGTTGTAGAGGATCACCCCGCTGCGTTCGCGGAACGGCTTCCCGGCGATGGGGAGGGGGTACATCAGCGAGGCGAACGCGCTGCTGCCCAGGTGGCGCGGCTCGCGCTCCGTGCGCTCGAGGAGGTACCCCAGGAACTGCGGTCCCTCGCCGTAGATCTGGAAGAACTCGTTCAGCTCCTCCAGCTGAGAGCCCTTCTGGCGCACCGGCCCATCCGGGCCATGGAGGTTGTCGTTCCGGTAGCTCCCGAAAGCCACGCCGGCCAGGAGGAGCCCCAGGCCGGCGAACGCCACCGCGCGCGCGGACAACCTCCGGACGGTGAGCGAGTAGGCGGCCAGCGCCGCCAGCACCGGCCCCACCATGCTGGCCCGGTTGTAGCTGGCGGCCGTGACGACGATCGCCGCCAGCAACAGCAGCGTGGGGATGGCGTACCAGCCGCGGTGCCGGCGCCGGGCGATCCCGCCGGACCACAAGAGCAGGAGCCCGAAGGGGAGGAACGGGCGGAGGAAGGTGGCGAGCGCCTTTCCGACCGTGGGCGGGGCCTCGCTCATCAGGGTCTGCGTCTCCGGCACCGTGACGTATTGCAGGTACCCGGCCGGGCCCCCGAACGCGAGCCACATCCCGGCCGCGCCGAGCAGCAGGAAGGCCGCGGCCAGCGCCGCCTGGAAGCCCCCGGAGAAGCGCGGGGCCGGCACGCCCTCCGCGGAGCGCCGGGCGCCGAGCTGCGACCCGAACGCGAAGCAGAAGTGCGCCAGCGCCGACAGCAGCATCGCCGCGTTGATGAAGCGCGGCGAGGGCAGGTGGGGGAACGTCCCCAGCGAGAAGCCGAACCACAGGCCCAGCAGGGGCGCCACCACCAGGTGCACGTGGAAGAGGAGGAGCGCCCAGTTCCCCGGCGAGAGCGGCGAATCGAGCTGGAAGCGGGCCGCGGGGAAGACCCAGGCCGCCACCAGCAGCTCCAGCAGGACGGCGCCGAAGGCCGGGTACTCCAGCGCCTGCCCCGAGAGCGCCCAGAGCGCCCCGGCGGCGGCGCCGAGGCAGACCGACCGGCGGAGGCCCGGCGTCACGCGCCGGCCACCGCGGGCCTGGCCACGGCGCGCGCCAGCGTGGCCTCCGCCCCGGCGCGCTCCTCTTCCGAGATGGGCGAGCTTCGCCTGGCGATCAGCGCGCTCGTGGCGGTGGGGAAGGGCGACGCCAGCCCGTACGCCAGCGCCTTGACGTGGGTGAGGATGGTGCGCGCGGCCACCTCCACGGCGCTGAGGGCGCCGGGCCCGTACAGGCGGACGATGCGGCGCTCGGTCCGCCAGCTGGCGCGGAACGCCGCCAGGTTCGGCCGCCGGGGCTCCCGGTAGAACAGCAACGGCTCGTCGAGGAACGCGAAGCGGGACCGCTCGACGGTGCGGGCCCACAGCTCCAGGTCCTCCGCGCGCGCGAAGGCGCCGTCGTACGGGTGGTCGCGGAACCAGCGCGTCTGCCCCAGGCAGGACGGGTGGACGAACCCGCCCTGGCGGAGCACCTCCGCCCGGGAGCGGAAGGGCGCGGGCCGGCGCATCCCGGTGACGCGCAGGCGCTCGTCCATCACCCAGGCGCCGGATCCCACCAGCTCCGCGCCGGTGCGGCGGACCAGCTCCACCTGGAGCCGCAGCCGGTCCGGGTGCATGACGTCGTCCGCGTCCATCCGGGCCAGGAGGGGCGCGCGGGCGGCGGCGGCGATCTGGTTCAGGCGAGCCACCAGCCCGCGGTTCGCCCCGTCCGAGAGGAGGCGCACGCGCGGATCCCCCAGCCCCTCGCGGGCCACCTCGCGCGAGCCGTCCGTCGAGCCGTCGTCGACCAGGATCAGCTCCCAGTCCTCGAACGTCTGGTTGAGGACGGACGCCATGGCCGCGCCCAGGGTGGAGCGGGCGTTGAAGAACGGGATGCCGACCGTCACCTGCATCAGGGGGCTCCGGCCAGCGCGGGCGCCAGCGCCAGGACCTGGGCGGACGGCGGCATGGCCGGCTCGCGCCCGGCGGCGGCGGCCTGGGCCGGAGGCGGCGCCGCCGGCCGGTAGCTGGGGACCAGCCGCCGGAGCAGGAGCATGGCGTGCTCCGTGTTCCCCAGGACCAGCGCCTCCCCCAGCGCGTCCACCACCTCCAGCGCTCCCGGGAGCGGCGGCGGCGTACGCGCGACCCGGATGCCGTTCCGGACGACCTGGCTCCGCTCCTCCTCCTCGGTGAGCAGGTCCTCGGTGAGCTTCTCCCCCGGGCGGAGCCCCGTGTACACGATGGGGATGTCCCGCCCGGGGATGAGCCCGGCCATGGTGATCAGGTGCGACGCGAAGTCGGCGATCCGGATCGGCTCCCCCATCTCCAGCACGCAGAGCTGGCCGTACCCGCCCAGCCCGGCCAGCAGCACCAGCCCGACGGCCTCCGAGATGGTCATGAAGTACCGGGTACAGTCCGGGTGGGTGACGGTGACCGGACCGCCGACGCGGATCTGCTGCTTGAACAGCGGGAGCACGCTGCCGGCCGATCCGAGGACGTTGCCGAAGCGGACGGCCGTGAACTGGGTCTGCGATCGCTCCGCCAGCGCGCGGATCACCACCTCGGCCGCGTGCTTGCTGGCGCCCATCACCGAGGTCGGGCGCACCGCCTTGTCCGTCGAGATCAGCATGAAGCGCGCGGCGCCGGTCTCGTGCGCCATCCGCGCCACGTGGAGGGTCCCCAGCACGTTGTTCTTCAGCGCCTCCTCCGGCGCGGTCTCCATCAGCGGGACGTGCTTGTGCGCGGCGGCGTGGAAGATGTGCTCGGGCAGGTGCTCGCAGCCGACGCGGAGGATCCGGGCCTGGTCCCGGATGTTGGCGACCACCGGGTGGATGGAGAGGTCCGGGTGCTTCGCCTGGAGCGAGCGGCAGAGCAGGTAGAGCTCGTTCTCGTTCATGTCCAGGAGCACCAGCCGCGCCGGGCCGTGCGACGCCACCTGGCGGGCGATCTCCCCTCCGATGGAGCCGCCGGCGCCGGTGACCAGGATCCGCCGCCCCGCGATGTGCTGCCCGATCTCCCGCCGGTCGAACGAGATCGACTTCCGCGGCAACAGGTCGTCCGCCTCGAGGTCGTTCAGCATCGCCGCGGAGAGGTGCCTGTCGGTCCACGCGAGCGAGCCGGGGACGGTCTTGTACCGGAGCCCCAGGTGCGAGCAGAGCCGGAGGATGGCGCGGATGCGCCGCTGGTCGAGGCGGGGGATGGCGAGCAGCACCATCGACACCTGGTGCTCGCCGGCGAGCTGGGGGAGGTCGTCCAGCGTGCCCAGCACGCGCCGGCCGTTGAGCGACGTCCCGACCTTGCCCGGGTCGTCGTCCACGTAGCCGACCACGTTGTACGGATGCGCGGCCGAGCCGAGGATGTCCCGGAGGAGGAGATCGCCCGCCGTGCCCGCGCCGGCGATCAGGGTCCGCGCCACCTCGCCCCCGCGGACCCGCCTCCGCTCCACGCTCCAGCGGCGCATCAGCCGGGGGCCGAACCGGACCGCCCCCATCAGCGCGGTGGTGAAGAAGAGCTCCAGGACGTAGGTGGACCTCGGCAGCGCCTGCCCGCGCATCCACCAGGAGCCCAGGACCAGCGCCAGCGACCCCAGCAGGGTGCAGAGGCAGAGCTGCGCCGCCTCGGTCAGGCCCGGCGCCCAGAACGACCAGCGCTGCAGCCGGAAGGCGACCGCCAGCGCGAGCCGCGTGGCGATCCAGGCCGGCCACCAGGACCGGACGGCCTCCATCAGCTCACGCGGCGGCGCGCCGTCGAACCGCAACAGCAGCGCCAGGGCCAACGACGCGGTGATCAGCGCGGTGTCCACCTGCAGGAGGATTGCCCCGCGGATCGCTGCGTTCGCCCAAACCACTCTCCAACCCCGTCGCATTCTCATTCTCCGTCGAGCGCGTGGAAGCTGCGTCCAGGGCACTGGAGAGGCAATGTGGCCCGCGGGTCATGCGCACCGTGGTCCAGTGGTAGTGCGAGGCGCCGGCGGCGCGGCCCCCCAGGGGACGGGGTGGGTCAGTCGATACAGGTCCATCGCCGAGCCGACGAGGCGATCGGCCAACCCTCTCGCGCGGCGCGGCCGCTCGGGCCGCTCCTGGAGCAGCCGCGTGTAGAGGCGCAGGTGCGCGCCGGCCATGTCGTCCACGCCGCTCCAGGCCAGCGCCCGCGCCCTCAGCGCCGCGCGTTGCGCCGCGTCCAGCGGGAGCCGGGCCAGCGCGGCGGTGAGGGCCGCCGCCAGCCCATCCACGCTGCCCGGCGGGAAGAGGTGGCCGAGCGTGCCCAGTTGCTCCGGGATGCCGCCCACCGCGGAGGCGGCCACCGGGAGCCCGCACAGCATCGCCTCGGTGACGACGCTGGGCAGCGCCTCGGCGTGGCTGGGGAGCACCAGCAGATCGCTCCCGGCGTAGGCCGCCGCCAGGTCCTCGGGGCCCATCGCTCCGCAGAACTCCACGCCCTCCTCGATCCGCAGCTCCCCGGCGAGCGCCCGCAGCGCCGGTTCCAGCTCGGCGTTGTGGTAGACGAGCCGCAGCCTCGGGCGCCCGGAGGACGGCAGCCGCGCCAGGGCCCGCATCAGCACGTCCAGGCCCTTGAGCGGGATCAGCTGGCCCACGTAGAGGAGCGTGGGGCGCCCGCCCTTTCGCGCCGGCTCCCGGAGCTGGAACACGCCGGCGTCGGTGCCGTTCGGGATGACCGCCGTCTTCCGCCCCAGGCCGTACCGATCCTCCAGGAAGCGCGCCTCCGCCTGCGAGAGGGCCACCAGCGCATCGGCGCGGCGGCAGACGTAGCCGAAGGCGGTCAGCCACGCGCGCGAGCGCTCGTAGCCGCAGAGGACGGCGCCCCCGTGACTGGTGAAGACCAGCGGAGGGCCACAGGCGGCGCCGGCGGCGCGGATCGATCCCTCGGTCACGTGGTGGACGTGGACCAGGTCCCAGCGCCCCGCCGCCGGGCGAAAGGAATGATGGGGCAGGGTCTCGACCTCCACCCCGCGCTCCCGCAGGCCCTGCGCGAGCACGCACTCCGGGAGGTGGCGGTGCCTCGCTTGATATTCGGGAGGGCGTCCGAAGATGCCGCCGACCACGCACACGCGCATGCTCGTCTCTCCTACGGGTACTGGAAGCCTGGGTGGATCCGGACCGCGTTGACGACGAAGCCAGAGGGCCGGGCGCCGCACTGGTCCAGGCGCAGGATGGCCAGCGCCAGCTCGTCCACCGGGTGGTGGCCGGCCTTGACCACCAGCAAGGTGGCGAAGGCGGCCTTCCCGATGACGGCGGCGTCGCTGGCCGCCAGGACGGGCGGGGCGACGCACAGCACGACGTCGAAGGACGCGGACGCCAGCTCGAGCGCGCGCGCGAGGGCGGGCCGGTCGAGCAGCCCGGCCGGCGCCGGCCCTCCCGAGGAGAGCAGGTGCAGGTTGGGCACGCCGGAGGGCGACAGCAGCGCGTGCAGCGGCTGGCCCTCCAGCAGCGCCGCGAGGCCGGAGCCCCGCGCCCGGGGGAAGTGGCGGCCCAGCGGGCCCTTGCGGAGGTCCGCGTCCACCAGCAGGACCCGCCGGCCCGCCTGGGCAAACAGGACCGAGAGGTTCGCCGCCACCAGCGCGGTGCCGCGGTGCGGCCGGCTGGAGGTCAACAGGACGACCTTGTTCGGCGCGGCCTCCAGCTCGTGATCGAGGCGGGCCCGCAGCGCCCGCAGCGCCTCCACGAACGGATCGTCCGGCGCGGCGAGCGCCAGCGGAGCGCGCGACCGGCGGCGGCTCCTGGGGAGGCAGGCGTAGACCGGGAGCCCGAGGCCCTTCTCCAGCCAGGCGGTGCCGCGGGCGCCCTGGTGGAGGCCGCGGCGGACCAGCGCCCCCACCAGTCCGAACGACAGCCCGGCCAGCAGGCTCACCACCAGCGTCGCGGGCCCGTCCGGCTTGACCGGCCTGGGATAGGCGAACGCCGGGTCCGCCAGCCGCACGCTGCCGATGCCGGCCGCCTTCCAGACCGCCAGCTCCTGTGCCTTGGAGAGCAGGTGGACGTACAACTCGCCGGCGACCTTCACGTCCCGGTCGAGCCGGACCAGGGTCAGCTCGGTGTCCGGCCTCGCCTCCGCCTTCTCGTTCAGCACGTGCCTGGCGTAGGCCAGCCGCCGGAGCTTGGCGTTGAGCGCGACCATGCTGGGGTGGCTCTCGGTGAAGCGCTGGCGGAGGTCGGAGAGCTGGAGCTGGAGCAGGGTGATCTGGTTGTTGATCTCCTGGCCCCGGTCGATGATCGCCTTGGACTGCAGGCCGACGTCGAGCTGCCCGGTCCGCGCCCGGTACTGCTTCAGCCTCAGCTCGGCCGCCTCTAGATTTTCCTTCAGCACCGGGAGCTGGCCGTTGACGAATTCCAGCCGCCGCTCGGCGGACCGGGTCCGGCGATCGACGTTGCGGCTCAGGTAGATCTCCATCAGCGCCGCCAGCTCCGCCTGGACCCGGTCCGGGTCGGGTCCCTGCAGCTCCAGGGCGATGACCCCGGTGTTCCTTCCCTTCTCGGTGACCGACAGCCGGGACAGGAAGCGCTCCACCGCGCTGGCCGGCGAGTCCTTGATCACCCGGAAGCGCTCGCCGCGCTTCGCGAAGAGCCCGGCGACGAGGGCGGACGATTCGCCCGAGGAGGCGATCGTCCCCACCTGGCCCTCCAGCAGCGGCGCGCCGTCCGGCGCCAGCAGCGTGTACGTGCCCGCTTCCCCGGCGATCAACGTGAGCGGCTGGTCCAACAGCCGCGGCGGGACCTCCAGGGAAGCGACCTGGATCGCCTGGCGGGAGCCCAGCAACCGCCCGATGACGGGCGGCCGCCGGGGGCGCGCGGAGATGTCCAGGTGGAGCACCTGGACCGCCTCCAGCACGATTGAGTTCGAGCGGATGATGTCGATCTCCGCCTCGGAGGGGATCTCCACCGGGTAGCCGTCCCGATCCTCGGTGAGCGGGTCCAGCACCTTGCTCCGCTGCTCGATCTGGAGCAGCCCTGTGGCCCGGTAGACCGCGTCGCTCCCCAGGACCGAGAGCGCGCCCAGGGCGAGCGCTCCGGCCACGCCCGCCGCGAGCAGCAGGCGCCCCTCGCGGAGCGTGACCGCCAGCTCCCGGAGCGTGAGCGGCGCTTCGTCTTCAGGCTTGGTGGTCATGGCGCGGGGGTCGGCCGTTACAGGGTGGGGAACACGATGATCCCGCGGGCCAGGTAGAACGGCTCCAGGAGCATCTGCACGGTGGGGAGGAGTTGCTGGACGATCCGGTTCCACTGCGTCAGCGGGTGCGAGGAGACGAACACCACGTCCAGCGGCTGCAGCGGGAAGCGGGCCGCCAGCAGCAGCGCGTCGGGAGACCGCGCGTCCAGCCGGTAGACGCGCGGGACGTCGTAGGCGCCGCGGATCACGTACACGCCCTGCGCGTCGGCGGCCTCCTGGAGCAACCCCTCGCTGTCGGAGATCGCCTCGGCCAGGTTCATCCGCCGCTTGGTCATGATTCGCGAGCTGGGCTTGCGCACCTCACCCAGCACGAAGACCTTGTTCTGGCTCCGGTCCGGGACGTGGATGATGTCGCCGTCCTGGAGCAGCCAGTTCTCGGTCGCGTCGCCCCGGTCGTCGGCCGCCTGGAGGTCCAGGCGCCGCGCCTTTCCCTTCCGGGTGAGGAGCACGCCCTGGAGGTCCGCCTCCGCGGTGGGGCCCTCCGCGGCGGCGAGCGCGTCGAGCACGCGGAGCGGCACGTCGGTGAGCGCCACCGTGGCGGGCTTCTTCACCTCGCCGGTGATCTGGACCAGCCGGCCCCGGAACGCCGCTACCCGCACCTCCAGCTGCGGCTTCTCCAGGACGCCCTTGAGGCCCGCGGTCAGCAGCGTGCGGATCTCCGGCAGCGTCTTGCCGGCGACCTCCACCACGCCCACGTGGGGGAAGAACATCGTCCCGTCCGCGCTCACCGAGAGACCGGCCGCTTCCGGCGAGCGGAACTCGCCTGCGGGGATGGTGAGCTCCGGGTGCTCCCAGATGATGACGTTCAGCACGTCGTGGGACGCCACCCGGTACTCGTACCTCTGGGCGCCGTCCGCCAGCGGGTCCGGCGTCAGCGCCGGGTGGGTGGCGTCCGCCTCGCCGAGCTGCTTGACGACCTCGGGCGTGACGGGGACGAGGATGGCGGAGGGCTTCTGTCCGGCCCGCTCGGCGCGGGAGGTCAGCGCCCCCTCGTCCATCCTCATCCCCGGGCCCAGCGCGCAGCCGGCGAGGGACAGCCAGAGCGACGCGGCCCATGCAGCCGTTCGCCTGGTTTCCATTCGCCCCCCGCCTGCGCGCGCTTGTCCCATCAACCGGACCCGGTAGATGAGACCCCGCGCCGCCGCGCGCCACTGACCATCAGGGCATGAGAGACGTCACATGCCCGTCAGGATCACCGGCTCCGCCGTCACCACGCGAGCGCGTAGACGCGGACGTCGTACGGCGGGACGCTGGCCGGGACGTTCACCCGGCCACCCGAGACGGAGCTCGAGACCGCGGCGTCGGTGACCCATTCGGCCGTCGCGTAGGAGGCGCCCGGCGCCGGGAAGCTGACCGTCCCGGTCCAGGTGGTGCCGCCCCCGTTGACGATCGTGACCGTGGTGGTGTGGCCGTCCGTGTTGAGCTGGTACAGCACGCTGGGGCCCTGGACCGTGGCCGGGGCGTAGCGGGCGGTGAGGACGTCGAACAGCTTCTGGCCGACGTTCAGGATCCGCGAGCGGGCGTTGTCCTGGAGCAGCGTGGGCGTGGTCAGGTACACCTCGCCGGCCCCGACCGTGTAGCGCGTGATGAGCGGATCTCCCTCCGCGTTGCGCGCGACCACGGTGGCGCCCTGGAGGCTCAGCTTCGCGTACGTGTAGGCCGGTTCGGTGAACGACGACCCGTCCGCCAGCCACGTCGAGCTGGTGGACTGGCCGGTCTGGCCGGTGAGCGAAGCGCCCGCCAGCACGGTATCCGCGGCGCCCACCTGCGCGGCGTTGAGGATGAGCACGCCGCCGTTGTTCACGAACGTCTGGAACTGGGTCCGCAGCGCCGGATCCACCGGGAGGTGTGTCGTCAGCATGACGACCCGGTGCTTCGACATCGCGCCGGCGCCGGCGGCCGTGTTGAGCACGTTGAAGACGTCTCCCCAGCGGCTCTTGCCCATGGGCTCCCAGGAACGGGGGTCCTCTCCCGCGGCCAGGCGCGACCGGTACTCGGACACGCTCTGGGGCCCCCCCGGCACCAGCGTCCCGTGGAGCTGGTGGTCTGGGTACGCCATCTGGAGCACGTTGTTCAACATGTAATCACCGGACGTGTAGGGGACCCGCGAGTACCAGGTGTAGTTCCCCTGGTTGTATTGGCCGTACTTGGGAGCGAACCCCGAGTAGCGGTCGACCACCAGCGCGAAGGGGACGAATTCGGGTGGGCGGTTCGGGTGCCGCACCAGCGCGAAGTTGGCGAAGTCGCGGGCCGCCACGCCCAGCGGGTTGGGGTTGCCCGAAGGGTTGAAGTACTCGGAAGGCTCGATGTTGATGACGTTCGCGCCTCCCATGTACGCCAGGTAGAAGTGCCGCTTGAACCAGGAGGGGGACCAGCCGCCGGTCAGCCGGTCGTTGCCGTCGTACTGGGTGGGCGAGTTGGTCCAGTAGCGCCACGTGGAGAAGTCGTAGCCCCAGGCCTTGCCGGACTGCCTCCCCGCGCCGCGGTAGAAGCTCGCGCCGGGGCTCATCCCGCTCAGCTCGTCGATGATCCGCTCTCCCATGACCATGTCCCCACCCCAGTCGTAGACCCACTGCGCGGTCCAGGGGCAGTCCGCGATCGCCGCGAAGGAGAAGCCGCGCTGCGCCCGGGGTATCCCGATGACGCTGCCGACGCCGAGCGTGTTCAGGTAGTAGTCGCGGAACTGCTGGTAGTTCTGCAGCGGGGTGAGGCTGGGGGACGGAACCGGACGGCCCTGGGTCCAGTCACCCCCGATCTGATCGAACTCGTTCAAGCCGTCCCAGAAGATCTTGCTGGGATCCGGCGAGGCCGACGTGAGCTGGGCGAACGTGCTCATCAACGCCTGCTTCTGCGCCGGGTCGTACACGTAGTTGTACGAAGGCATGTCCCGGTTGGCCGCCGGTTTGTAGGCCATCACCGCGTCCGTCGTGGCGGCGATGGTGCTGGCCGCGTTGCCGGAGAGGGGATCCCAGAGCCCGAAGCCGTTGAAGCCAAGCCGCTGCTTCAGCACCTGCGCCCACGAGGCCGGGTTGGGGCCCGTGATCTCGGCGTAGAAGCGGAACCACCGCGGGTCCGAATTCGGCGGAGGCGGAGGCGGAGGCGGGGGTGGGGGAGGAGGCGGGGGCGCCGCCGTCGAGTACAGGTTCGCCGTGGGAATGACGGCGGACGCCGCGCCGGGGACGGTCCAGCTCAGGACCGAGGTAGCGCTCCCCCCGTTCTCGAAGAGCTCGAGCTTGACGTCGTACTTCTGCCCCGCGGTCAGGGTGATCTGCCCGGAGTCGGTGGTGGGCGCGTGATCGGTCCAGTTGTTCACCAGGGGCGTGCCGTTGACCCACAGCCGTGCGCCGTCATCCGAGAGCGTCGAGAACGTGTAGACGCCGGTGGCGGGCGCGAGGACCTGGCCCGTCCAGCGGGCCGAGAACGTGTCCGGGCCGATGCCCGAGGCCGGCGACCCGGTGGCCCACGAGAAATTCACCGTGGCGTCGGTCCTGGAGACCTTCGTCCCGGTGAAATCGATGTTGTCGTAGTACTCGCCGAGGAGCCCGTTGCCGGGCGCGGCGCCCGCGGCACTGAACAGGACGTCGACGTAGTAGTTGTTGGCGCCCGAGGAGCCGTTCGGGAACGCGGCCGAAGTAGAGCGCGCGTACACGCCGTTGCCGCCCTGTTCGCCGTCCTGGAGCGCGTACAGCGGCGGGGCGTTGCGGCCGGACGCGGTGAAGTAGGAGGCCACGCCCGCGTATTGCCCTTGCGGAGCGAGGTAGCTCACGACGTACACCGTGTCCGGCTGGATGGTGACGGGCTGGCTGAGGCGGGCCGTCTGCCAGCCGGTGGCGCTTTCTTGAGTGAAGGTCGCGCTGGCGAGCAGGGTGCCCGAGCTCGTCCAGAGGTGTCCGACGTGGGTCCCGCCGTTGCCGGTGCCCTTGTAGAACCGGATGCCGGTCACCGCGCCGGCCACCGTGCTCTTGAACTTCACGCCCAGCTCGATCGAGCCGTTATCGGCGTAGGCGAACGAGGCCGGCACCTCGCTGTCCGGCCAGAGGCTCGATTCGCCGGCCGCCGGCTGGTTCATCTCGTCTTGAGTCGTGTCTCCTGGGTCATTGGGTTGGCCAACACAGGCTGCCGCCAGCATGACGGCCCCGGTGACTGCGAGCAGGTTGCAACGCATTTCGAGGGTCCCTCCCGGACGCTTGCCTGGCGGCACCCGAGCAGCCGGGCGCCTTCAGGTCGTTGAGGGCCCTCGAACGTCTTTTCCTGGACACTATTCCGAGCTCAAAGCAGGCGGGGGCACGGGCGCGCGCCCGCGCGGCCGCCCCTGAGCGCAGACGTCAAAACGCCTCCGCCCCGGGTGAGTGATCACCCGAGGCGGAGGCGCAGAAGGCAGCTTTAGAGGACTACCTGTCCCTGTTGCCCGGTAGGCGAATGGCTACTGAGCGTTGCACTGCATGTCGTAGCTGTGCTGCGTCCCGTCCGGGCCGGTCACGACGAACTGGTCGCTCCCGTCGAACGTGGAGGAGAAGGCCCCCTTCGAGGTGTCGACGGTGATGGTGCCGGCTGACGGGCACCGGTTGGTGCACTCGTGGAACCCCGAGATGGTGGCGGTCGCGGTGGTCCCGCCGCGGGCCCCCGTGCTCTGGCCGTTCAGGTCGACGCACCCGCTCCCCTGCGTCCAGGACACCGTGCCCTGGGCCTGCCGCGAGTCGAACCGCGACGGCGCGTAGCTCCTGGAGGTGATCGCGATCGCCGACGTGGTCCCCGAAGTGGATGGCATGGCGGTCATGTCCAGGACGTAGCGTTCGCCGTTCAGGGTCAGGTCCTGGGACGTCGCGGTGAGCGTGATCTCCCCGGTCGTGGCCTGGGTCAACGTGACCGTGATGTTGCCGGAGATGCTTCCCTTGCCTCCCGGGCCGGTACATCCGTTGAGCGCATACGCGACCGTTGCACCCGAAGCCGTCGCGGTGGCGCAGTTGGACCCGTAATAGGTGCTCACCCTCGACGCCATGGTCGACGCCAGGGCGTTGAGATCGGCCGGAGCCGTGGCCCCCGAGCTGCTGAGCGCGTAGTAGTCGTAGTAGATGGGGTCGACCCACGTGTAGGCGTACCATGAGTCATACCCGTAATAATACGGGTCGTAATACGTGTAGTCGTAATAGTACGGGTCGTAGTAGGCGCTGCTGTAGCAGCCAGCGGCACCGGTAGCCATCGTCAATCCCGTCGCGAGCGCGACGAGGCACTTCGCAGCCGACTTCTTCTTCCTCGGGTTGGTCACGGAAGTTGCTCCCCCTTTGTGGGGAGGAACGTACGCAGGCTTCCAAGCAATCCAACTGGACCCGGGGCCCCGCTCTCCGCTCAACCATCAACCCTCGTACTCGACCTTCGGGTCGTAGTCCGGGTCCGGCCTCCCGGCGGGCGGCCGGTCCGCTTCCGGGACGTTCTTGAGGTTGATGCGCACGCGGTACCAGGCGCTGGCCCGCCCGCGGTTGGTGTCCACCAGAGTGTCCTCCGGCGCCAACCTGGCCGCGACCTCCGGGTACTTCGCCCGCCAGCGCTCCAGCCCGGCGAGCGCGTCCTTCTTCAGCTTCGCCTGGGCGACGGTGATCACCGGCAGCGGGCCACGCTCCGTTTCACCGGAGCCTTCCTCCAGCCCCTCCGCCTGGTGCCGGTCCGCCAGCGCGAGCAACGGCTCGATCGATCCGGGCGACGCGTCGATCGCCGCGTGCGCGTCGCCGCGGGCCGCGAACCGCGCCGGCACGGTCCGGAGCGTGTGCTCCAGCGGATTCGACACCATGAAATCGTCCCACGAGAGCGGCATGGACACGCGCGCGTCAGGCGTAGGGCGCACCGAATATGCGCTGCACGTCGTCCGGTCCCGCGCGTTCTGGTTGTAATCGATGAACACCCCGTGCCGCTCCTCCTTCCACCAGCGCGCGGTGGCGATGGCCGGCGCCCGCCGGGCGACCTCGCGCGCCACCGCCTGGGCCGCCCGGCGCACGGTGGAGAACGGCCAGCGCGGCTCGATCCGCGCCCAGACGTGCGCGCCCCGCGAACCGCTGGTCTTCGGCCACCCGGCGAGCCCGACCTCGTCCAGCACCGCCCGCGCCACCTCGACGATCTGGCTCCACGGCACTCCGGGCACCGGATCCAGGTCGATGCGGAGCTCGTCCGGCCGCTCCATGTCCTCCTTCCGGACCGCGTGAGGGTGGAGGTCCACGCACCCCAGGTTGACCACCCAGGCGAGCTGGGCGGCGTCGTTCACCACGATCTCCTCCGCCGTGCGTCCCGAGGGGAACGCGAAGGTGGCGGTCTCGATCCACTCCGGCCGCTTGGCCGGCACCCGCTTCTGGTAGAAGGGCTCGGCGTCCACGCCGTTGACGTATCGCTTCAGGTTCATCGGCCGGCGCGCCACCCCGCGCAGCGCGCCCTCCGCGACCGACAGGTAGTACCGCACCAGCTCCAGCTTCGTGATCCCGGCCTGGGGGAAGTAGACCTTGCCGGGGTTCGAGATCGGGACCGGGCGCCCGGCGAGCTCCAGGACCACCTCGTCGCGCTTCGCCACGGTGGAGATCCTAGCCCCGGGCTATTCCTTCCGGCGGCCCACCTGGGCGTCCGCGCGGCCGTCGATGGCGCGCGCCAACACCTCGCCGTCCGGACCCATGAGGTACGCATCGCCCATGCCGGGGACGCGCACCACGCCGGGGGCCCAGTTGGCGCCGGCGATGGAGATCCCGAACCGGCGCGCGATCCCCGAGAGCAGCGGGGTGCGGCTGTCCTCCCGGTCCAGCCAGGCACTGGGGAACAGGAGCAGGTCGGCCCCGGACAGCGCCCGGCAGGAGTCCTCCTCGTCCTCCAGGAAGTGGCCGTCGAAGCAGATGGCGAGGGTGACCGCCAGTTCGCCGACCTGGAACAGCGGCGGCCCCTCCGGCCCGGGCGTCGCCCACTTCTCCGGGAACCAGGGGTGCCGTTTCCGGTAGGTGGCCAGCGGCCGCCCGGACGCGTCGTGGACGATCACCGCGTTGAAGCAGGCATCGCCCTCCCGCAGGACCACCGGCGCCGCCAGCGCCACCCCGCGCCGCGCCGCGAGCGCCGAGAGCGCCTGCGACGTGGGCCCGCCGGGCGGCTCGGCGAAGCGGCGCAGGTCGAAGTCGCCGCGCGGCGACACGTACCCGGTCAGCGACGCCTCGGGCAGGAGCACCAGGTCCGTCCGGGGTCCCCCGGCCAGCATCTCCTCGACCGCGGCCAGCACGCGCTCCGGCGCGCCCCAGGTCGCGGGCAGCTCGAGGACGGTGACGATCACGCTCAGTCGCGCCCGACCACCGAGAAGGAGATCGACGCGCCCCCCCGCAGCACCGAGAAGTCGGCCTTCCCGGCGCGGCGGACGCCGGCGAAGGCTTCCATCATCGCTTGCGGGGCGCGGAGGACCGTCTCGTTCACGCGGACGATGACGTCCTGCTCGCGGAACCCGCAGGACGCCGGAAAGGAGTCCGCGCCGAACGCGGAGATCTTGAACCCGATTACCTTGCCGCCCTCGAACACCGGGATGAGCCGCGCGCTGTTCACCGCCACCTTCTCGCCCTGCTCCCGGAGGGCCGAGGCCGCCGCGGCGTCCAGGCGGTACACGCCCTCCTTCACGCGCTCGCAGCGCCCGGTGAACGGTCCAGCGCTTGCACTTGGAGCGGCCGATGGGTCGGCCGGGCGGGCCCACGGCTGCGGCTTCGAGGCGCCGGCGGCGGAGAGCGCCTTGGCCCGGGCGCGATCGTCCAGGAGCTTTTTGCGGAGGTCCCCGACGGTGTCCACCAACGTCAGGGAGATCTGCCGCGCGAAGAAGCGCCCGAAGAGGTCATCGCCCGGGGGCGGTCCGCGCTTCAGGATCGCCTGCATCCACGCCATGGGATCGCCGCGCAGGGCCTCGGCACCCTGCAGCAGCGCGATCTCCTGCTCGCTCAGCAGCTCCTCCAATGCTTTCCGCTGGGCGGCCAGGTCTGGGTCCTTCGCGGCCGCGGCGCTGCGGAGGCGGGCGAACGAGGCGCGGAGCCGGCGCTCGGTCGCGGCGCGCGAGTACACGTGCTCGTCCTTCATCGCCGGTGGGATGTGGGCGAGGGACCACTCGAGCTCCGCATCGAGCGGGCGCTGGAGGTCTTCCGGTCTCAACGCGTCCGCCCCGCCGAACGCCGCCGCCAGCTTCGCCCGGTCGGCCTGGCTCCAGAGCGAATGGCTGGAAGCCCAGAGTGCGAAGTTGAGGGTGTCACCTTCGATCACCTTTCCGGCCGCGTAGGCGAGCAGGGGCCCGCGGGCACACCGCGCGAGGCGCCGGCCCATGGCAAGGACGTCGAGGACCAGCGGCGTCACCTCCTCGCCCAGGCGCAGCCCGACCAGCGCCCGCACGCGGGCCGTCTCCGCGAGGCGGATGGGCGCGCCGGCGTTCGGCCCGTACCTCGAGTAGGTGCAGCGGGGAGCGGAGAGCCCCTCCCGCAGGCGCGCGACCTCGGCGTCGAGCACGGCCCGCGCGGCGGCGGCCGTATCCAGGGCGCCCTCGTCCACGAGGGCCCCGGGGGTAAGCCCTCTCACCAGCTCGCGAGCGGCCTCCAGCGGCTCCGCCGCTTCGGACGTGGGCCCGGGATCCGCGCTCCAGACCTCGAAGGCGTCGCGAGCGGCTCCATGGGATTGTGACAGGGCGAGGGAGAGGAGGGCGATCAGCATTGAGGCGCGAAGTTACCTCGCCGCCCGCAACCGTTCGAGCTCCGCCGCCAGCGCGGTGCAAGTGGGCCACCGGTCCTGGGGCTCCTTGGCCAGGCAGCGCAGCACGACCTGCTCCAGCGCCGCCGGGATGAAGGGGTTGTGGTCGCGCAGCGGCGGGGGCGGGCGCTCGAGGTGCATCATCAGGAGCGGGATGGTGTCCGGGTGGATGAAGGGCATCACGCCCGTGAGCGCCCGGTAGGCCACCACGCCCAGCGAGTAGATGTCCGCGGACGGCGTCACCTTGCTGCTGTCACGGATCTGCTCGGGCGCCATGTACCCGGGCGTGCCGGCGACGGCGCCCATGCGGGTGAGCTCCCGCGCCGCTCCCTCCACCCGCGCGATGCCGAAGTCCATCAGCTTCACCACCCCGTCGTCGGTCACGAAGAGGTTCGCCGGCTTGACGTCGCGGTGGACGATGCCCTGGTCGTGCGCGGCCTGGAGCCCGGCGCAGGCCTGGCTCAGGTAGCCCAGCGCCTGGGGGATGGGCAGTGGCCCGCGGAACAAGCCCCGCAGCTCCTTCCCCCTCAGCAACTCCATGGTTATGTACCGCTGCTCCTCGTGCACGCCGATGTCGAAGACCCGCACCACGTTGGGGTGGATCACGCTGCGCGCGAACCTCAGCTCCCGCCGGAACCGGGTCAGCATGTCGGCGTCGTCGCTTCCCTTGACCGGGAAGTAGACCTTGAGCGCCACCTCGATGGAGAGCTCCAGGTCCGTGGCGCGGAACACCGCCGCCATCCCGCCCTTGCCAATCCTGCTCGCCAGCTTGTACCGGCCCGCGATCAGCGCGCCCTCGAAGAAGCGTTCGCCGGATGCGCCCGTCCGGGGAGGCGGGCCCGGCGGCTCCGGGGCCCCGCGTTCGGTGGCTTCCTCGGGCGAGCCCTGTCCCGGAGGGCCCGGAGTGTGGGTGACGGCCAGGTCCTCCCGCGCCCCGGCCTCGCTCAGCAGACCGGCCGCGGCGGTGATCTTCCTCAGCCGCGCGGACGCGTCGCGGAAGCGCGCGTCGAACAGCAGCAGGCGCCGGTAGACCTCGGCGGCGTTGTCCACCAGGTCCTTCTCCGCGTAGAGCCCGGCGAGCGCGTAGAAGGCCTCCGCCTCTCCGGCGTTCTGGGGTTGCGAGGACGCGAACGGCCCCAGGAAGTGCTCCAGCGAATAGCTCAGCGACTTCGCGGCCGCCGCCGCGGAGATCATCTGCCGGCAGATGGCGCGGTAGCGCGGATCCTCGCGGGAGGCCTTGGCCAGCGTGTCGAACGCCTGCTCCGTCTTCCCGGCCGAGAGGTTGCACTGCGCCGCCTCGTAGGGCTTGCCGGCCTGCAGGTAGAGCTGCGCGGCCTGCTCCCACCGCCGCAAGCGCTGGGCGACCCGGGCCGCGTCCTCGTGCTGTCCCAGCGAGAGCCAGATCTGGAGGGCGGAGTCGTCGCGGCCGTCGGCCTCGAGCTTCCGCGCGGCGTCGGCCGTGGCGCCGGGCGCGGCGGAGGAGGAGCGCTGCATGGGCGTCGCGCCGGCCATTGCGAGGCGCTCCGCGCCGGCCACGTCCCCGGCCCGCCGGAGCAGCTCGGCCGCGCGTTCCCGCTCCCCGAGCGCGACGAAGAGCTCCACGGCGCGCCGGGTCTCGCCGCCGCGCCCGAGGAGGATGGCGGCGGTGAGCGCCTGCCGCTTTCCCTCCGCGTCCAGCCTCGCCACGCCGGACACCTGGATGGAGTGGGCGGCGATCAGCACCTGGGCGGCCTGCGCGTACTTCCGCGCGCTGGTGAGCACCCGCACCGCCTCGGCGTGGGCGCCGCCACGGACGTACTGCTCCGCCGCCTGGTCGGCTTCGCCCTTCTTCTCGAGCGCCCGGGCCAGCTGGAGCGCCTTCTCGCGTTCGTCCGTGCCCACGCGCTACCTGGAGAGATCTCCTACCAGCGTCCGCACCTGATCGGGATAGTTCGCGACGCGGAGCCCTTCCTCGATGGTGATGTACCCGTTGCGCACCGAGCGCGCGATCGAGGCGTCCAGGCTGACCATGCCGCTGTCGTCGTTGCCCGTCGTCTGGAGGTAGGCCTCGATCTGGTGCGCCTTCCCCTCGCGGATCATGTTCGCCACCGCCCAGTTGTGGAGCAGCACCTCCATCACCGCGACCCGGCCCTCGCCGTTGGCGCGCCGGCAGAGGTGCTGTGAGGCCACGCAGCGCAGCAGCACCGAGAGCACGCTGCGCGCCTGTTCGCGCGTGTCCGGCGGCAGCATGTCGATGATCCGGTCCACCGCCTTGGCCGCCGAGTTGGTGTGCAGCGTCCCCAGCACCAGCACGCCCGTCTCCGCCGCGCTCAGCGCCAGCATCACCGTCTCCTGGTCCCGCATCTCGCCCACCACCAGGACATCCGGCGACTCGCGGAGCGCGGCCCGCAGCGCCGAGGCGAACGACTCGGTGTGCTTCTCCACCTGCCGCTGCGAGACCACCGACTTGATCGGCGTGTGGAGCACCTCGATCGGATCCTCGATGGTGATGATGTGGCGCGGGGAGGTGCGGTTCACCTCGTGCACCAGGGCCGACAGGGTGGTGGTCTTCCCCGCACCGGTGGGTCCGGTCACCAGCACCAGGCCGTTGGGGAGGTGCGCCAGCTTGCGGAGCACCGGCGGCACCGCCAGGTCGTCGAGCGTGGGCGGAGTCGGGCGGATGACGCGGAACACCGCCCCCATGCCGTGGTTCTGCAGGAAGACGCTGGTGCGGAACCGCCCCACGCCCTCCAGCACGTAGAGGAAGTCGAGCTGCTTGTCGGTCTCGAACTGGGCGCGCTGGGCCTCGTCCAGCAGCTCGTAGAGGAAGCGCCGCGTCTCCGCCTCGGAGAGCACCCGGAAGGGGAGCGGGAGGAGGTCGCCGTCGAAGCGGATCGTCGGCGGCGCGCCGCTGTGGAAGTGGAGGTCCGAGGCGTGCTGTTCGACCACCAGGCGCAGGAAGGAGTCGATCCGCGGCATTCAGGCCCCCATCGCCGCGAGCCGCTGTCGGGCGGCGCCGTGCTCCGGGTCGACCTCCAGCGTCTTGTTGAACCACACCCGGGCGTTGAGCTCGTCGCCCACGAAGAAATACACCTGCCCCAGGAAGTAGCGGGCGCTGGCGCAGCCGGCGTCCTTCTGGATGATCTCCTCCAGCGCAGTGACGGTCTGCGGGCCCGCGGCGAACTTGTCCTCCGAGCTGGCGAACGTGCTCCAGACCATCCGCGCCTCGTCGTCACTGGAGCCCGCCGGCTCCTGGGGCTCCAGGCGCGCGGTGGCCAGGCCCGCCGTGGAGATCTGCGGCTCCGTGCGCTCCTCGTCCGGGACGAAGTCCGCGGCGGCGGCCGGAGCGGCGTCCGGAATGGATTCCGGGTTCATCGTCACCGCCTCCAGCATCGGCGGCGGGGCGGGGGGCGGCGCGGCGAGTTGGGGCGGCCCGGAGAGCTGAGGCGGCGCCGCGGCCGGGCGCGAGGACGGCGGGGCCATGCGGACGATGCGCGGGAGCTGCGGCGGCGCCGGCGTGGCGGGCTTCACCTCCGGGATGAGCGTGGGCGCGGGCGTCGGGAGCGGGGTGGGCGCCAGCGTCGGAGGGGGCGGGGACG
>DATBSS010000719.1:0-12674 GCA_036559665.1 Myxococcaceae bacterium
CCTCGCTGGCCCCCGGCTCGCGCGTGGTGACCGAGTACCTGAAGGAGGCGGGCCTGCTGCCCTACCTGGAGGCGCTCGGCTTCCACGTGGTGGGCTACGGCTGCACCACCTGCATCGGCAACTCCGGCCCGCTGCCGGACCACGTCGCCGACGCGGTCACCCAGGGCGACCTGGTGGTGGCGTCCGTGCTCTCCGGGAACCGCAACTTCGAGGGGCGCATCAACCCCAACGTGCGGATGAACTTCCTCGCCTCGCCGCCGCTGGTGGTGGCGTACGCGCTGGCCGGGACGATGGACCTGGACCTCGCCACCGAGCCCCTCGCCTACGACCGCAACAACCGGCCGGTGTTCCTCAAGGAGCTCTGGCCCACCCAGGCCGAGGTGCGGGACGCCATCGCCCGCGCCGTGAAGCCGGAGCAGTTCCGGAACCAGTACGCCCACGCCATGGACGGCGACCAGCGCTGGCAGGGGCTGGCCGCGGCCAAGGGCAGCATCTTCCAGTGGGACCCGAAGTCGACGTACGTCCGGAAGCCGACCTTCTTCGACGACATCCCGAAGGAGCCGCCCGCGACGAAGGACGTCAAGGCGGCGCGCGTGCTGGCGCTGCTGGGCGATTCGGTGACCACCGACCACATCTCGCCCGCGGGCAACATCGCCAAGACGTCGCCGGCGGCGAAGTACCTGATGGCCAACGGGGTGGAGCCGAAGGACTTCAACTCCTACGGGGCTCGGCGCGGGAACCACGAGGTGATGGTGCGCGGCACCTTCGCCAACATCCGGATCAGGAACCAACTGGTGCCGGGCATCGAGGGCGGCGTCACCGTGCACCTGCCCACCAACGAGAAGATGTCCATCTACGACGCGGCGATGAAGTACCAGCAGGACGGCACGCCGCTGGTGGTGCTGGCCGGCGCCGAGTACGGGACTGGCTCCTCGCGCGACTGGGCCGCCAAGGGCACCTACATGCTGGGCGTGCGCGCCGTCATCGCCAAGAGCTTCGAGCGCATCCACCGCTCCAACCTGGTGGGGATGGGCGTGCTCCCGCTCCAGTTCGAGGCCGGGCAGGACGCCGCGTCGCTGGGGCTGAACGGGCGGGAGACGTTCGAGATCGGCGGCGTCGCGGACGGGCTGGCGCCGATGAAGAAGCTCACCGTGAAGGCGACGCGGGAGGGCGGGGAGCCCAAGGCGTTCACGGTGACGTGCCGGATCGACACCCCCAACGAGCTCGACTACTACCGGCACGGGGGCATCCTCCACTACGTCCTCCGTCAGATGGCGGCGGCTCGGCCGTCCTAGAGCGGATGGACGAACAGGAATTTCAACGGCGCCTGGCCGCCCGCCGGGCGCTCTCGCTGCCGCAGGACGTGCTCCTCTCCGAGTGCGAGGAGGAGTTCTTCACTTCCGGCGGGCCGGGCGGACAGCACCGGAACAAGACGGAGAGCGGAGTGCGGCTGACCCACCGGCCCACCGAGCTCTCGGTCACCGCCACCGAACGACGCAGCCAGGCGCGCAACCGGACGGAGGCCCTGGAGCGGTTGCGCGAGGCCCTGGCCGAGCTCTCCGTCATCCCGCGCAAACGCCGCGCCACCAAGCCGACGCGCTCGTCGCAGCGGCGGAGGGTGGAGGACAAGCGGCGCCAAGGAGAGAAGAAGGCGCAGCGGCGCGGGGAGACGTGACGGTAGAGTGGCCCGGGATGGTCCTGTTCGTCCTGGTGGGCTCCCTGTTCCTGGCATTGATCACCTTCGCCCTTGGCAACGTGGCGGGCGCGGCGGTCTTCAAGGCGCGCGGCCCCGGGTTGATCTCACTCGCGAGCAGCGTGCCGCCCGAGCGCTGGCGAGCCCCCGCGGCGAGGCTCGCAGGACCCCTGGCGGTCTATCTCCTGGCGTCCGCGCTGCACGTCTCCTGGTTCCGGTCTCCGGAGTCGGCCACCAACCGCATCATCCTCATGCGTGGGGAAGCGGCCGAGGTGGCCGGCCTTCAAGACGGCGACCAGGTGGTGGAGATGAACGGCGCGCCGGTGACGAGCTTCGGCCAGGTCGAGGCCGGCCTGGACGCCGCCGGACCCGGACAGACCGTGGCGCTGGTGGTCATGCGCGACCAGGAGCGCATCACGGTGCGGCCGACCCTCAATGCCGAGAGCCGCCTCGGCGTGAATCCCTACGGCGAGTTCGTGGTCCACTCGTGGGCCGAAGGCGTTCGCATGGCCCTGTTGTACCCCTCCGCCGGGGTGTTGATCCCCGCGCGTGCGCTGTACCGGCGCTGGTCGGGCGCGAAGGAGCCTCCGCCGCTGAAGAGCTCGAAGCTCCCTGTCATCGCGCCCACCTCGCAGGCGGCGATTTTCGTCACGTTCCTCTGGCCGCTGCTGTTCCTCCTGATGATCGGCTTCCAGTTCGTGGCCTGGGCCCGCGGCGAGCTTCGTGCGCCTACCCCGGGGCGCGGCTAGAGTCGCGCCCGCCGTGCTCTCCCGCTTCGCCAGGCTGGCGGCGCTCCTCGCCGCGTCAGCCTCCATCGCCGGAAACCTGCCGCAGTTTCCCAAGAAGCTGGGCGCGCCGATCCGCACCTCGCCCGTGGCGGCGGACCTCACTGGTTCCGGCGATCCATCCGTCGCCGCCGCCGCCGGCAGCCAGGTCTTCGCCTTCTCGCAGGACGGCAAGGCCCTGAACGGCTTCCCGGCGAAGCTGGGCCAGGGTGAGGAGGCGGTCGGGGAGCTCGCCGCGGCCGACGTGGACGGCGACGGCCGGGCGGAGGTCGCCGTCACCACCCGCTCCGGCAAGGTGTTCCTGCTCTCGCGCGGCGCGCCGGTGAGCGGCTTCCCGGTGTCGCTGGGCAAGGAGTGCGTGGCGGGCCCCTCGCTGGCGGACGTGGACGGCGACGGCAAGCCGGAATTGCTCCAGGGCGACGCCTCCGGCGCGCTGCACGTGCTGGTCACCTCGGGGAAGGAGGCCGGCAAGCCGCTGGCGCCGTTCCCCTTGCAGTTGGGCGACGTGCCGCTGACTTCCTCCGCCAGCGTCGGGAAGCTGGGAGGGAAGATCGCCATCGCCATCGGTTCCGAACGCGGGCCGGTCCACGTCGTCGACGCGCACGGCATCCTCTTCCCGGGGTTCCCGCTGGCGGCGCACTTCGCGGTGAATGGCGCCCCCGTGCTGGGCGACCTGGACGACGACGGCCAGGTCGACCTGGCGGCCGCCTCGCGCGACTTCTCGCTGTACGCAGCGAACGCCGCTGGGGAAAAACTGGCCGGTTTCCCCTCCAGCGCCGGCTTCGCCTTGTTCGGCGCGCCCGCGCTGGTGGACCTGGACGCGAACGATGCGTTCGAGGTGGCGTTCACCTCCGGCGACGGCCAGCTCTGGGTGGTGCACGGCGACGGCAAGCCGGTCCAGGGCTTCCCGGTGCGGATGAAGTCGCCGCTGGAGGGCGGCGTGGTGTCGGCCGACCTCAACGGCGACGGCAAGCCGGATCTCCTGGTCGCCGAGCGCGACGGGCTCCTCCACGTCATCTCCGGCACCGGCGCCAAGGTGCGGCCGCCGATCACCGTGGGCACCCAGCCCACCACCCCGTTCCTGGCCCGGGCGCGCGACGGCGGCGTAGTGGCGTTCCTGGGGAGCGCGGATGGGAAGCTCTACGGCCTCCGCCTCGATGCGCCGAAGGGCAAGCTGGTCTCCATCGCCTGGGCGGGCGCCGGGAGCGACGCCGCGCGCACCGGCGCCGTGCGCGCCCACCCGCCCCGCTACACGGCGTTGGCGGTGGAGCCCAAGCAGGCGCGGGTGGACGACGCACTCAAGGCCACTTGGCGCTACTTCTCCGTCGAGGGGACGCCGGAGCCGCGCGATGCGCCCGTGGGCTGGTTCCGCAACGGCAAGGTGGTGAAGGAACTGCAGGGAAAGCGCGAACTACTGCCGCGAACCGCCAAGAAGGGAGAGACCTGGCACTTCGAGCTGGCGCTCCCCTCGCACGTGGCGCGCGGCCCGGACCGCGTCATCGCCGACACCGCGCCCGGCCCGCCGGTGGTGCGCATCGTCCCGCAGTCGCTGTCGGTGCGCGGCAGCGCCAAGGTGGAGGTCGTCACGCCCGCGCAGGACGCGGACGGCGACACGGTTACCTACCGCTACACCTGGCTTTTGGACGGCTCCAAGGTGGACCTGACCAAGAACTCCATCCCCGCGAACAGCCTGAAGAAGGGCCAGCGCTGGACCGCGGTGGTCTCCGCCCACGACGGGACGCTGGAGGGCAAGCCGGGCTTCGCCGAGGCCGCCGTGCTCAACAGCCCGCCGGACGTGCCCGCGTTCGCGCTCGCGCCGAAGGCACCGCGGAAGGGCGACGCGGTGGCAGCCCAGCTTCAGAAGGCGGCGCCGGATCCTGACGGCGACGCGGTCACCTACCACTTCCGCTGGTCCATCAACGGCGAGCGGCGCAACTACCCGCTC
Source organism: Myxococcaceae bacterium (assembly GCA_036559665.1). Lineage (GTDB taxonomy): Bacteria > Myxococcota > Myxococcia > Myxococcales > Myxococcaceae > DASRBA01. The sequence goes on from DATBSS010000719.1 coordinate 4,424, forward strand.
ACCCTCGCCGCCGTCCCCTCGGAATCGCTGCGCAAGGGTGACGTGGTGGTGGTGGAGATCGCCGGCTACGACGGGAGGCAGGAGGGCGCCACCTGGTCCGGGCAGCTCCGCGTGGCGAACACGCCACCGCCCGTGCCGAAGCTGCAGTTCGTCCCCGCGTCGCCCGGCGCCGGGCACCCGTTCCGGCTGGTGGTCTCCGGTCCGCCCGCAGACGCGGACGGCGACGCGGTGACCTACAAGGCGGCCTGGAAGCGGAACGGCGCGCCGTACACGCCCGCCTCGGACCCGTTCGAAATCCCCACCGCCGACGTGAAGAAGGATGACCGCTGGGAGGTGACGGTGGTGCCCTCCGACGGCGAGCAGGAGGGCAAACCCGGCAGCGCGCAGGTGACCGTGCGCAACACGCCGCCCGCGCCGCCGCTGGTGAAGCTGAACCCCGAGAAGCCGACCACGGGCGGCCCGGTGTCGCTGGAGATCGTCCGGCCCTCCACGGACGTGGACGGGGACCCGGTGACGTATGCGTTCTCGTGGACCCGGAACGGCGCGGCCATCGGCAATCCCAAGGAGCGAGACCCGGCGCGCCAGGAGGTCCCCGCGCGCGACCTGCGCAAGCACGAGCGCGTGCGCGTGGAGGCGGTCCCCCTGGACGGCACCGCCCGCGGCGAGCTTGGCGGCGCCGAGGTGGAGGTCCAGGACGCGCTGCCCACCGCGCCGGTGGTGGCCATCGAGCCCGCCGCCCCGACGAACCAGACGCCCCTGGCGGCGGTCATCCGCACGCCGGCCACCGATACCGACGGCGACTCGCTGCAGTACCGGTACGCCTGGTTCCGCAACGGCGTGCGCATGGGGTACCCGGACGGGCAGGCCACGGTGCCCGCGGGCGATCTCAAGCGCGGCGACCGCTGGAACCTGCGGGTCACCGCGTTCGACGGCGAGCTGGCCGGGCCCGAGGCCGCGGCGGCCGTGCAGATCGGCAACGCCACCCCGCCCGCCCCCGAGGTCGCCGTCGAGCCTGCTCGGCCCCGGCGCGGCGAGGCGCTGCGGGCCATCTTGAAGGAAGCGGCGGACCCGGACGGCGACGTCCTCTCCTACCGCTTCGAGTGGCGGCGCGACGGGGAGCCGGTCCAGCTCCCGCCCTCGGCGGCGGAGGTCCCGCGCGAGCAGCCGAAGAAGGGCGAGACCTGGAGCGTGGCGGTCTTCGCCTCCGACGGGACGGCCGAGTCGAAGGCGGCGCGCGCACAGGTGAAGATCGCCAACACGCCGCCCACCCCGCCCGCGGTGTCGCTCTGCAGCGGTGGGCCGGTGCCGGTGGGGACGGACCTGCGCGTGACGGTGAAGACCGCCTCCACGGACGTGGATGGGGACGCCGTCAGCTACCGGTACGCGTGGGCGGTGAGCGGGCTGAGCCCGGAGGAAGCTGGCGCCAGCCAGCCTCATCAGCGTCCCCAGATTCGGGGACAGGCCCGGCCGGCGTGGGCGGGGAAGGACGCGGTGGCCGGCGGCGAGCTGAAGAAGCACCAGCGGCTGGTGGTGACGGTCACGCCGCACGACGGGACGGAGGTGGGGCCGAGCGCGGACGCGGAGTGCTCGGTGCGCAACTCGGTCCCGAGCGCGCCGCAGGTCTCCCTGGAGCCCGCCGAGCCGACCGCGGAGACGGGCGTGGAGGCCAGGGTGGCGCGCGAGGCGGCCGACGCGGATGGCGACCGGCTCGCCTACCACTACCGCTGGCTGCGGAACGGGCTGCCGGTGAACGTGCCGCTGGACGCCGCGAAGCTTCAGCCGGGGACGTTCCGCGGCGGCGACGTGCTGGAGGTGCAGGCGGCGGCGTTCGACGGCGAGGAGGAGGGGCCCCTGGCGCGCGCCACCGCGCACCCGAGGAACACGCCGCCGCCTACGCCGAAGCTGGCGCTCGCGCCGTCGCCGCCGGTGACCGCGCAGGAGCTCCACTGCGACGTCACCGCGCCGGAGAAGGATCCGGACGGCGACCCGGTGGGCGTGCACGTCCGCTGGACGAAGTACGGGCAGGCGGTGCCGCTGGCCCGCGACGCCTCCGTGCTGCCGGGGCGGGTGATCCGCAAGAACGAGGTGTGGGGGTGCGACGTGTGGACGGACGACGGCTTCACCACCTCCAGCGTGGTGAGCGCGCAGGTCACCGTCCGCAACAGCGCGCCGGACGCGCCCACCGCCGCCGTGGAGCCGGAGTCGCCCAACACGGAGGATGACCTGCTGTGCCGCGTGGCGACGGACGCGCCGGACCTGGACGGGGACCCGGTGAAGTACCGCTACGCGTGGACGCGCAACGGCCAGGCGGTGAAGGGGCTGGAGAACCCGGCCGTGGTGCCCGCGATGCTGACGGCGCGCGGGGACGCGTGGGCGTGCTCGGTGGTGGCGTCGGACGGGCAGGCGGACTCGCCGGCCGCGAGCGCGCAGCGCACCATCGGCAACATGCCGCCCAGTGGGGGGCGGCTGGTGGTGACGCCGGCGCCGCCCGTCCCGGGCCGTCCGCTCACGTGCAGCGTGGTGGAGCCGGCGGTGGACCCGGACGGCGACAAGGTGGAGTACCGGTACTTCTGGTTCAAGGACGGCAAGGCGCAGAGCTTCGCCAACATCTCCCCCGAGGCGCCGGGCCGGCTGGTGATCAGCCGCGACCTGTGGAGCTGCGAGGCGGTGCCGTCGGACGGGCAGGTGGAGGGGGCGAAGATCACCGCCGCTGCCGTCGCAGTCCCGTGACGGCTCAGAACACCCAGCCGATGCGGAACAGGTTGGAATTGGGTTGGATCACCAGCGCCTCCGGGCGGAGGACGATCCCCGAGTTGGAGACCATCCCCGCCGGCCAACTCGCCGGGAGGATGAAGCGGCCGGAGCTGAAGGCCCTGGTCATCTGCATGCCGACGACGATGGCTGCGTAGAGCCCGGAGCCGTGGGCGTGCATCTCGAGGCCGACATCGAGGCCGGCGCCGAGCTCGTACGAGGTGCCGAAGAACAGGGCGCGGTCGCCCGGCATGGTGGCGACGGCTGCCAGCGCCTTGGGTGCCGCGAACAGCCCGAGCTCCCAGTCGTCGCGGGAGAGGAGAGGGTGCCCGAAGGCCACGCCGATCGTTGCGATCAGCCCGTGCACGTTGTTCCCACAGATGTTGGAGGCGCAGGGGTCGATGGCGTCTTCCGCACCGACGGGCAGCGGCGCCGGGAGCCAGGCGTAGGGCGTGAGCTCCACGGTGAGGTCGGTCTCGGGCGCCAGGCCGTAGCTCAGCCCCACGGGGACGATGAAGGTGCGGGTGACGAGCGGCGCCAGGGGTTGGACCCAGAGGGCCCGGAAGGGGTCCTCGTGCGCGGCGGCGGTCGCGCCGCACAGGAGGAACAGCAAGGCGGGAGAAGGGAGGCGCATTTGCGTCAGAAGACCATGCCGACCCGGAGCAGGTTCAAGTTGATCCCCGGCACCCACATCACGTCTTGCCGGGGTGGGCCCGTGGTGAGGGCCATCACCACCGCCGGCCAGCTCGGAGGCGTCGGCCCGAAATCCGGTCGTCCGCCGACGCCGAACCCCGCGCTGAGGGACACGCCGAGGACGAACGCCGCGTAGAGCCCGAGCCGCTGGCCGTGGAGCTCGAGCCCGAAGTCCAGTCCGCCTCCGATCTCCGAGGCGACGCCGGGGCTGAAGAGGAGGCTGTCGGCGCCCGGAACGGCGATCTCGTCCGCGACCGCTACGAGCACCTTGGGACTCACCATCCATCCGAGCTCCAGCCCGGAGACCGAGACGATGGGTCGCCCGAACGAAACCCCCGCCGTGGCGACCAGGCCGAACACGCTTTGGCGACACGAAGCCGGGGTGATGCAGGCGACGCGGCCCGAGTAGTAGGGCGTCATCTCCACGGTGAGGTCGGCCCAGCTCCCGAGGCCGTACGTCCACCCGAGGGGAACGATGGGTCCTTGGACGACGACCGGCGCCACGGGTTGGACCCAGACTGCCTGGAACGGCGCCTCGTGCGCGGAGGTGGTCGCGCTGCAAAGGAGGGCCAAGGCGACGAACGAAGGGACACGCATCACATGCTCCGGAGCAAGGCGACGAGTCCGGCGGCCTCGAGCCCAACATGGAAGTAGACGAGCGTGAAGTACGCTTCGTGACCGGCGCTCCCGCCCAGGAGGATCGCGGCTGGCGCCACGGCGCAGGCCGCCGCGAGCGGCACCGCCCAGCGTCCCAAGTCCGCGCGAAGCCGCGCCCAGGCCACGCGGAAGGACTGGGGAACGGACGCGGGACGGTCCACGTCGGGGACGAGGCGGACCCAGATCGAGTAGTGCAGCGCTTGCCCGAAGGCGTAGGCGAACAGCGCGCGCTGCTGCGCGAGGGCGCCGGCATTGGGGAAGGCGGCGAACTGTCGCGTCGCCTCCAGCGAGTCGGCCGCGGAAGCGGGGAGGTAGGGCGCGGCGGGGAGCCAGGCGTCGAAGGCGCCCGCGAAGGAGCCCAGCACGACCGCGGCGGCCGCGGCCATCGGGACCCAGGCCAGGGGGGCTCGGCGCCGGGCGAGGAGGGCCAGGCAGGCCATGGAGCACCACGCGTGCGCGTGCGAGAGGACGATGGTCGAGCGGAGCGGCCACCGCAGCGAGGCGGCGCCGAACAGCGCCGCGAACGCGACGAGGAGCAGCCGCCGGGGAAGGCGGGCCCCGGGACCGGAGACCGCTTCGGAGGCCATGGCCCCGGTGAAGAGGAGGCTGATGGCGGCGCCCGTCCACACGCCCGCGCCGCAGAGTTGGAGCACGCCGGTCAGCGCTGCGGCGCCGATGAAGCACCAGGTCGCCCGGGAGAGCCGGCGGCGCACGGCCAGGTGGCGAATGCCGGAGACGACGTGAGGGACGCCGAGGACTGCGACGCCCAGCCAGAGGGAGATCATCGGAGCGCGGAGCGCGATGACCGCCGAGGTCGCCACGCAGCCGAGCCCGATCCACAGCGCCCGGCGCCGGACGTCGACCAGGCCAAGGAGTTGGGGGCGCACGCCCGGGATGGCGCACACGGCACGCAGCACCGATGCGCGAACGCGGTCAGCATCACGGACAGCGCGATCGCCCAGGCGAACCAGCCACGGGTCTGCCCCCGGCGTCGCGCGCGCCGTCTCCGGCCTGGGCAATCGAGTCGGCTCCGCGTGGGCCCGGAACACGCCATGGAGTGCGGCCACCGTCGCCTGGACGCGACCGCCCCATGAGGGCGAGCCCACGCCGCCGAAGCGATACACCGCGTTTCTCGCCGCGCCCATGACGCCTCAGCGGACCTTCCGGCGCGCGCGCAGCGCCATCAGCGCCAGGGCAGCCAGCGCCATGCCGGCCGTGGGCAATCCACCGGCGACGCTGCACCCGACTTCATCGGAACAGCTCGACCGCTTGCAGACCTGGTGCATCGGCGGACGCGCTGAAGTGCTTCCTCCGTCGCCACCGTCAGCCGACTCCACCGGGACGCTCACGACCTCCCCTGTGTCGTCCCGCACCCACTCCCACTCGAGGCAGGCCGGCCGGCTGGCCTCGGCGCGGGCGGCGCAGCACAGCGCCGCGACCACGTAAATCACCTTGAAGCCACGCATGAAGTCCTCGGAAGCATCGGCCCGCGCGGCGGCTGTGCACGGAGCCGGCCAACAGTCCATTGCCCGGGATTCACTCGGGAACGGAAACCGTTCCTCGTCTCGGCGCGCCGCCAGAATTCTGAGGGCCTCACTTCTCTGAGGTGCTGAGGCGCCTCACTTCGACGTGGTGAAGGTCAGGAACGCGCCCGAGTCCGGGAAGCTCACGCTCAGCGTCCGCTCCACCTGCTTCATCACCCCGCGCTGAGTGGCCATCCCGACCACCAGCGCGCCGAACGTCTTGAGCAGGAACGACTGCCCCCACCCGCCCTTGAGCTGCTGGAAGGCGGCGTCGATGGCCTCCGCGGGCAGCGTCGAGCCAATCGTCCCCGCCAGCGCCACCAGCCCTGCCAGCATCCGTTCCGAGGTCGCGGCGAGGGTGGGGTACGCGTTCACCAGCGACGCGAACGTCATCAACCCCGGCGTGGGCCACTGGCCCTCGTTCGCGGCGATGTCCGACGCCATGGGATGGCGCCCGAGCGCGTTCGCCGCCGCGGCCGCCGCCGCCTTCGCCGACCAGCCCCCGTCCCGCAGGAACCCCTCCCACAGCGGCGCGTACACCGACGCGCGCACGTCCGCGTTCTGCCGCGAGCGCCAGTTGAACCAGGGCATCGCCTTCGCCAGGGCGCGAGCCAGGGCCGGCCGCCCGGCACCGGGCGCGGCGGGCAATAGCGAGCGCAGCCCCTCGTCGGACACGGTGAGCTCCACCCGCCCATCCACGCGGCCGTTGCCCGCCTTGGCGCGGAGCTGTTCCAGCACGGCCGGCCGGTCGGACTCGCCGACGGCGCCCCACACCACCGCATCATCCAGGAGCTGCGGCAGTGAATCCGTCCCCCGCTCGTCCCGGTGGAGCAGGAGGTGGAGGCCGTACTGGAAATCGCTCGCTTTCGGGGACGCGGAGAAGCCCGCCATCTCCGCGTTCAGCTCGGCGCCCCAGTCCGCGGTGGCGCCGAAGAGATCGCCCCGGTAGCTCCGTGCGCCGAGCGCGGCCATGCGCTTCTGCCCGTCCTCGCTCGTGGTGGTGACGAATCGGAGCCGGTCCTCGTCGGTAGAGGACGCGGAGAAGAACGGGAGTCCCAGCGAGAACCCCCAGGCGTTCCGCCGCTCCACCGACTGCTGGCGGAGGTACACCTCGGGCGCGCGGTTGCTGTCGCCGAGGAGCTTGAGCAGCGCGGTGAGGTCCCCGCGGAGGAGCGTCGCGTGCTGGGCGAGCGCCTCGGCGTCGGGGAACACGGCCTGGAAGAGCGCCTGGCGCTGTTCGGTGCGTTGAACATCGTAGGTGAGCCCGGCGCTGATCCGCACGACGAGGTAGGCCTTGAGCTGCTCCAGGACCTGCTCCTTGAGCGTCCCCCATCGCTCCATCAGCCCGGGGGGGTCCGCCTCGCCGCCCGCCAGCCCCACCCGGTCCAGCACGAACTTCAGCGTGGCCCGCGTGCCTTCATCCAGGGCCGCCTGTGTCAGGCGGGCGATGGTGTCGTCCACCCACTTCATCGGCCGCCCGGCCAGCGCGCCCAACACCGTCTGAAGGGGCGCGGAGGGGTCGAAGGAGACGCTGGCGTTGAGCGAGCCTCCATACCCGGCCGTGCACGTGTCGGCGCGGAGCACGGTGGCGCGGAGGCGGCCCGGTGCCGGCCGGGAGAGGATGAGCACGAAGTCGTCCTGCACCGAGGCGTCGACATGAAAGGAGGCGCCCAGGTTCGTCTCCAGGGCGATGAGGTGATCGACGCCCGGGAGGAGCTTGCTCAGCCGGCCGATCGCGCCCGGGAGCACGTCCCCCCAGGAGAGGGTGATGGACGTGGACAGCCGCCCGGAGGTGTTCATCGCCAGCGCGTCGCCGACCCCGAGGCCGGCCACGTCCTTCGCCACGAGCACGCTGCGGAGATGGAAGAGGTCGTCGAGCACCGCGTCGCGGACCAGGTCGGTGGGCGAGTGGCCGTGGTAGTCGGAGAGCGTCACCCGCCGCTCGGCGCCCGCGGACGCGCCGAAGAAACCAACCCCGCCGCCCGCATCGGCGCGCGCGAACGCCTCCAGCCGGTAGGCCATGTAGACCTTCCCCTCCGGCGAAAGCGGTGGCGGGAGCTGGAGCGCGTCGAGCGCGCCCGCCTTCGGCGGCGGCTTGCCCACCACGCCCTCCGGGTCGGAGCTGCCGTCGCCGTACCCGAACATCGAGAGCGACGCCCCGGCGCTGACGCCAAATCCCACGCCCGGCAGCCCGGTGTTGAAGGGCGCATCCAAGGTCGCGGAGGCGAGCTGTAAGCCCGTCGCTGCGCCCTGCAGCTGCCCGTTCACCAGCTGCCCCACCAGCTTCATCGGATCGGCGATGTCGATGCCGCTCATTGGATTGCGGAGCCTAAACTGCGCCCAAGCTACCTTCGAGCTTCATGGACGCAGGTGGGTTTGGTCTATGACCGTTCAAGCCGACATCGACCACCTCTTGCGAGTCGTGACTCCGGAAGGCGGGAGCCAGCCGGAATTTCACTTCTACGCCGCACGCCGCAAGGGGAGCCCTGGTTTGGTGTCTCCCCTGTCAGGAGCATCAGCCCGTACCTTTTGCCTTTCGGACGAGACCTGGCCGTATGAAGTGGACGTATTCGAGCTGGCGCCTCAGCTCGATCCAGCTCAAGTCCCAGGAGCACTTCTCCGGGGCC
>DATBSS010000720.1:0-9818 GCA_036559665.1 Myxococcaceae bacterium
TGGACGGCGCCAGCAGGTACATCTGGAAGGTGTCGTCCGGGTAGTGGTTCGCGACCTGGTTCACCGCCTGGTACGGCTGGATGTAGAAGCGCTCGAAGGGCGTGAAGGCGCCGCCGATGGGGAGACTCCCGGTGAGCGCCACCGGGTTGCCCGCGTTGGCGGTCACTCCCAGCCGCAGCGACGGCGTGACGTCGAACGTGCCCAGCACGCCGTTGCCGCGGTTGTAGCCGGTGTAGAGGAACGGGTCGCGCGTGAACGGGTCCGCCACCAGGAAGTCCGCCACGTGCTGCGAGAAGTAGTCCACGCTCGCGTCGTCCGTCACCCGCCCCACCTCCACCTTCCAGCGCGCGCCGCGGAAGCGGATGAGCTGGTTGCGGACGGACAGGGCGGCCTGCCCCTCCCACGCGGACGCGCCGTGGATCCCGGCGTTGGCCTCCAGCTCGCTCTCCGCCTCGATCCACTCGGCGAGCCGGGCGCGGAGGCCGAACCGGCTCACCATCTGGGTGGTGAGCCGGGGCGCGCGGTAGGCCGGCGCGTAGGGGAGCTCCCCCTCCAGGCCGCCCGAGATCTGAAGCATGGGGTGAAGCTCGACGTGGAACCCGGGCGGTGGCGCGGGCTCCGGGTCGGCGGCGAGCAGGACGGCGAGGAGGAGATGGTGCATGTCCGGGGCCTAGTCGCTCAGCGCGTCCATGGCCACCTGCAGCGCGTGCACGCTGCGGATGGCGCCGAAGTGGTTCTTGAAGAACCCGTTGAAGAAGTAGTTGGTGGCGTCGTTGTCGGTCAGCTCCAGCAGCACGTTGTTGGCGCCATCCAGGTGCGCGCTCGCCTCGGAGACGAACTCGTCCTGGTAGGTGCCCTGGCTGACGTCCTTCATCACGATGGTGGTGTACTGGACGCGGTGGCCGCCGCACTGGCGTTCCACGCCGAAGGCGTGCTCGCCGTCCGCGCACGGGGTCTCCCACGCGCTCGCCTCGCCATTGTTGTTCTTGAGGAAGTCGGTCGGGACGTACGTGGTGCGGTCGCCCAGCTGGCAGGCCACCCGGCCGCGCATGGTGGTATTGGAGGCGCACAGCGAGCGGTAGGTGGAGACGCCGTGGTTGGAGCCCGCCGCCAGCACCACGTCCTGGATGCGGGACCAGTCCATCTTGCCGTCCACCGCCAGCCGCCGGAGCGCGTCGCGGATGATGGTGCTGCCCAGCGAGAAGCCCACCAGGGAGATCTTCCGGTCCGGGAACTTCTTCATCGCCGACTCGATGAAGGCGTAGGCAACGGGCGTGGCCCACCCGTGGTCGAAGTTCTTGGCCGCGTTCTCGGTGGTGTTGTTGGTGGCCGGGTCGTCCACCAGGTCGTAGCGGAAGTCCACCGCGTAGGTGTGGAAGCCCGCCGCCACCAGCCGCTCGGCGAGCATGGGGGTCTGCGCGGAGTCACCCGAGAAGATCTCGAAGTCCTTCGGGGTGGAGGAGTTGCCGTGGAAGAGCAGGACGATCGGCTTGTTGGTGTTCTCGCTCACGCCGCCGGGGAACGCGTACTCCTTGGCGGAGCAGTTGAAGCCGGCGATGGACGCGGCCGTGTACGACAGCGCGGTGGTGCTGCATCCCGGGTGCGCCGCCAGCTCGCGGTAGGTGATCGCCTCCTCCATCGGCGGGATGGGCGGCGGCTGGCAGGCACAGAGCGACAGGCACACGGCGGCCGACAGCAACGACAGGTGCTTCATGGCGGGGACCTCTCTTCGGGGTGGGGGCTGCGGGAAAATCAGGCGGCCTGCGCGGGCGCAGGCGCGGAGTGGGGTGGGGCGGACGCCTGCGACGGCGCCTGGAGCTGCTTGAAGGGGATGAACAGGGCCGCCACCAGGAGCACCAGCGACGCGCCGGTCACCAGGGCCACGGACCAGGCCAGCGAGAGCTCGGTGCGCTCCGACAGCGCCGCGATCCCCGTGGGCACGAAGGCGGCCACGAAGGCCCCGGCGTGGTACGCGAACCCCACGGACCTGGCGCGGACATGGGCCGGGAAGAAGTTGGTGAGCAGCAGCGGCGTCACCCCGCAGAAGCCGGCGCCGAACACGCCGCCCAGGAGCGCGCCGACCCACAGCAGGTCGGGCTTGACGCCCAGCCCCACGTAGAGCGGCAGGCACAGCACCATCACCGCCGCGGGGAGGCCGATGGCCACCCGCGCGCCACGGCGGCCGGCCAGCCACCCGCAGACCGCCGCGCCGCCCAGCATGCCCAGGTTGAACAGCTCCGCGTGGTGGGCGCGCCGGACGGTGTCGAACCCGTACACCTTCTCCAGCAGCGACGCGTAGGGGCCGACCAGGCCGTAATAGACGGCGAAGCCCAGCGCCATCAGCAGGACGGAGAGCGCCAGCCCAGACCACTGGCCGCGGAAGGCGGACAGGTCCCACAGCGGCTCCCGCTTCACCAGCCCCTTCCGCGCCAGGAACTCCGGGCTCTCCGGCACCCAGAAGCGGATGGGGATGGCCAGCAGCGCCGGCGCGACGGCGATCAGGAACAGCCACCGCCAGCCGAGCGCCGGCACCACGAACTCGGACGCCACGGCCGCCAGGAAGAAGCCGATGGCCCAGCTCCCCTGGAGGATGCCGGAGGCGATGCCGCGGCTCCGCTGCGGCCAGTTCTCCATGGCCAGCGTGGCGCCCGCCGTCCACTCCGCGCCCATCCCGAACCCGAACAGCGTCCGCAGCACCAGGATGCTCAGGTAGGAGTGGGCGAAGAAGATGGACCCGTCGAAGATCGCGAACCAGATCAGCGACAGCATCAGCGGCAGCTTGCGGCCCCACCGGTCCGCGACGGCGCCCGCCACCATTCCGCCCAGCAGCCGGCAGGTCAGCGTCGCCGTGAGGACCCACATCGCGGAGGTCTGGGTGACGCCCACCTCCTTGACGATCTCCGGCACCACCAGGATGTAGATGGTGAAGTCGAAGGCATCCATCACCCAGCCGATCCACGCGGCCAGGAAGCTCATCCACTGCCCCTTGGTGGGTTCCTTCCACCAGGGAAGCTCGTTCGACACGGTCGTCGCGGTCATGGAGAGGTACCCCAGCGAAGGAGGACGGCGGCGGTGGCCAGCCCGCCACCGGTCGCGCAGAGGACCACGTGGTCGCCCGGCAGGAGCTTGCCCGCCTGCGCCGCGTCGTCCAGGGTCATCGGGATGCACGCCGACCCGGTGTAGCCCCACTTGTCCATCGTCCAGTGCGTCTTGGCCATGGGCTGGCCCAGCGCGCGCATGGTGGCCTCGATGGTGCGGAGGTTGAGCTGGGTGAAGACGAACAGCTGCACGTCGGAGGGCGTCATCCCCGCCCGCGCCAGGAGCGCCTTCACCAATGGCGGCCAGCGGTCGGTGTTGTAGGTGGGCGGGAACTTCCGCACGAAGCGGACCGACGGCGGGCCGCCTTCCTGCACCGCTTGCACCGACGCCGGGCGCGCGGTGCCGCCTACGAAGATGCCCAGCGCGTCGTGGTACTCGCCGGAGGCGGTGAGCTTGCCGAACATCAGGCCCGGCCGGTCGCTCCGCCCGAGGAGGACGGCCCCCGCCCCGTCCGCGAACAGGGTGCAGGTCTGCTTGTTCTTCCAGTCGATGTAGCGGGACATCCCGTAGGCGCCCACCACCAGCACCCGCCGGTACTCCTCGTCCGCCACCAGCATCTTCCCCGCCAGGTCCAGCGCGCTGACGAAGCCGGCGCAGGCGGAGTTCACGTCGAACACCCCGGCGTTGGACGCCTGGAGCTTGTGCTGCACCACCGCCGCCGTGGCCGGGCTCAGGTAGTCCGGCGTGTCGGTGGCCACCACCACCAGGTCCAGCTCCCCGGGCGCCACCTTGGCCCGCTCCAGCGCCTGCCGCGCCGCCGCCACCGCCAGGTCCGAGGTCACCTCGGTCTCCGCCATGAGGTGGCGCCGCTCGATGCCCACGTTCTGCCGGAGCCAGGCGTCCACCGGCTCCCCCAGCAGCCGCTCCACGTCCGCGTTGGTGAGCATCCGCTCCGGGACGTACCGCCCGGTGGCGAGCACCGCCGCGTACCGCCCGGCGCCCGCCGCCCCCGGCTGCGAAGTTGACGAGTGACTCATGTTTCATGTTGCGATTAGCACCGCTGACATGAGAGTGTCAAGCGCTGCACATGGCGGCGCTGAACGACTGGTTGAGGATGCGGGCGGACCTGACGCCTGGGCGGGTGGCGCTGGTGGACCGGGTGGGGCGGCGCGGCGAGCTGACCTACGCGCGCTGGAACGCGGACGCCGACCGGACGGCGCGCTTCCTGGCGGAACGGCTGGGCGTCCAGCGCGGGGACCGGGTGGCGGTGCTGGCCATGAACTGCGTGGAGATCCTGGACCTGTGGTTCGCCTGCGGGAAGCTGGGCGCCGTCCTCCAGCCGTTGAACTGGCGGCTCACGCCCGTGGAGCTCCAGGACCTGGTCCGGGACGCGGGCGCCGGCGTGCTGATCTACGGGCCGGACTTCGCCTCGCAGGTGGAGGTGCTGCGGGCGGCGGCGACGCCGATCAAACGGTTCGTGGCGCTGGACCCGGAGGCGGCCGGGGGCGACGTCCGCTTCTCCGAGCGCGACCGGGTCTCCGGCGCGCCGGTGCGCCCGGCGGAGGTGGGCCCGGACGACGCCTGGGTGCTCTGCTACACGGGCGGGACCACCGGGTTGCCCAAGGGCGCGGTGCTCACCTACCGCTCCATCCTGGCCAACGCGGTGAACACCATCGCCGGGTGGGGGCTGACGCCGGACGACTGCGCGGTGCTGGACGCGCCGCTGTTCCACGCCGGCGGGCTGAACGTGTTCACCTCGCCGCTGGTCTACGCCGGGGGCCGCTCCATCGTCTGCCGCTCCTTCTCTGCGGACCGGGTGCTGGAGCTGGTGGCGTCGCGGCGGATCAGCCTGCTGTTCGGCGTGCCCACCATGTTCCTTACCCTCCAGGCGCACGCCGGCTTCGGGTCGGTGGACTTCTCCCACTTGAAGCTGGTGATCACCGGCGGGGCGCCGTGCCCGCCGCCGGTGTTCGAGACGTTCTGGGCGCAGGGGGTGGACTTCCGGATGGGCTACGGGCTCACCGAGGCCGGCCCCAACAACTTCGGCATGCCGAAGGAGCGGGTGCGGGAGAAGCTGGGGTCGGTGGGATTCCCGCTCCCCCAGGTGGAGGTCCGCATCGCCCGCGACGACGGGCGGGACTGCGCGCCGGGGGAGGTGGGCGAGGTGCTGATCCGCGGGCCGCACGTCTGCGGCGGGTACTGGCAGCGGCCGGAGGAGACCGCCCGCGCCATCGTGGACGGCTGGCTGCACACCGGCGACCTGGGGCGGGTGGACGGGGAGGGCTTCCACGCCATCGTGGGGCGGAAGAAGGAGCTGATCATCTCCGGCGGGGAGAACGTCTACCCGGCGGAGATCGAGGCGGTGCTCGCCGGCCACCCCGCGGTGGCGGAGGCGGTAGTGCTGGGCGCGCCGGACCCCAAGTGGGGCGAGGTCCCGCGCGCGGTGGTGGCGCTCAAGGCCCAGGCCAGCGCGGAGGAGCTGACCGCGTTCTGCCTCCAGCGGCTGGGCAAGTACAAGGTGCCCAGGTCCTTCTCGTTCCTGCTGGAGCTGCCCAAGACCGCCGCCGGTAAGGTCGACCGGCGGCGGCTGCAGGCGGAGCTGTCCGGCCCTACGTCTTGATGATGAAGTTCACGTAGGCGTTGTTCGGCCGGGTCTCGTTGTCGCCGCCGCCGGTGATGCTGTGGGTGTGCGCGCCGGCGATCTGCATCTGCGCGGAGCTGAGGATGTCCGGCTCGCTCGGCGAGGTGTCCGAGCCGTCGGTGGTGGTGCTGCCGGCCGAAGCCCGGAGCAGCCGGTCGAAGTTCCCGTTGGCGTGGGTGTGCGCGCCCTGGAGGTCGGTGTTGAAGGCCGTGGTGGTGGGCCTGGCGGTGGCGGGGAGCTGCACCGAACCGACCGCGTTCCCCACGCCGGAGGCGCCGGCGATGGGCACCGTGCGGGTGTTCTTGTCCGGGTCGCGGTTGGCGGTCCCGTCCACGCCGCGCAGGAAGCGGCCCCGGTAGTCCGGGACGGTGAACGTGTTGATGCCGTCCCCGGGTCCGTGGACGATCCCGATGGCGGTGAACAGCGCGGCGAACGTCGTCCGCGAGACCTGCTGGCCGTTGCAGAGGAGCCAGCCGGCGGGCACCGTGGTCCCGGCGAACGCCACCACCGTGCCCGTGGGCGGCGCCACCAGGTTCAGCGGCTGGCCCTGGAGCAGGTCCGCGTCCAGGCCGGAGCCGTTGCCGTCCACCGTCACGATCTTCGCCAGCACCTGGGCCGGCGTGTCGAGCGCCCCGTTGCAGACGTAATTGGTCTGGGTCACCTCGGCCGCGTCCAGCGTGCCGTTGCCGTTGGCGTCCAGGCCGCTCTTGACGGCGATGCCCGCCCCCGAGCACTGGGCGCCCGCCGGCTCCGGCGCCACCGAGACCAGCGCGTTCTGGCCCGCGGGTCCGGCCTCTCCGCTGTCGCCTTTCGGACCTTGCGCGCCCGCGCAGGCCAGGATCGCGGCAACCCACAACCACTTCCGACTCTTCTGCTGCTCCATTCGCGCCTCCGCCTTCGTAAGAAAGGGGCGTGGAGCGTCGCCGTTTCCTCGGGCTTCCGCCAGAACCTCGCGGCCCCTGCGCGCGGAGTGCGGAGGTGATCGCTTCAGAGATCTCTGCTCCGGGCGCGGCCTCCGATCGCGCCGGAGCCGATTTACCGGCCCCGGGCGCGATCCGGCGTTTGAAGTGACCATACGAATAGCGTCACCCCACGTAGCGCCACGCTTGATCCGCGAAATCTGGGCATGCTACAGGTCCGACACTCGTTCAACGCGGCACTCGAGGGGCCATGCGGATCAAGCGGTTGGACATCACCGGGTTCAAGTCCTTCATGGACCAGACGGTGTTCACGTTCGACGCCGGCATCACCGGCGTGGTGGGCCCGAACGGCTGCGGCAAGTCCAACGTGGTGGACGCCATCCGCTGGGTGATGGGCGAGCAGAGCGCCAAGAACCTCCGCGGCCGCGGGATGGAGGACGTGATCTTCAACGGCTCCGAGTCCCGGCCGCCGCTCTCCATGGCCGAGGTCTCGCTCACCTTCAAGGTGGAGGCCGCCGACGCGCTGGCGCCGCAGTACGCCGGCTTCCCGGAGATCACCGTCACCCGCCGCCTCTTCCGCAACGGCGACTCGGACTACCTGATCAACAAGACGACCTGCCGCCTGCTGGACATCACCGAGCTGTTCCTGGGCACCGGCGTGGGCAAGGCGGCCTACTCCATCATCGAGCAGGGCCGGGTGGGGATGATCGTCTCCGCCAAGCCGGAGGACCGGCGCGCGCTGATCGAGGAGGCGGCCGGGGTCACCAAGTACAAGTCGCGGCGCAAGGCGGCCGAGCGGAAGATGGAGCTCACCCAGCAAAATCTCTTGAGGGTGAACGACATCGTCCAGGAGCTGGACAAGCGCCTGGACAGCCTCAACCGCCAGGCGCGGAAGGCGGAGAAGTACAAGGCGGTGAAGGCGGAGATCCGGGAGATCGAGCTGCACCAGGCCTCCCACCGCTTCCTGGAGCTGATCGCCCAGGGGAAGGTGCTCCAGGCCCGGCTGGAAAACCTTTCCACCGAGGAGAAGGCGGCGCTGGACCGGCTGCGCGAGATGGAGGACGCCATCGAGTCGCGGCGGCGCGCGCTGGACTCGGAGGCCGCCGAGCTGGACGTGCTCTCCTTCGAGGTGCACCAGCTGGAGTCGCAGGACCGGCTGGACGAGCAGAACCTCCAGCACTGGGCGACCGACTCGGAGGAGACCCAGGGAAGGGTGGCGGACGCGCGGGCCGAGGTGGCCTCGCTCTTCGCCCGGCGGGAGGAGGCGCAGGCGCAGGCGGAGCGGCGCGACGTGGAGGTGGCCGCGCTCCTGCGCGCCTGGAAGGAGGACGAGGTCGAGCTCCAGGTCTCCCTGGAGGAGCTGAACCGGACCACGGAGCTCCAGGTGTCCGTGTCGGGGCAGATGGAGACCGAGCGCGCGGAGCTGGTGGAGGCGGCGTCGCGCCTGTCCACCCTGCAGAGCAACCTCGAGAACCTCCAGCGGCGGCGGGCGGACGCGGAGGCGCGGCGGGAGAAGGGGCGCGCCGAGGCGGACGTGCTGCGCGCGGAGGAGGCGGACCGGGACCGCGCGCGCGGCGAGGTGCAGCGGCGGGTGCTGGAGACGCGGCAGAGCGCCCAGGAGATCGCGGAGCGCAAGGGCCACGAGGAGGCGTCGCTGCTGGAGACGCGCCAGTCCTTCGCCGAGAGCGAGATCCGGGTGATCGCCGCCCGCGAGGCGCTGGCGGACAAGCGGAGCCGGCTTGGCTCGCTGGAGGAGATCCAGCGCAACTACGAAGGCTTCGACCGCGGCGTGCGCGCGGTGATGCTCAAGGTGGGCGACCGGGCGCGCGAGGAGGGCGTGTTCGGGCTGGTCGCGGACGTCATCTCCACCACCGAGGCCCGGTACGAGAAGGCCATCGAGGCCGCCCTGGGCGAGCGGCTCCAGCACGTGGTGGTGGAGGACCGGGAGAAGGGCCTGCTCTTCCTGGAGCACCTCAAGTCGCTCTCGGAAGGGCGCTCCACCTTCGTGCCCGCGTCCCGCGAGCTGCCGCCGCCACCTCCGCCCGCGCCGGAGGGCATCGTCTCCGCGATGGACGTGGTCCGCTGCGAGGACGCGCTCCGGCCGCTGGTGGCGGGCCTGCTGGGCGAGGTGCGCATCCTCCCCGACCTCCCGGCGGCGCGCGCGCACTCAGGCGGCGAGGGCGGGGCCTTCACGCTGGTGACGCTGGAGGGCGAGGTGCTGCGGCCGGACGGGTCGGTCACCGGCGGCGTGCTGGAGGGGCCGGCGGTGGGCGCGCTGCAGAAGAAGCGCGAGATCGCCGAGCTGCAGCTGGAGGTGAAGGCGCTGGAGGAGCAGTACACGGAGCTGCTCACCCGGCACTACTCGCTCCAGAAGCAGATGGGGCACACCGAGGGCGTCCTCAAGGGGCTGGCCAAGCACCAGCACGCCGAAGAGATCAGCCTCGCCACCCAGGAGAAGGATCTCCACCAGGCGGGCGCAGAGCTCTCCCGCCTGCGCGAACGGCTGGGCGTGCTGGAGGCCGAGGACGTCCACCACCGGGCCACGCTGGACTCGCTGGCGCAGGAGGAGGAGGGGCTGCGCGGGCAGCTGCTGCACGGGCAGGCGGACCGGGACCGGCGGGACGAACGGGCGCGGCTGCTGGCCTCGGAGCTGGAGTCGCTGCGCGCGCGGGCGGAGGCGGCGTCCGAGAAGCTCACCCTGCTGCGGGTCAAGGTGGCCCAGAGCGCCGAGCGCGGCGAGGCGGGGAGGGCGGAGATCACCCGGCTGCGCGCCACCGCGGAGGAGATCTCCGCCCGGTTGACGAAGCTGGAGGAGGTCATCAACCAGGGGACGGCCCGGCTGTCGGAGCTGGCGGCGCAGATCACCGCCGCCTCCGCGCGGAGGGCAACCGGGCTGACCGAGCTGGGGCAGAAGGCGGCCGCTCTGGACGAGCGGAAGGCGGCGAACGGGGTGGAGGCGGCGTCGGTCCGGGAGCAGGAGGGCGCCTTCCGCGAGCTGCGCGCCCACCTGGACCAGCTCACCACCGGCCTGGGGCAGATCACCTTGAAGGAGCGCGAGCTGACCCTGGAGATGGAGCACCTGGTCTCGCAGATCCAGGAGCGCCACCAGGCAGACCTCCACCACGAGCTGTCCCGCTGGCACCTGGCCCCGGGCCTGCCCACCTCCACCGAGCAGAAGCTGAAGGACCTGCGGCACCAGGTGGAGCGGATGGGGGAGA
>DATBSS010000721.1:0-4042 GCA_036559665.1 Myxococcaceae bacterium
CCACATCTCGAGATCGGTCCGGGAACGCTCGACTGTGATGACGACCGTCTCCTGCATGCAGGAGTACTTGGTGACCCCGTCCTCGATCGTTTCCCCACCGGCTGCGATCGCTTCCTCGCAGGTGATCGAATGGTCTCCACAAGCAAGGGGGAGGGCCGGGGGAGACAGCAACATCGCGGCCAGGAACCTGACTCTCATGGTCGACCTCACGCCGGTATACCCGCGCTGTTCTTACACCCGGTGACCTTAGCCCTGCGCCAGCTTGGCGGCCTGGGCGAGGAGTTGGTTGGCCTGCGCCATCAGCGCCTGGTCGAAGCCGGGAGTCGTCGCGGAGCGGAGCTGCTGGAGCGCGGCGCTGAAGCGGTTGATCGCGTCCAAGGCCTGGCCGCCGCCCAGCTGCTGCGCCAGCGACCGGGCGCCCTGGAGGAGTTGCCGGGCCGGTTCGGTCCGGGCCAGCGACATCGAGACCTCCAGAAGATCATTCTCGTGGATCGGCCCCCGCCCGTTGTGTCGGAGGACCCGCCTCCGGAGGCGCCACCTTCCAGCGGCGGTGGAGCCACAGCCACTGCTCCGGCGCGCGGCGGATGAACCCTTCGATGGCCGCGGTGACGGCGGCGGTGTGATCGACCAGGTCCTGGTGGCGATTCCCGGAATCCGGGACGGGAAATGGACCTTCGATGCGGCACCGGATGGCGTCGCCGTCGCGCAAGGCGGAGGCGGCGAACACCGGGGCGCCGCTCCGCATCGCCGCGGCGGAGAGCGCGGGCGAGGTGGCGGCCAACCGGCCGAAGAAGGGCACGAAGACGGCGGAGGGATTCGGCAGCACCTGGTCCACCAGCATCACCACCACCCCACCCTGCTGGAGCGCTTGCACCGCGCCGCGGATGGCGCCGCGGGCGGGGATGAGCTTGAGGCCGGAGTCCATCCGGGCCTTCATCAGGATGGCGTTGAACGCGCCCTTCAGCGGCCGCACCACCGCGTGGAGCGGCACTCCCCGCTGCGCCATCAGCTCCCCCAGCACCTCCCAGCTCCCCAGGTGGGCCATGGCGACCAGCACGCCCTGCCCTCGATCGAGCGCGGCCTGGATGACCTCGTAGTTCTCGACGGTGACCTCGCGCGAGGGCTCCGGGCCGCGGGTGGAGACCAGTCCCTCCACAGCCGCCATGGCCATGTTGGTGTAGGCGCCGGCGGCGATGGCGTGCAGCTCGCGCGGGGGCTTCTCCGGAAACGCGCGGGCCAGGTTGTCCAGCGTCACCGCGCGGCGGATGCCCAGCGCCATCGCCAGGCGGCCGGCGCCGCGCGCGCAGGCGAGGAGCCACCGCCTCGGCAGCGCCCGGAGCAGGCCCACCGCCAGGCCCGCGAAGACGGTCGCGAGTGGTCCTCCGGGAGTGACGAGCGGGCGCGCCACGCCGCGCGGTGTAGCGCGCCGCCCTCCGCTAGAACAGGATTCCCAGCGTGCCCACCAGGTCCAGCGAGGCCGGCGGGCCCGCCCCCAGGAGCAGGGTGCTGGAGAGGCGCACCCCAAACCGGGTGTGGACCGCGTCCTTCATCAGGGTGGGGAAGCTCACCGGGAGGTCGGTCTGCATGCCCACCCCCAGGTCGAGCCCGGTCCGGTGGACGACCCCCTCCTCCGACAGCCCGAGCACCGTCGGGATGGGGTTCCGCATGGCGTCCACGAACTTCACCTCGTGGTTGTGGGCGAGCGCGAGCCAGAGGTACGGCACCAGCCCCTCGCGCGGCCACTCGATGTGCGTGCCGATCCGGATCGGCGTCAGGAGATCTTCCGAGGTGGGGAAGGTGCCCAGGCCCACGTCGACCTCGAAGCGGAACACCGGGGTGATCGCGTAGGTGAAGCCCAGCCAGCCGCTGCCGCCGCCGGTCATCGGCCCCGGGCGGAAGCCGCCCGACAAGCCGGCCTTTACCTCCGCTCGGAGGCCCATCGAGGCCGGCGCCACCGCGGGCGGCGACTCCAGGGCGGCCGCGTCCGGCGCGGGAGATGTGCCGGTGGCCATCACACACAGCAACGTCGTCAACAGGGTCAAGAGATCCTCACGTCTTCACGTCATCGGCCCAGGGGGGTGTCAGTGTAGCTCGGGACATCCAGCCCGGCCCTTCACGGGGGCGGCTAGAGGTCCCGCTCAATCATGTAGAGGATAATCTGCTCGAGGAACCGTTTCTCTGGTGTCTCTTTTGCCCCAGAGAAGCTGTCCGCGAATTCCTGGAGCGCCGCGCCCGCCAGGTACCGGGCCACGCTGCGGCTGTACTCCAGGCTCCCGCACTCCTGGAACACCCGGTACACCCACCGCACGTCGTCGGCCGAGCGCTCGACCCGCGGCTGGGAGAGGAACCGGCGCATCCGTTCCCGCTGCCGCGGGGTGCACGTGTTCAGCGCGTGGATCAGGATCAGCGTCCGCTTCCCTTCCCAGATGTCGCCGCCGATCTCCTTGCCGTACCGCTTGTGCTCCCCGTACAGGTTGAGGATGTCGTCCTGGATCTGGAACGACGCCCCCATGTAGTAGCCGAAGCGGTTGAACTCGTCCGGGTCGATCTCCCCGTCGCTGCCGATGATGGCGCCGATCCGCACCGGGTGGATGCAGGTGTACCAGCACGTCTTCTTGAGGATCATCCGCAGGTAGTCCTGCGGCTGCAGGTCGATGACGTTCTCGTGCACCCAACCCAGCTCCATGGCCTGTCCTTCGACAGACTCGCGGACCATGTGCTCGATCTCGGTGAACACCTGCCAGGCCAGCCGTTCGCCCAGGTGCTTCAGGTTGTCCATCAGCGGCCGGATGCTGAGGACGTTCATCGCGTCGCCCACGTTGACGGCGATGGGGATGCCGAACTGGGCGTGCATCGTGGGGCGGCCGCGGCGGTCCTCGCTGCCGTCCTCCACGTCGTCGTGGACCAAAAAGGCGTTGTGGAACAGCTCCAGGGAGACGGCGGACCTCAGCGCGTCCAGGGGGTCGCCGCCAAAGGCCGCGCAGCTGGCCAGGCACAAGGAGGGGCGGAACCCCTTGCCGCCGCGGACGGGGTAGTCCGACACCAGGTCGTAGAGGTACTTCCGGGGCTCGCGCTCCGGGACGTAGCTGAGCAGCGCCTCGAGCGTCATCTCCCGGTACTTGTCCAGGAAGGACTGGACGAGCTTGTAGCGCTCGCCCGGAGGGACGGCGAGGAGAGGCCCGACCTCCACGCGTTACGCCGCTCCCCGGACCTCGACCACCAGCACCGCGCGCACCGCCGGGAGGTGATTGGCCTGGAACATGCCGCAGTAGGTGCCGGGCACCGTCCCTGGCGGCACGTGGATCTGCACCGCCACCCGTTCAGCGGCGCGCGGCCCGAGCACCACGTCGTTCGGCATGCACCGGACGTGGGCGCCCGAGATCACCTTGCCCTCCCCGCTCACCAGGTCGGAGCTGGAGAAGGTGATGGGCTGGGTGGGCTGGCTCCCGTCGTTCTCCACCGCGATGGACAGCTCCGCGGTCTGCCCGGGCATCAGCGGCTGGGGCGGGGACAGGGGGGGCACCATCTGGCGCGGCGCGGCCTGCGAGGCCTGCGGCCCGCGGGGGAGCGAGGCCACGCGCCGGCCGGCGGAGAGGCCCCGTTCGGCGAGATCGGAGGCCTTGTCCACGGCCACGGTGAGGGCGTCGAACACCAGGTCCACCACGTCGTGCGCGTCCACCCGGAAGCGCTGCATCACCTCTTCCGGAGGGCGCTGCCGGAGGTGCTGCACGTCCACGAAGCGCGCCTCGATGCGCTTGGCCGCCGCGATCCCCGCGGCCAGCTCCTGCTCCAGGATGGAGGCCGCCTGGCGGACGACGCGCGTGGCGTCCCGCTCCAGGCTCGCCGGCTGGCCGTTCGCGTCCGCTGGGACCTGGGCAGTCCCGTTACCCGGTGGGTCATCCGGCGGCCGCCGGCCTCCGCCACCGCGGGCGAACCGCGATCCGCCCGTCCTCTTGATCTCGATAGGGAAGGGCACGGATTACTGCTCGCGGGTCTTGGTCCAGATCTGCGTTGCCCCGCCCACGTTCACGCTGGCGACCTC
>DATBSS010000722.1:0-24434 GCA_036559665.1 Myxococcaceae bacterium
TCGCGCGCTTCTCCATCTCGTCGGTGAGGTACTCGATGAAGTACGAGCCAGCCAAAGGATCGACGACCCGGTCCACACCCGACTCGTGCGCGATCAGCTGCTGCGTGCGGAGCGCCAGCGTCACCGACTCCTCGGTCGGCAGCGCGTACGTCTCGTCGAGCGAGTTCGTGTGCAGGCTCTGCGTGCCGCCCAGCACCGCCGCCAGCGCCTGCAGTGTGACGCGCACCACGTTGTTGTACGGCTGCTGCGCGGTGAGCGACACGCCCGCGGTCTGGGCGTGGGTGCGCAGCTGCATGGAGCGCGGGTCGCGGGCGCCGAAGCGCTCCTTCATCAGCCGGGCCCACATCCGCCGGGCGGCGCGGAACTTGGCGATCTCCTCGAAGAAGTCGTTGTGGACGTCCCAGAAGAAGGAGAGCCGCGGCGCGAAGTCATCCACCTTCAGCCCGCGCTTGAGGCACTCCTCCACGTAGCCGATGCCGTCCGCGATGGTGAAGGCGAGCTCCTGGACCGCCGTCGCCCCTGCTTCCCGGATGTGGTACCCGCTGATGGAGACCGGGTGCCAGCGCGGCATGTTCCGGCTGCAGAACTCGATCATGTCCACCACGATGCGCACCGCCGGGCGCGGGGGGACGATCCACTCCTTCTGGGCGATGTACTCCTTCAGCATGTCGTTCTGGATGGTGCCGGCCAGCTTCGACATGGGGACGCCCTGCTTCTCCCCCACCGCGATGTACATGCAGAGGGCGACGATCGCGGACGCGTTGATCGTCATCGAGGTGCTCACCTGGTCGAGCGGGATGCCGTCGAACAGGACCTCGAAGTCTTTCAGCGAGGAGACGGCCACGCCCTCCTTGCCCACCTCGCCCCGGCTCATCGAGTGGTCGGCGTCGTAGCCCATCAGCGCGGGCATATCGAACGCGGTGGAGAGGCCGGTGACGCCGTGGCTGATCAGGTACTTGAAGCGCTGGTTGGTGTCCTCCGGCGTGCCGAACCCGGCGAACTGCCGCATCGTCCACAACCGGCCCCGGTACATCGTCGGCTGCACGCCGCGGGTGAACGGGTAGCGGCCCGGCACCCCCAGCGTCTCCTGAGACTCGCCCCGGCGGTCGGCGGCGGTGACCAGGTCCGGGATGGGGATGCCGGAGTCGGTGGCGAACGCCTGCTTCCGCAGCGGCTGCTTCCCGGTGATGCGCTGCACGTCCTCGGCGCGCCACTTCTCCACCTCGCGCGCGATCTGCCGGAGCGCCGCCGCGTCGTAGAGCTTCCCGCTGGACGGCTTGCGGGCGGTGGTCCGGATGGAAGGCTTGGAGGCCGCCCCCTTCTTCGCCCGGTTCCCGGTTCGAGCGGACAACGACGCGCGACGCTTCGTCAAACGGGGCATGCGCCGGATGTACCACCCACCCCCGGGGGCGGCAAGGCGAGGCCCGGTATCATGCCGGGACAGAAAACGATGAAGCTCGCCACGACATCGCTGGTGGCCGTCCTGTCGCTCTCGGCGTGCCCGGCGCCGGGGAACCTGACGATCACCACGTCCACCGTGCCGCCGGGGAACGTGGATGCCGCCTATGACGTCCCGCTGGAGACGGAGGGCGGCACCGCGCCCCTCCACTTCGAGGTGACGGAAGGCGACCTCCCCGCCGGCATCGACCTCGACGCCGACACCGGCGAGCTGCGCGGCACGCCCACCGAGGCCGGCGTGCTGCCTTTCACCGTCCGGGCCGGCGACGCCGGCGGCGCGCGCGCGGAGCAATCCCTCCTCCTCCGCGTCTTCGCCAACCCGCCACCGCGCATCACCACCACCGCCCTGCGGAGCGCGGTGGTCGGGCGGCCGTACTCACTGGGGCTCCAGGCGGTGGACGGGAAGCCGCCGTTCACCTGGTCCAAGGGAGCGGGCGCGCTGGTGGCGGGCCTGTCGCTGGAGCCGTCCGGCCTGGTGGACGGGTCCGCCACCGCCACCGGGACCTCCCAGGTCGAGCTGGTCGCCACCGACGCCAACGCCCAGCAGGCGCGCGCGACCTTCGCCATCGCCGCCTACCTCGAGGTGGCCGTCGCGCCCGCGACGCTCCCGGACGCGACCGCGAGCTCCCCCTACAGCGTCACCTTCCAGGCCTCCGGCGGGCTGCCGCCGTACCGCTACACGCTGGCGGGCGGCTCGCTGCCGGACGGAGTGTCGCTGGACGCCGCGGGCCACCTCGCCGGCACGCCCGCCCTCGCGGGCACCTGGATGTTCTCGGTGCAGGTGCACGACGAGAGCGGCCAGGCGCCCGGAAAGCTCTACGCGCTGGTGGTCAACTGACGGCGGGCGGGCGGGCAAGGGCGACTGGCCTCGGCGGGCGCGATGGGCCATTCTGCGCCCCCGCATGGCCGAGGCCGAGCAGCTTCTTTGTCCCCAGTGCGGGACGCCCTACGCGCAGGGGGACTTCCTCTGCACGAGCTGCGAGCTGATCCTCGACCTGGACGCGGCCGAGGCCAACTACAAGCCCAACCAGCCCAGCATCGTCCGCGCCCTGCTCTCCCCGCCGCAGCGGCGCACCGGCATGCGGCCGGCCATCCCCGCGGAGCTCAAGAAGAAGGGCGACCCGGAGATCACGGTGCGCGCCAACCTGGTGATGGACGACTTCACCATCCCCCGGCTGGTGGCGGGGATGAACCTGGCGCTCACCCCGCTCCACGAGTTCGAGGCGATGGTGGCCTCCTTCGTGGACGGCAGCAGCAGCGTGCCGCAGATCGCCTCCGCGGCCGAGATCTCCCGCGTGGAGGCGATGGCCGTCTTCAGCTCGCTGGTGGAGCGCAAGGTGATCGAGCTGCGCCGGGAGCAGTCACCTCCTCCGGCGCCTCCCGCCCCACCTGTGCCTCAGCCGGCTGCCCCACCGGAGCTGGACGAGGAGCCGCCCACCCCGCCTCCGACGCCGCCTCCCGCGCCGGCCCTGTTCGACCCCGAACCACCGCGGCCCGCGCCGGCTCTGTTCGACCCCGACCCCGAACCGGAACCTCCGCCGCCGCCTCCCCCCGCGCCGGTGCCGACGCCCGCGCGCACGCGCGCGCCGCTGCCCACGGATCTGCCGGTGCGCAAGCCGCCCGCGCCCATGCGCCCGGCGCCGGTGCTCACGCCGTCCCGGGGAACCCCGGGGCTCACCCCCGGGCCCATGACCCCGGCGCCCCGCTCCTCGCAGCCCGCGCCGACGCCGGCGCGGACCAGGGCCGCCTCGCTCCAGGCCCCGTCCCCCATGGCGTCCGCGCCGAAGGCGGAGAGCGTGCTGGAGCGGGCGATCTCGCTGGAGCGCCGCGGCGAGGTGGAAGGGGCGATCCACGTCCTCAAGCGCGCCATCACCCAGGTGAAGGAGCCGGCGGCGCTCTGCAACAAGCTGGCGCTGATCCTGGTGAACCAGCGCAAGGACTACCGCCAGGCCGAGGAGCTGCTGAACAAGGCCATCGAGCTGGAGCCGCAGAACGACGTCTACCAGCAGAACCTGTTCAAGATCGTCAGCATGGCCGCCGAGCGCAAGGAGATCAGGAGCCCGGGCTCCAGCTCCAGCAAGGCCGGCGGCGGCTTCTTCTCCAAGCTGCTCAAGAAGTAGCGCGCGGGCGCAGGGCGGCCAGGCGCTGCTTGGCGGCGGCCAGCACCGCGTCCGTCTTGCAGAAGGCGAAGCGCGCCATGGCGCGGCCGTCGGCGCGGTGCGCCTCCCCGTAGAAGGCCGAGGGCGGGATGGCGGCCACCCCGACCTCGCGGGTGAGGTGGCGGCAGAACTCGAAGTCGTCCGCGAAGCCGAAGGGCCGGATGTCGGCCATGGCGAAGTAGCTGCCCTCGGGGAGGGAGGCCTTCAGCCCGCACGCGTTCAGCGCCTGCACCAGCCGGTCGCGCTTGGCGCGGTACGCCGCCCCCAGCTCCTGGAAGTACGCGTCCGGGAGGCGGAGCGCCGCCGCCACCGCGGCCTGGAACGGCGAGGCGGTGGCGAAGGTGACGAACTGGTGGGTGGACTGCACCGCCTGCCGCAGCGGGGGCGGCGCGATGGCCCAGCCGATCTTCCAGCCGGTGCAGCTGAAGGTCTTGCCGGCGGAGGAGATGGTGATGGTCCGGTCCCAGAGGCCGGGGAGCGTGGCCGTACGGACGTGCTTCGCCGGCGCGTAGACGATGTGCTCGTAGACCTCGTCGGAGAGCACCAGCGCGCCGTGCCGCCGGCACAGCTCGCCGATCAGCTCCAGCTCCTCGCGGGTGTAGACCTTGCCGGTGGGGTTGTGCGGCGTGTTCACCAGCACCAGGCGCGTCTTGCCGGAGAAGGCGGCCTCCAGCTCCGCGCGGTCGAACCACCAGGCGCCTTGCCCCGGCCCCGGCGGTTGCAGGCGCACGAAGCGCGGCACCCCGCCAGCCATCTCCACGCTGGCCACGTAGGAGTCGTAGAACGGCTCGAAGAGGATGACCTCGTCGCCCGGGTCCACGGTGCCCAGGATGGCGTCGAAGATGGCCTCGGTGGCGCCGCTGGTGACGGCCACCATGGTCGCCGGGTCCACGCGCATCCCGTAGAAGCGCTCGGCGTGATCGGCGATGGCCTTGCGCAGCGCGGGCGCGCCCATGGATACCGCGTACTGGTTGACGCCTTCCCGGATGGCCTGGACGGCGGCCTCCTTGACCGCGTCCGGACCGTCGAAGTCCGGGAAGCCCTGCCCCAGGTTCACCGCCTGGTGCTCGACCGCCAGCGCGCTGAACTCGGCGAAGACGCTGGTGCCCAAGCCGGCCACGCGCCGCGCGAGGGGTGGGCGGTTTCCGGGGGCCATGGGCGTCACTTCTTCGCCGGCAGCTCGGTGTCGTCCTTCACCAGGAGCTGGACGTCGTGGAGGCACTCCTTGTCCTCGGACGGCTTCGGGGTCAGCTCGCCGAGCCACGGGAGCGCCGCCAGGTCCTTGGCCACCTGCTCCGCGCCCTTCCTGGCGCGCTCGCCGTCGCGGGTGCACCAGGTGAGCTCGGTGGCGGCCAGCTTCTCCGGGGTCCGCTTCCCCCACCACACCACCGTCCGGCTCCCGCCCGCGGAGACGTTCTTGTCGATCAGGTGGTCCAGCACGTACTTCATCACCGGCGGGCGCGCGCCGTGCGACAGCAGCAGCACGCCGATCCGCTTCTCGCAACCGCCGTAGTGGCAGTAGTACGAACCGGACGTCAGCGGGCCGTCCGGCGGGCTGGCGCGCACCAGCATGGCGCGCTCGGCCACCAGCGTGACGTCCGCCTTGAAGCTCTTGCCCAGCGTGGCGCAGGCCGGGCCCTTGCAGCTGGCGACCTTCACCTCCAGGCTGTCGCCCTGGACGGCCCAGGTCCCCTTCACCTGCGTCTTGTCCTTCCCCTCGGTCTCCACGCGGTATTTCCCGCCGCTCTCGAAGGCGATGGTGACGTTCGCGTCGCCGATCTCGGCACCATCGAGGTGGTCCTGGAGGCTGATCCCGAGGACGGTGACGAGGAGGAGGTGGGCGATCATGCGCCCGCCATCCTAGCCCGGAAATATCCGGGCTAGGTGGTCCAGCGCCACTCCGGAAGCGGACGGCGGTCGTGCGCGGGCGCGCGCGTGGGGCGCACCACGGCGGCGGCGATGGCCGCGGAGAGGCCCACCAGCGGGAGCGCGCAGAGCAGGTCGACGCCGTAGTGGAACCGCCCCGCCACCGTCGCGCCGATCAGCCCGGCCGCCACGGGCAGCATGGGCCAGAACACGCGCCGCGCGTGCCGCCGGGCGTAGCAGAGGACGAGCACCGTCCCCGCCGTGTGGCCGGACGGGAAGCAGTCGCGCAGGAACGCCGGCTGGCGCATCAGGGATTCCAGGTACGGCGTCACGTGCGCCCCGGGCAGCGGCTGGTCGAACAGCGACGCCAGGTAGAAGCGCGGCCCCACCGCCGGCACCAGCGCGTAGAGGACGAAGTTGATGGTGAAGCAGAGCGCCAGCGCCAGGGCGTACCGCTCGAACACCACGCGGTCGCGCCGCAGGTACAGGACCAGCGCCAGCAGCGCCGGCCAGAGGAAGTACGAGTAGTAGCAGGACAGCATCGCGTCCATCGCCCAGCCCGGCAGCTGCCCCGCCCAGACCGACGGGTGGAGGTGGAACACGCGCAGGTCCAGCAGCGCCAGCTCGCGGTCGCGGAGCCTGGGCGACACCGCGTCCACCACCGGTCCGAGGCTGGCGTGCCCCAGCGGCGCGGCCACGCACAGCCACAGGGACGCCGCCGCGTCGAAGGCCCTGGCGCTCGGGAAGCGGCCCGCCAGCCAGCGGATCAGCGGCAGCGCGGTGGCGAGGCAGGCGAAGGTCAGCGCGGAGCGCTCCCATCCCGGGACCCAGCGCCCCGAGAGCACCAGCACCGCGCAGGCCAGCGTGGCCCCCGACATCAACACCACGTCGGCTGGCCGGAGCCCCGGCCGTTCGTCCGGCGTCATGCCCATGCGTTCCCGACCTCCGACTCGGGGAAGGTAGGTCGCCCCGACCGGCGCGTCCGCCCGCCTGTCCGCTTCCAGACCAAGAGGCCCCGCTCCCGGCGCCCTTGCCTGATCGCCCGGCGACCCACATCTATGGGGCTCGATCGCATGAGCGACACATGAGCGACGTCTTCGACAAGTGCCGGGCCTGGAAGGACTACCGCGTGGCCAAGGCCACCGGCCTGTACCCGTACTACCGGGCGATCGAGGCCTCCTTCGGATCGACCGAGGTCCAGATCGAGGGCCGCCGGCTGGTGATGGCGGGCTCCAACAACTACCTCGGGCTGGCGGCGGACCCGCGGGTGAAGGAGGCGGCGGTGCAGGCCACCCGCGCCTTCGGCTCCACCTGCTCCGGCTCCCGCCTGCTCAACGGCACGCTCTCGCTCCACCAGGAGCTGGAGCGGCGGCTGGCGAAGTTCCTGGGCCGGGAGATGGCGCTGGTGATCTCCACCGGCTTCCAGACCAACCTCGCCGCGCTGGCCGTGCTGGCGGGCCGGCGCGACGTGGTGTTCGCGGACCGCCAGAACCACGCCTCGCTGGTGGACGGCGTCCGCCTCGGCTTCGGCGTCGACCGGCGCTACCGCCACAACGACCTGGACCACCTGGAGGCGCTGCTGGCGGAGGCGAAGCCGGACGCCGGCAAGCTGATCGTCACCGACGGCGTGTTCTCCATGGAGGGCGACCTCTGCGACCTGCCGCGCATCACCGCCCTGGCGAAGAAGTACGGCGCGCGGGTGATGATCGACGACGCCCACGGGATCGGCGTGCTGGGCGCGGGCGGCCGGGGCACCGCGGAGCACTTCGGCCTGGAGGACGAGACCGATCTCGTGATGGGGACGTTCTCCAAGAGCTTCGCCTCGCTGGGCGGGGTGATCGCCGGCCCGGCCGAGGTGATCAACTTCGTCCGGCACAAGGCGCGCGCGCTGATCTTCTCCGCCTCCATGACACCGGCCGCGGTGGCCTCCGCGCTGGCCGCGCTGGACGTCATCGAGACGGAGCCGGAGCGGCGGGTGCGGCTCCTGGACATCGCGGAGAAGATGCACGACGGCTTCCGGGCCATGGGCTTCGACACCGGCGTCTCGGTGACCCCGGTGGTGCCGGTGCTGATCGGCGACCAGGTGAAGTGCTTCCGTTTCTGGAAGGCGCTCTTCGAGGCGGGCGTGTTCGCCAACCCGGTCATCCCGCCCGCGGTGGAGCCGGGCCACGCGCTGATCCGCACCAGCTTCATGGCCACCCACACCGACGCGCAGCTGGACCGGGTGCTGGACACCTTCGAGCGCGTCGGCCGCCGGATGGGCCTCATCCCCCAGGCGCGGCCGTCGGCGTACCAGAAGGTGAAGGTGGCCCGCCCGGGCTCGGGCGTGCGCGCCAACCCCGCCAGCGCGCGGTGGGCGGCGGCCGGGAGGCCGGGGGAGCGCGGCTTCTCACTGGAGCAGATCGGCCGGATGTCCGGGCGCGACATGGCCCACGTCCTGTTCGACGCGGTGGAGACGCTCACCTACCGCGCCGCCAACCTCCAGACGGAGGACCTGCGCCGGCTGTGGGCGAAGGGCACTAGCCTGCTGATGCCCCGCACCTTGCATTGACGATGCACTGACGACAGGAGGCACCCTCCCTCATGGCGACTCCAGCGCAGCAGATGGCGCCCGCCCCCGCCCCGCAGCCCGCCGCCGACAAGGGAGTCCAGGTGGAGGAGGTCCGCACCCACGCGGACCGGAACGCCTTCATCCAGCTCCCCTACCGCCTCTACCGCGGCGACCCGCACTGGGTGCCGCCGCTGGTGATGGAGCGCCGTGACTTCCTCGACCCGAAGAAGAACCCCTTCTTCGAGTTCGGCCACGTGCGGCTCTTCCTGGCGCGGCGGGGCGGCGCCGTGGTGGGCCGCATCGCCGCGGTGGAGGACCCCCGGTACAACGGGCTCCACGGCACCCGCGACGGCGCCTTCGGCCTGTTCGAGTGCGAGGATGACGCCGGGGCGGCTCGGGCGCTATTCGACGCGGCGGCGGCCTGGCTCCGGCCGCGCGGCCTGCAGCGGATGCTGGGCCCGCTCTCCTTCTCCACCAACTACGAGTGTGCCTCCCTGGTGGACGGCTTCGACTCTCCGCCGGCCGTCCTGATGGCCTACAACCCGCGCTACCACGCCCGGCTCTACGAGGCGGCCGGGTTCGCCAAGGCCAAAGATCTCCTGGCCTTCGAGCTGTCCGCGGACGCCCCGCCGCCGGAGAAGGTGGTGCGCATCGCCGAGAAGATCCGCCTCCGCGAGGGCGTGGTCGTCCGGGGCGCGAACATGAAGGACTTCCAGTCCGACGTGCGGCGGCTGAAGGAGGTCTACAACGCCGCCTGGGAGAAGAACTGGGGCTTCGTCCCGATGACGGACCGCGAGTTCGACCACATGGCGCGCGAGCTGCGCCCGGTGGTGGTCCCGGAGCTGGTGCGGATCGCCGAGGTGAAGGGTGAACCGGTGGCGTTCGCGATGACCCTGCCCGACGCCAACGTGGCGCTGAAGGCGGCCGGCGGGCGGCTGACCCGGTTCGGGCTCCCCATCGGCCTGGTGAAGCTGCTCTGGGCATCCCGGCGGATCCGGCGGCTGAGGCTGGTCACCCTGGGCGTCAAGGAGGGCTTCCGCAAGCGCGGGTTGGACGCGGTGCTGTACCTGGACACCCTCCGCATCGCCTACGAGTTGGGCTACCAGGGCGGGGAGATCTCCTGGACCCTGGAGGACAACCACCTGGTGAACCGGGCCATCGAGTCCATGGGTGGAAACCCGTCCAAGAAGTACCGGATCTACGAGCGTCCGCTCTAGCCTGCGCTTCCGGGAATGCGCGTTCTCGTCACCGGCGCCAGCGGATTCATCGGGAGGCACCTCTGCCGGCTGCTGGTGCGCCGCGGCCACGCCGTCACCGCGCTGGTCCGCCGCACCTCGGCGCGAGAGGCGCTGGCCGAGGCGGGCGCGCGCTTCGTGCAGGGGGACCTGTCCACCGGCGAGGGGCTGGACGGCGCCGTCATCGAGGCGGACTGGATCTTCCACCTCGCCGGGCTGACCAAGGCGCGGAACGAGGCCGAGTTCCACGAGGTGAACGCCCGCGGCACCGAACGCCTGCTGGAGGCGCTGCTCCGCCGCCCTCCTTCGCCCAAGGTCATCCTCTGCTCCTCCCTGGCGGCGGCGGGGCCCTCGCGGCCCGGAGAACCGAGGCGCGAGGAGGATCCGCCGGCGCCCATCTCCGCCTACGGGCGCAGCAAGCTGGCGGCGGAGGACGCCGTCCGGCAGCGCTGTGGCGCCATCCCTTCGGTGATCGTGCGCCCGCCCATCGTCTACGGCCCCGAGGAGCACGAGTTGATCCCGTCCTTCCTGCCCATGCTGCGCGCGGGGGTGCTGCTCAAGAGCGGCTTCGGGCGCAAGGAATACTCGGTGGTGTACGTGGCCGACCTCTGCGGCGCGCTGGTGGCGGCCGCCGAGCGCGGGCGCCTCCTCCTCCCGGACGGCGCGGAGCCGGAGCGGGGCGTGTACTTCGTCTCCGACGGCGAGCAGTACGCCTGGGAGGACATCTGCCACGCCATGGCGGGCGCCTGGGGCAGGCCGGACCTGCCGGTGCTGCCGCTGCCGGAGTGGGCCGGCTGGCCGGCGCTGGCTGCGGCGCAGCTCAAGGCGGCGTTGTTCGGCGGGTCCCCCAGCCTCACCCGCGACAAGCTGGTCGAGATGTCCGCCGCCTCGTGGACCTGCGCCATCGACCAGGCGGTGGAGGAGCTGGGGTTCCAGCCCGTCTACCCGCTGGAGCGCGGGATGCAGGACACGCTGGACTGGTTCCGGCGGCGCCAGGCGTGAGCGGTGTCGAGATCCAGCCGCTGGGCTTCGGGCCGAAGGACCTCCGCGAGTTCGTGGCGGTCCAGGTCCGCCTCTACGCGGGCGATCCCCACTTCGTCCCGCCCATCGTCTCTGAACGGGTGAAGTTCCTCAGCCCGGACCTGAACCCGTTCTTCGCCCACGCCCGTGTCCAGCTCTTCCTCGCGCGCCAGGGCGGCGCGGCGGTGGGCCGGATCGCCGCGGTGGAGGACCGGGCGTACAACGCGTTCCACGCCGCCCGCGCCGGCTTCTTCGGGATGTTCGACGCCCCGGACGACCCGGAGGTGGCGAAGGCGCTGGTGGACGCCGCGGCGGGCTGGCTGGCGGAGCGCGGGATGGCCGAGATGCTGGGCCCGGCCAACCTCTCCACCAACCACGACTGCGGCGTGCTGGTGGACGGGTTCGACGACCCGCCGGCGATGATGATGCCGTACAACTTCCCCTACTACGCCCGCCTCTGCGAGGGCGCCGGGCTGGCCAAGGCCAAGGACCTCTGGTCGTACCAGCTGCCGGTCATCGTCTCCCCGCCGGAGAAGATCATCCGGGTGGCGGAGCGCCTGCAGAAGGCCGACGCGGTCCGCATCCGCCCCCTCAAGCTCCACGAGCTGGGGCGCGAGCTGCGGCGGGTGAAGGCCATCTACGACGCCAGCCAGGACCCGGCCATGGAGTTCGCGCCGATGAGCCAGGCGGAGTTCGACTTCATCGCCCGGCGGCTCCGGCCCCTGGCCCTCCTCCGGCCGGAGCTCTGCTACTTCGCCGAGGTGGACGAGGAGCCGGTGGCGTGCTCGCTCACCTTCCCGGACTTCAACGCCGCCCTCCGGACGGCGCGCGGCCGGCTCACCCCGGCGGGGCTCTTGCGGATGCTCTGGGCCACCCAGCGGATCGACAGGCTGCGGGTGCTGTGGATGGGCGTCCGCCCCGGGTACCGGCGCCGCGGGCTGGACGCCGCCCTCTGCCTGCACACCATGCGCGCCGCCCGCCGGCTGGGGTACCGCGAGTGGGAGATCGGCTGGACCGCCGAGGACAACGATCTCATCAATCATTGGCTGGAGGACTTCGGGGCCCGGCGGACCAAGGTGTACCGCCTGTACCGGCGCTCCCTCGCCCCCGGTCAGGCGTAGACTCCAAAGGGCCATGCGCCCTTCCCTCCCGGCCGGTCTCCTCCTCTGCCTCTCCGCCGTCGCCTTCGCCGGGAATCCGGCGCCGCCCAAGAAGAAGCCGCCCGTGAAGGTGCCCAGCTTCACGCTGCCGAGCATGGGGGAGGTCCCCAAGGCGGACGGCCTGCAGAAGCCCAAGGCGGACGCCCCGCCCCCCGGCCCGTCCGCGACCCGCCCGGCGGACGCGGCCTACTCGGTGACCAGGGTGCAGTTCGGAAAGCAGTTCGTCCGCGGAGCGGGCGGGCAGCAGCCGGTGCAGCCGTTCACCAGCGTGGCGCTGCGGGGCAACCCGCTCACCACCGAGAAGTTCAGCTCGCTGGTGAAGGTGAAGTGCCCGCAGAAGGTGAACGCCTCCATCGAGCTGGCGGTGCTGGACCCGCGCGGCGACACCGCGATGACGGCCAACGGCGAGCTGGTGTTCAAGGGCGCCACCACCGACGAGGTGGAGTACCTGGTCGATTGGGACCCGACACCCGCCCGCGCCGGCGGGAAGTTCCAGCTGCTCGTCCGCGTCGCGGGCCAACCCATGGGCTCGTGGCCACTGATTGTCGAAGAGAAGCCGTGAACACTTGCACTGGCGCGTGGCCGCTGGCCGGCCAGGCGCACCCTTGATAGGAGGGCCCCATGCCCTATAGCGATCGCGTCAAGCAGATTCTCTCGTGGTACTCGTCGGACAGCCCCGGCGTCCTCACCAACCTGGCCCGCCTGCTCAACCACGGCACGCTGGCCGGCACCGGCAAGATGGTGATCCTCCCGGTGGACCAGGGCTTCGAGCACGGCCCCCACCGCTCGTTCGCGCCCAACCCCGCCGGCTACGACCCGGACTACCACTTCCAGCTCGCCATCGACGCCGGCTGCAACGCCTACGCGGCGCCGCTCGGCTTCCTGGAGGCGGGCGCGGCGAAGTACGCCGGCGAGGTGCCGCTGATCCTCAAGCTCAACAACTCCGACACGCTGGCCAAGATCGACAAGCCGTGCTCGGCGGTGACCGCGTCGGTGAAGGACGCGGTCCGGCTGGGGTGCGTGGCTATCGGCTACACCATCTACCCGGGCTCCGGCCAGCGGAACGAGATGTATGAAGACCTTCGCGGG
This sequence comes from Myxococcaceae bacterium, assembly GCA_036559665.1. Lineage (GTDB taxonomy): Bacteria > Myxococcota > Myxococcia > Myxococcales > Myxococcaceae > DASRBA01. Next base: position 12,539 of record DATBSS010000722.1, read on the forward strand.
CTGATCCTGGAGGCCAAGGAGCACGGCCTGCCCACCGTCCTCTGGGCCTACCCGCGCGGCGCCGGCATCTCCAAGGACGGCGAGACCGCGGTCGACGTGTGCGCCTACGCGGCGCAGATCTCCGCCCAGATGGGCGCCCACGTGATCAAGGTGAAGCCGCCCAAGGACTTCATCGAGCAGGCGGAGGCCAAGAAGGTCTACGAGAAGTTCAAGATCCCGGTGGCCACCCTGCCGGACCGCGTGCGGCACGTGGTGCAGTCCGCGTTCAACGGGAAGCGGATCGTCATCTTCTCCGGCGGCGAGGCGAAGGAGACCGGCGCCATCATGGAGGAGATCAAGGGCATCAAGGACGGCGGCGGCTTCGGCTCCATCATGGGCCGCAACGCCTTCCAGCGCCCGAAGGACGAGGCGCTCAAGCTCCTCAAGGACGTGATGGCCGTCTACCAATCGAAGTAGACGGCCACCAGGCCCATCAAGTCTGCGGAGCGGCGACTACGGGTACAGCGCCTTGGCGCCGCTCTTGTCCTTGGTGGTCAGGTTCAGGTCGCCGTTGTTGGAGCCGTTGCACTGCGGGTAGTGCATCACCGAGGCCGAGTCGTAGGTGGTCAGCGCGCGCCAGCTGGAGTTCTCGAAGCAGGTGCCGGCCTCGGGGCGGGTGTGCTCGTGGCGGAAGCCCAGGGTGTGGCCCAGCTCGTGGCGCAGGATGCCGGCCAGCGTGTACGGGCTGATGCTGCCGAACGCGGTGGAGTCGATCAGGACCTCGCGGCCGCTGCGGCTAGTGGACGGGAAGAAGGCGCGCGCCAGGTACTGGCCGCCGGAATTGACCTGGCGGACGTTGAACACCACGCTGGTGGTGCTCCGGGAGCAGTTCGAGTCCGCCGAGGTGACGTGCACGAGGGTGACGTTGGCGGCCGAGTGCCAGGCGGAGCCGGCGGACGCCATCGCGCTCACCACCGAGTTGTAGCGGGAGCCGAAGCTGCTGGAGCTCACGCAGTAGGTGATGTTGTTCTGGACGGAGGAGCTCCACTTGTCGTCCGAGCTGCCCACCCGGTTGACGCAGAGGTTGTCGCGCGTGGTGCCGACCACGTCGAACTCCGAGACGTACTTGTCGTAGGCGGTGCGGAGCTGCGCGAGGTCCTCGTGGATCTCGTCACCGTTCATCACGAAGATGCCGGTGTCCGGTTCCTGGTACGCCAGCCCCTGGAATTCCTCCCAGGACATCGGCGTGTCGGTGTTGGTCGGATCGCTGGCCGGGGGGGCGCAGGAGACGAGGGCGAAGACGGCGGCGGCAAGGAGGGGCAACTGGATGCGCATCGAGAGCTCCCAATGAGAGGGGGCGGCGCGTCTACCTGACTGCTGTCCGGACGGTCAAGCCAGGGCGCGTCGCAGAATGTGCGCTGTTGGCCCACGCGCACCTCGGGGGCGCAGGTGACGTTGCCGGTGTACAAAGGCACAGCCCCCATGAGTGGTCCCCCTCGCCGCAAGTCGGTGCCGCCACCGCCGACTCCGAGCTTCGACGACGAGCGGCCCACGCCGATCGCGTCGGCCGCGGTGGCACCGACCACGACGACCACGCGGACCCAGGTGGAGCTGGCCCATCTGGAGCTGCCGCCGGAGCCGCCCACCCAGCTGGCCATCTCCATCACCGCGCCCACGTTCAAGTCGTCGGACCAGGTGCCGGCGGCGCGGATGCCGCCGCCCAGCTTCGCGGAGGCCGCGACCACCGGGCCGTTCGCCAAGACCCACGTGCGGGAGGGCGAGGGCCGGACGCTGCTGGACATGCCGAAGGTGACGCCCCCCTCGGGGAAGATCACCGCGCCCAGCTTCGAGGAGGCGCGGCGGTCCGGCCCGTTCGCGCGCACCCGCTCCAAGGAGGGCGATTCCGAGACGGTCTCCGAACGCATCCAGATCCCTCCGGGCGAGACCACGCCGCCGCCGGGCCCGCCACCCGCTCCGCCCCCCGCCGCGGCCAGGCCGCCCGCGAAGCCGGCGCCGCCTCCTCCTCCGGAGCGCAAGCCCCTGGACCGCAAGCCCACCGAGATGGCCGACCCCTGGGAGTACCGGGGCGACGGGGCGGCGGCGGAGCAGGCCGCGTCGCTGGCGAACGACTACGAGGGCGGCGGCGTGGAGCTGGACCCGTCCGGCCGCCTGGTGGCCCCGGGGCTGAAGCCGCGCGGGCGCGGCAAGCGCGAGAAGTCGGAGGTGTCCGAGATCTCCGCGCCGGCGGACCTGCTCAGCGTCGCGCTCGACGTGTGGCCGGATGCGCCCCCGCCGGCGCCCGCCGCGCCTCCTCCCCGAGCGGAGGCCGCCGCGGTGGCCCCGGTGCCGCCGCCCGAGCCGGACACCGCGCCGCGCCCGCCGCCGCCACCGCGCCCGCCGCCCGCGCGCCGGGTGACGCCCAACCGGCCGGCACCCAAGCCGCCGGCGGTGGCGCACCAGGAGACCGTCCTCCGCGCGCCCCGCAGCACGACCGAGCCCGAGGTGGAGCAAGCCCAGGACCCGGAGGCGGCGTTCTTCCAGGAGGATCCGGAGGAAGGGTTCTTCGAGGAGGAGTCGGAGTCGGGCGTCGTCACCGACGAGCGGAGCGTGGGCGATCCGTACCCGACGCCGCCGTCGACGAGCCAGGACCAGACGCGCGCCCCGGCGAACCCGCGGCGCCTGACGTCGGACGAGGAGCGGTACGGGTTCGAGGAGCAGCAGGAGCCCGAAGAGGACCCATACCCCGAGGACGAGAGCCAGGGCGCCCCGGCCGTCCTGGACGAGCCGACGAACGTGCGCGGGGCGTACGGCGACCGGCCCCGGGACGACCGGTACGGCACCCGCACGGAGGACGACGACGAGCGGTACCAGCCGGACGGCGACGACGACGAGCGATACCGGCTCAGTGACGAAGACCGGTACGGTGAGCCGCAGACCGAGGCGACCTACGACGATCCGCTGGACGAGTCCACGGGCCGCCGCCCGGCCCCTGTGAGGCGCCGATCGCGCTGGCCCCGGCGGCTGCTCATGCTGGCGCTCTTCGGGGCGGCCGGGAGCGGGATCTGGCTCTGGTATACCGGACGGTGGGACATGCTGCTGGTCAACCTCGGGCTCGACTGACGTAACCTCCGCCGCGAATGCGGACCCCCGGTCACGCCGTGCTCAACGTCGCCCTCTTCGCCCGGCACGGCCCGCCGGCGGTGGTGGCGGCGACGGTGGCGGGCGCGGTGCTCCCGGACCTGCCCATCGTCTGGCTCTATTTCCAGGAGAAGCTCCGCGGCACGCCGGCGGAGGAGATCTGGCGCGTGCACTACCAGAAGCCGTTCTGGTCCAACCTCATCCACATGATGCACTCGCTGCCCATGGCGGCGGCGGGCCTGGCCGCGGGCGCGCTGGCGCGGGAGCCGGTGGTGGCCGCCTTCTTCGCCAGCGCGCTGCTGCACGCGCTCTGCGACATCCCGGTCCACGGGGTGGACGCCCATCGCCACTTCCTGCCCTTCTCCCAGCGGCGCTTCGTCAGCCCCCTCTCCTACTGGGAGGTGCGCCGCCACGCCCGCGCGGTCACGTTCGTGGAGTGGGCGATCGCGGCGGCCGCGGGCCTGGTCCTGGCGGCGACCTGGGGTTGGGGTCCGGCGGCGATCTCCGGCCTGCTCCTGCTGAACCTGGGGTACGCGGCGGGCTTCACGCGGCTGTTCGTGGCGCCGGAGCCGGTGCCGTGATCGACCGCGCGCTCGCGCTGGGCGCGGCCTTCGCCGCCGCCGCGTTCGGCGCCGCGCTGGTGGAGGCGATCAAGCTCCAGCGGCGGGTGCGGGTCGGGCTCTCCGCGGTGGACGCGGCGTCGATCGCCGCCGCGGTGGCCGCGGTGGGCGGCCTGGGCGCGCTCAGCCCCTGGGCGGGCGCCGCCGCCGCCTCGCTGGGCGCCCTCTTCTTCGCCGGGCTGTGGCTGGACGCGGTCCTGTTCCGCGTCTACTCCATCGAGATGGGGGTGGCCGGGGTGCGCTCCATCGTCGTCCCCGTCCTCTACCGCGAGCTGTCCGAGGTCTCCTTCGCCCGCGACTTCCTCCGCGCGCACGCGCCCTTCCTCGCCGCGCCGCCCCTGGTGGCGGTGGCGCTGGTGGCGCCGTCGCTCCCCCGCCCCGCGGCCGCGCCCGCCGCGCTGCTGTGCGCCGCGGCGATGGCGCCGATGCTGGCCCTGGCGCCGCCGCCCGCGCGCCGCTCGCTCGCCGCGTGGCCGCTGGCGGCCGCCCTCGCTGGCGCGGGCCTGTGGGCCGGCGCGCCCGCGCTGCACGCCGCCGCGGCGGTGGCGCTCGCCGCCGCGCTGGGGCTGAACCTGCGCGGCCCGGCCGGCCCCAGCGTCTCCGCCGGCTTCGTGCGGGCGCGCCGCCTCCCCGCGGTGCGCGGCTTCACCCCCCGCCCCGAGCATGCCGCCCGGCTCGTCCTCTCCCCCCGGCCGCCCAGGCCCAGCCCGGCGCGCGGCGCGGCCGCCGGCAGCGACGTCCTGCTGATCACCATCGAGTCGCTCGGGCGCGCGCACGCGTCGCTGCACGGCGGGCCGGCGCAGATGCCGTTCCTGGAAGCGGTGGCCCGGGGCGGCGTGCGCGTGCGGCACCACTTCTCCCCCTGCCCGATGACCAACGAGGCCCACCAGGTCCTCTACGGCGGCGAGTACGCCACGCTCCGCAGCCCGGCCCTGCCGCTGTTGCGCGCCGCCGGGTACCGCTCCGCCTACCTGACGCCGTACCGCACCGCGCACTACGGCCTGGACGAGCTTCTGGCGAAGGCGGGGTTCGACGCGGCGATCGACCGGCGGGAGCTGGGGAGCGGGCGCGACCGGGCGCTGCTGGACCGCGGGCTGGACCTGGCGCTGGGACCCGAGCGGAGCGGGCCGATCTTCCTCCACGTCCACACCGCCAACGCCCACCTGCCCTACGTCGTGGAGGACCCGGCGCGCTTCTCGCGGTTCGACGCGCAGGAGGACCTGGGCCGCTACCTGGACGCGCTGGAGGAGGCGGACGCACTGGCGGCGGAGCTGGCGGCGGCGTTCGAGCGGCGCCGCGGGCCGCCGCTCTTGATCGTCTCCGCGGACCACGGGCAGTCCTTCGGCGCGCTCGGGTACCGCTCGCACGGCAGCGGCATCGTGAAGGAGCAGGTGAACGTGCCGCTGGCGATGCGCCACCCGAAGCTGGCGCCGGCCGAGGTGCCCTGGGCCTCGCACTTCGACGTCCTGCCCGGGGTGCTGGACCTGCTGGGCATCGACGACCCGCGGCCGGGCTTCGGCGACGCGCTGCTGGCCCCGCGCGGCGAGCCGTCGCTGGTGCTGTGGGCGGGGCGTCCGGCGCGCAGCACGACGTCGAATTGTGGAGTGCTCCTGGGCGATCGGAAGTACATGCTGGACCTGGTGCGCGGCGAGTGCATGGACCTGAGCTGGGACGACGAGGCGCGGGAGCTCCCCGCCGCCGAGCGCGCCTACCTCCAGGCGTTGATCGCCTCCGCATTCCAGGAGGTCGGCCTGAAGTGAGCCGCGTGCTGGTGCTGTGCCCGAACGCGTGGGACCGCGAGGCGCTGGCCAGGCCCGCCATCCGCGATTCGCACGAGGTGATCTTCGCGGGCGAGGAGCTGATCAACGGGCTGACGCCCTGGACCATCCTCACCTTCGACGTGGACCGGTGGATGGACCGCACCGCCGCCCGCTTCCGCGGCGCGGGGCTTCACGGCGTGGTGGGGACCGGCGACTACCCGGGCTCGATGCTGGCGGCCGGCGTGGCGGAGCGCCTGGGCCTGCCCAGCGCCGGGATGGGGCCGGTGGTGAAGCTGAGCCACAAGCTGATCAGCCGGGAGATCCAGCGCGAGGCGGCACCGGAGGCCACCCCGGACTTCGAACCGGTGAACCCCTTCTCCAGCGACATGCCCCGGCGGCTGCGCTACCCGTACTTCCTCAAGCCGGTGAAGGGCACCATGTCCATCCGCGCGCAGATGGTGCGGACGCCGGAGGATCGGCGCGCGCTGCTCAGCTTCACGCTCAAGGAGCGGATCCAGAAGCTGTTGCTCCTGCGCCCGTTCCAGCAACTGCTGGACCGCTACACCGACGGCACGGTGGCGGCGCACTACTTCGTGGCGGAGTCCCCGCTCTCCGGGGACCAGGTCACCGTGGACGGCTTCGTCCAGCGGGGCGAGGTCACCATCCAGGGCGTGGTCCACTCCTTCTTCTACCCGGGCACGATGAGCTTCTCCCGGTTCCAGTACCCCAGCCCGCTGCCGCAGGAGGTGCAGGCGCGGATGGGCGAGGTGGTGGCGAAGGTGATCCGGCGCTCCGGCCTGGACAACACCTGCTTCAACGTGGAGCTGTTCCACGACCCATCCACCGGGCGGATCCACCTGATCGAGATCAACCCGCGGATGTCGTACCAGTTCTGCGACCTCTACGAGCGCGTGGACGGGACCTCGTCCTTCGACGTGCAGATCCGCCTCGCGCTGGGCGAGCCGGCGCGTTGGACCCGCGGCGAGGGGAAGGACCGCGCCGCCGCCAGCTTCGTGCTGCGGCGGTTCACCGACGCGAAGGTGCGGTCGGTGCCGTCCGGCGAGCAGATCCAGAAGGTGAAGGAGCGGTGGCCCGGCACCATCGTCAATCTCCTGGCTCACGCCGGCGAGCGGCTGTCGCAGCACGACCAGGACGTGGGCAGCTTCCGCTACGGCATCGTCAACATGGGCGCCCCCAGCGCCGAGGCGCTGGAGGCCGGCTGGGAAGAGGCCAAGCGGATGCTGCCGTTCGACCTCCTGGACGTCACCCCTCGATCGTGAACTTCACCGACTGAAGGACCGCCCCGTCCGGGCCGAGGATGTCCACCCGCCAGTCGCCCTTCATGTCCGGGGTGATGGTCTTGAAGCTCCAGGTGCGCATGGTGGCGTGCTTGAGCGTCAGCTCCACCTTGCTCATCTCCTGGTCGCCCTTGTACCAGGCGTGGGTGATCTTGCTCCCCTCCGGGCCCTTCACCTTCGTCCAGCAGTAGAGCTTGCCGGCGTCGGCCTTGAAGGAGGCGCCCTCGCCCTCGGCCTCGCGGTCCTTCACGCCGGTGGCGATCTTGGCGGCCAGGACCTCGGGCTTGGCGTCGTCCGCCAGGGCCAGCGCGGGCACCAGGCACAGCATCAGCGCGAACCACTTCATGTCGTCCCCCCAAATCGAAAGTGAGGCGCCAGCGATAGCACAGAAAGGTTGTAAGAAGGGGCGGCTCGCATGGGCAAGAAGAAGGACGAGACGAAGCCGGATCGCCCGGGGGCCCCGCTTCCCTCGATCACGGCGCCGAGGTTCCAGCGGGAGGACGGACCGCAGCAGGAGGTCTCCGTCACCTCGCCCAACACCGCGCCGGAGATCGAGTCGCCCGAGGAGCGCACCAACACCGAGACCCTGCTCGACCCGTCCGCCTACGCGCCGCCCCCGGACAAGGACCCGCACGAGCTGTCCTCCGACTTCGCGCCGGTCAGCGGGAAGCAACTCGACGTGGGAGGCCGGCTGGTCGCGCAGCCGGCCGAAGCGGCCCCTGCGCTCGAGCGCCTCGCCCCCTACTTCCCGACGATGGAGCTCACACCCCAGCCCATCCCCAGTCCGCTCGCCGGCCGCGCCCCCACCCCGGCGCCGCCCCCCGCGCGACCGACCGTGGCCGCGCCGGACGCGGAGACCGACACGGCCGTCCCCAAGCACCGGCCGGTCCGGAAGGCCGCGGAGCCGAAGCTCGCCGAGCTGAATGCCCCGGTGCCGCCGGCCCAGCCGGTGGGCGGAGAGCGCCGCGAGCCGGGCCGCTGGATCCTCAACCGCGACGGCCAGGTCTCCCTGGAGGGCGCCGCGGAGGGGGAGCAAGGCGCGCTTGATCCCACCGTCCGGCGCGCCGCGCCCGCCGGTCCGAAGCGGTCGAGCCGGCCGTTGATCGTGGGCCTGGCGGTGGTGGTGGCGGCGCTGGTGACGGGAGCGACCGTGTGGGCGATTCGGCAGGGCCCCACGCCGGACCCGGCCCCGGTGACCCCGGCGCCGGTGCAGCAACAGGCCACCTCGGACCCGGAGCCGGCGCGGCTCCAGATCACCAGCAAGCCGAGCGGCGCGGCGGTGCACGTCAACGGCGTCTCGCTCGGCGTCACCCCGGTGGACCGCTCCAGCCCCTTCGCTCCCGAGGCGGAGCTGGAGGTGGAGGTGCTGCTCAAGGGCTACCGCCCCTGGACGCGCCGGTTCCACGCCGGCCAGAGCGTCTCCACGCACGCGCAGCTCAAGCCGTCGCGCTGACGCGCGGCGTTGCGACCCCCGAGTCCTGCAATGAATACTCCGCCGCGCACTGCGTCGAAGTGGACGTCGAAGGGCCGAACGAATCTGGAGGGAATCATGAAGCGCATCTTGGGAGTCGCGGCCGTGATGTCGATGTCGGCCTGCATCGTGGTCCCGTCGCGGGCCGTCTACCGCACGCCGCCGCCGGCGTACGTGCCGCCCCCTGCGCAGCCGGCCTACGTGCCGCCGCCGGAGCCGGCCTACCAGCCTGCGCCCGTGTCCCAGTACCAGGACGACAACGACTACTGGGCGGTGGACGTGGAGCCGCCGATCGGCGCGCCCCCGCCCGTCGCCGTCTACTGGGCGCCGCCGCCGATGCGGTGGGAGCCGCCGCCGCCGTCGCCGTACTACGGGGCCGTCTGGGTGGGCGGGTACTGGACCTGGGACGACTATGACGGGTGGGTGTGGGCGCGCGGGCACTGGGTGGCGCCGCCGCGGGCGCGGTACGCCTGGGTCTCGCCGTACTACGAGAACCGCGACGGGCTGGTGATCTTCGTGGCCGGCCACTGGAGCCCGCCGGGCGTGATGTTCGTCCCGCCGCCGCGGTACGTCACCGTCCGCGTGGTCGACGCTCGTCCCGGCTACCACGGCCACCGCTGCGACGGCCCCAACGGCGTGTTCATCCCGCCGCCGCCCGGCTCGCGCCCCGGCATCATCGTCCCCGCCCCGCTGGGCACGCACCCCGCGGTGGCGGTGAGCGCGCCGCCGGTGATCCGCGCCGGCCTGAGGGTGGAGGCGGGCGGCGGCGGCAACGCCACTGTGTACGCGCCGCCCGGCGTGACCCAGAACGGGCAGATGATCCGCACCGCCGTCCCGGTCGCGCCGCACCTGGCTGCCTCGCAGGCGCCAGTGGTCCGCGTCGCTCCGCCCGCTGCCCGCGCCGTAGGCGCCCCGCCCGCCATGGGTGCGCCGCCGCCGGCCGCGATGGGCGCTCCGCCTCCGGCGTATGGTCGCCCGGTGGGTGCGCCGCCTGCCATGGGCGCGCCACCGCCGGCTGCGATGAACGCGCCTCCCGCCGCGATGGGCGCTCCGCCTCCGGCGTACGGCCGCCCGGTGGGTGCCCCTCCAGCCATGAGCGCGCCGCCGCCAACTGCGATGACCGCGCCCCCGGCTGCGGCCGCTGCTCCTCCGTCCGCGGTGGGTGCTCCGCCTCCGGCCTACGGCCGCCCGGTGGGTGCGCCCCCCAGCGCCGCTCCTCCGCCGCCCGCGTTCGGGCGTCCGGTGAGCGCTCCGCCAACGGCGATCGGCCGCCCGCCGCCCGGCCAGACGCCGGACTCCGCGCCCAAGCCCCAGGGGTTCGGTGGCCAGTCGGTGCCCAGCTCGATGTCGTTCGGTGGCCAGCCGACCCCGGCCGCTGCCACGCCGCCCCCCGCGCCGAGCCGTCCGGTGGGCGCGCCTCCCGTGGCCGGGCGTCCGGTGGGATCTCCCGCGGTGGCCGCGCCGCCCGCGGCGGGCAACCCGCACGGCGTCCCTCCAGGCCAGGCGAAGCAGGAGAAGGACGAGAAGGACAAGCCGGGCAAGCGCGAGCAGTAGCGCGGACGGCGTCTACGCGGCCGCGGTGGTCTCCGGCTCCAACAGCCGGACCACGCGGTACACCAGGATCTCCTGGGCGCGGCCGCGCACCGCCATCCGCTGCAGGGGCTCCGCCTCCACCCGGTCGCGGACCTTCAGGAAGGTGTCCTCGGAGAGCAGGATGTCCACCTGCAGCTCCTTGGTCATGCTCTCCAGCCGCGAGGCGACGTTCACCGGGTCGCCGATCACGGTGTACTCCAGCCGCTCCGAGTGGCCCATGTGCCCGGCCACCACCGTCCCGGAGTGGATGCCCAGGCCGAAGCGGATCTGCGGCAGGCCGCGCTCGGCGAAGCTTTCGTTGAGCGAGGCCAGCCGGGCGCGCATCTGGAGCGCGGCGCGCACCGCCCGCAGCGCGTCGTCCGGCTCCGGCACCGGCGCGCCGAAGACCGCCATGATCGCGTCGCCGATGTACTTGTCCACCGCGCCGCCCTCGGCGATCACGCAGCCCACCATCTCCCGGAAGTAGAGGTTGAGGAAGTCGAGCAGCCGCCTCGGCTCCATCTTCTCGCTGATGGTGGTGAAGCCGCGGATGTCGGCGAAGAACACCGTCACCGGGATGGTCTCTCCGCCCAGCTCGATCTTCTTCCCCTGGGTGACCAGCTCCACCACGTGCCGGTTGGCGTACTTGCCGAAGGCGTCCTTGAGCTGGTCCCGCTCCTTCAACCCATGCAGCGCCTGGTTGAACGCCCCCGCCAGCGCCTCCAGCTCGTCGCCAGTGCGCACCACCTCCGCGGGCCGGTACTCGCCCGTCTTCAGCGACGCCGCCGCGGCGCCGATCCGCTCGATGGACTGGACCATCCGGTTGCCGGTGGCGCGCGACAGCAGCAGCGCCACCCCGGTGGCGGCCAGCAGGATGCCGACCGACACCAGCAGCTCCCGGTTGGCGGACGCGCGCAGCGCGGTGATGTCTTGGGAGATGGTGACCTCCACCGCCTGGCCCTCGCGCTGGAAGAGCGGCGGCTGGAACGCCTTGACCGTGTAGTAGCGGCCGCGGTCGCGCCCCACCGATACGCCGCTCTCGAGGACGCGCTGGATCCTCGGCCGCGGGTGCCTGGCGCTGGTAGCCATCACCTCTCCGTTCACCTGGAGCGACCAGTCGCCGCCGGCGCGCTCCTTCAGGTGGTCCAGGTACCCGGCGCCCACCGGGCGGACCATGAGCAGCGTGCCCAGCCGGGTCAGGCCGTCCAGGCCTTCCACCGGCTCCGCCACCACCACCGCGTACCGGCGCTGGCCCTCGATGGTGAACGGGAGGAGCGTCGCCTCGGCCCCGCCCAGGACCGGCTCCAGCTCCCGGTGGTTCGCCCCCGAGCCCAGCTCCGCGCCCAGGCCCTGGCTGGAGCCCACCAGGTGGCCGGCGTTGTCCACCAGCATGAACGCCGCGCCTTCCATGTCCCGCCCGAGCGACGCCAGCAGCCGCCGCGCGTCCCCGTCGTCGCCCAGCATGAGGTCGCGCTGCAGGCGCGGATCCGCCCCCGCCACCTGGAGGGTGCGCCGGATGCCCTCCACGTCCTCGTGCAGATCGCCCGCGAACGTGCGCTCCGCCAGGTCCATCTGCACGGACACCAGGTCGATCAACTTGCCGTAGACCAGCTGCGCGCGCCCCACCGCGTCCAGCAGCGCCGGGAGGACGCACACCGCGACCAGCAGGATCAGCTTCGTCCGGACCTTCAGCCGCACCATGGGCGCCCGGGATATCAGGCTCCGCTACACCCACGTTCGAAAGCTGCACCACCAGCACGGCGCGCACCGCGTCGCGGTTGGAGTGTCCAGCTCGCTGCAAACGGCCCTGTAATTTGTCCTCTTGTAGACCGACCCGACTTGGTGTTTGAGTGCGCGCCTTTCCCGGGGAACCCTTCCATGTTCTTGCGTGCTGCGTTCGAGCCCCGTGCTCGGCTTCTGGCCCTGCCGCTTGCCGTCCTCACCTCCCTCGCCGCCTGTTCGCCGACCTCCGACGAGCCTCAAAAGGAGACGGTCGCGTCGTCGCATGACGCGATCGACACCGCCGCGATCTCCGCCGGCCCGCACCTGGTGCAGGCC
>DATBSS010000723.1:0-3715 GCA_036559665.1 Myxococcaceae bacterium
GGCGGGGAACACCGTCCGGAAGTTGGCGCACCGGGCCCAGACGCCAGCCAGGACCAGGACCACCGCGGCAATCCGGACGACCATCGGCAGGGATGAGAGCACAGGGGATGGCAACTTCTACTTCCGCGGCGGACCGCTCGACGAACGCCTGTCCGGCGTGCCTGGGCGACCTCGGGGAGCGGGCGGAGCTCACCACCCCGCGGGTGAAGGTCCGCCGCTGCCGCGCCTGCGGCCACCGGGTGGCGGACTTCCCGGGTCCACCCCCGGCGGGAGGCGACTTCCTCCTCCAGGACTCCACCGATTCGTACCTCGGGTCGCTGGAAGTGACGCGCCGGCGGCAGGCGCGGGCGCTGCTGGACGCGCTGCGGGCGGAGGCCGCCGCCTCCTCCGGCCCCCTGGACGGGTTGCTGGACTACGGCTGCGGCCGGGGATGGTTCCTGGAGGCCGCGCGCGACGCGGGCTTCTCGCGGCTGGCCGGCGCGGACACCTCCGGCACCTCCATGGAGTCGCTGGCGGCCTTGGGCATCGACGCGGTCCACATCGACGACCCCTGGCGCCCGTCGGCGGCGGTGCAGAAGCTCCGCTTCCGCCCGCGCGTGGTGACCTTGCTGGACGTGGTGGAGCACATCGCCCCGGAGCGGATGGAGGACTGGCTCTCCGAGCTGCTGGACGCGCTCCGGCCCGACCTCCGCTTCGCGGTGATCAAGGTGCCCGTCTCCGGAGGCGTGATGTACCGGATGGCGTCCGCGCTGGCCCGCGCCGGAGTCCGGACGCCGCTGGAGCAGCTCTACCAGGCCAGCCGGACGCCTCCCCACGTCAACTACTTCAGCGTTCGCTCGATGGAGCGTTTGCTGGCGCGCCTGGGGCTCCCGGTGGCGCGCGTGGTGCCGGATGCGGAGTTCGACGCCTCCGGACTGAAGGACCGCGCCACCTTCCTCCGGGGCCTTCCTGCCTCGCTCACCACCGCCGCCGGGGGCGCCGCCATCGGCATCGCCGGCGCGCTCCGCCTGCACGACAGCGCGGCGTTCCTCTGCCGGGCGTAGGGCGGCAGGGCAGGAGGTGAGACGCCGCGACGCGACGCGCCGCCTCCTGCGTTGTCCTCAAACGCGACAGCGTCTGTCAGCAACTGCCGGAGCGAGCGCGCCCGGCCCGCAAGCCCGCGACTCCACGGGCGTCCCTGCCCGGTATGGCGATTGCTCAACGCCCCGCCATGCCACGCATCGCCAGCTCCGAGGTCGTGATTCCCGGCCAGCTCACCTCCGCCGAGCGGGAGGCGCTCGTCACCGCGCTCTACCGCATCCAGGTGGAGGTGTTCGACGGGGTCTCCCGGGAGGCCTTCGCCCGGTACGTGGTGCTGTCGAAGGCGGAGAGGACGCGGATCCTCGTCCACCGCGACGAGGCGGGCGTCATCGTGGGGTACTTCGCGCTGCACGTCTTCGAGCGCGAGATGAACGGCGAGCCGGTGGCGGTGTTCCGCGCCGAGGCCGGCACCATGCGCGCCTACCGCGGGGCGAACTCCAACACCCGCTTCGGCCTCAAGCATGGGCTGGCGTACCTGCTCTCGCACCCGGGGCGCCGCGCCTTCTACCTGGGCTCGCTGGTCCACCCCTCCAGCTACTCGCTGTTCGCCAAGCACTTCCCTGACTCGGTGCTCCCCCGCGCCGGCGCGGAGGTCCCCGCCCAGATGCTCCAGCTGATGAATGACCTGGCCGGCGAGTTCGGCCTGGACCGGGTGGACCCGGCGAATCCGCTGGTGCGCCAGGTGGGCTGGAAGACCCGCGACACCGAGGCGGAGCGCTCCTACTGGCAGCGCTGCGATCGCCCGGCGGCGCGCTTCTTCGTGGAGGCGAACCGCGGCTACGGCGAGGGCCACGGCCTGCTCACCCTGGTGCCGGTGACGCTGGCGGCGCTGGCCTCCATGGCCGGCCAGGTCGTCCGCCAGAAGCTGGCGCGGATCCGCGACGCCGTCCTCGCCCGCTTCCCGCGGCCGGGGGAGATCCTCCGCCGGCTCCAGGAGGTCCCGATGCTGGCGGGCCTCGCCCCGGCCACCCTGTACACGCTGGCGTCCGCCTCGGAGCTGCAGGTCCGGCCGGCGGGGTCGCCGCTGTTCAAGCAGGCGGAGCTGGGGGACGAGGTCCTGGTGCTGGCGCGCGGCGCCGCGTACGTGGTGATCGAGCGCGACGGCGAGGAGCACATCATCGACGAGATCGGCTCCGGCTCCATGGCGGGGGAGATGGGGGCGCTCACCGGCGAGCCGCGGACCGCCACCGTCCGCACCGCCACCTCCTCCATGCTGGTGCGCATCCCCCGGCGGGCGCTCCTGCTGGCGATGGAGACCGACTCCATCCTGCGGGAGCGGCTGTGGCGGCTGTTCTGCGAGCGCCGGCTGGACGCCCACGTCCGGGTGCACCCGCACTTCCGCCACCTGGAGCACGACCGCCGCCGCGCCTGGCTGCGCGAGGGCCGCGAGCGCCGGCTGGCCGCCCGCCACGAGGCGAGCTTCGACCAGGGCGGGTACCTCTTCCTCGCCACCGGCTCCGCGCTGCTGGAGCAGGACGGCGCCATCATCTCCACCAACGCGCCCGCGCTCGTCGAGCTGCGCCGGCCGCTCAAGGTGATGCCGCAGGCCGAGGTGCGCGCCCTGCTCGTGCCTGCGATCTGAAACGCCCGCGCTGGCGCAGCGCGGCGATGCCCGGGTGTCGAATTTGGGTTGTCGCGGTATTGCGCGGAAGTTAGGTGAGGCCCCCAACTTCGGAGGCCCCCCGTGAAGCTCCACCTGCCGGCCGCAGTGCTCCTTCTCGCCACCGCCATCGCCGTCGCTCCCCTCCATGCCCATGCCTCGGACGGAGGGCCCCGGCTCGCCGTGGCCACCACCGCGCGCCCGCTGACGGTGGGCAACTTCAACCTGCTGCTGGGCGCCGAGCCGGGCGTGCTGTTCGCCTCCGGCGCCAACGTCTACCAGGTGCTCCTGCCGATGAAGTTCGGCATCACCGACGAGCTCGAGCTGTTCGCGGGGCCCATCTTCCAGACGGTGGATCCCAACCTGCACGACCCCGCGATCGGCGCGCTGCTCCGGTTGATCCACGGCGGCCCGTTGGAGCTGGGCTTCCGGGCCGGCGCGGACCTCTCGCTCTTCGGCCAGGTGAAGTCCGCGGGCTTGCAGCTCGGCGTGCCGCTCCGGATCCACGCCGGGAACATCCTGGCGCTCGACGTGGGCGCGCACGCCCTGGTCGGCCTCCTGCCGGCGACCACCATCGGGCTCTCGGTGCCCGCGGGCGTGACCGTCAACCTCGGGGACTCGCTGTACGTGGGGGTCGGCGGCGAATTCCGGCTGCCCAGCTTCTCCGACGTGGCCACCTACAGCCTCCCGGTGTCCGCCCTCCTCGGCTACACCATCGCTTCCGGCGACCGCCCGTTCCTCGACCTGGGCCTCCGCGCCGGCTTGCCGGACCTGAAGAGCACCGCGAACCTGTCGATGGCCGCCACGGCGCGGATCTACTTCTACCTGTGACGTCCTACCGGTGAGGCGGTAGCGCGCGGCTCGGCCTTCTCCGGAGCGCCGCCAGCGAGATCGCCACCGCCGCCGCCAGCGCCGAGAGGATGGCTCCGGCCCGGGCGCTGGCCGGGCGGTACTCGAAGCGGACCAGGTGGTGCCCTCCGGAGGTGATGGGCACCGCGCGCACCGCGAAGTCCGCCCGGTAGATCGGCGCCTCCA
>DATBSS010000724.1:0-5273 GCA_036559665.1 Myxococcaceae bacterium
CAGGGCGGTGACCGCGCCGTAGCGCTTGAACAGGTCGCGAAGCTCCAGGACGGACACGGAGGAGCCCCTCTTAATCGGCCGAATTCGCTTGCGCCAGGCTTCGGTCGCGGCAGAGTGCGCCGCCTCCTCCCCGTCTACCCAAGGGCGCACCCATGCATCGTCACGTCCTCCTGTTCGTCTCGGCGCTGGCCGCGGCCGCCCTGCTCGGCTGCCCGGGCCCTGGTCCGGAAGAGATCGTGTTCGAGGTCACCCCGGACACCCTGTCCGACTTCGGTCCCGTGCTGATCGGCGTCCAGAGCGCCGAGCTGACCTTCACCGTGAAGAACCAGATCGGCGGGAAGTCGGGGCCCCTGACCATCTCCATCGAGGGCCCGGCGGCGGGGGCCTTCCGGGTGACCACCGACGGCTGCTCCGGCGACACGCTGGAGGCCGGGGCGACCTGCCCGGTGGGCGTGACCATGTCGCCCTTGGGCGCGGGCACGAAGTCGGCGTCGCTGGTGGTCCGCGACTCGCACGGCGTGGGCAAGGGGGGCATCCTGGGCACCGCGACCACCCGCGCGCTTCTTCAAGCAAGCCCCGCCTCGGCGGGCTTCGGCCTGGTGCCCACCGGCGGGACCAGCACGGCCGCCACCCTCACCATCACCAACGGCGGCACCCAGCCCACCGGCACGCTGGCGGTGTCGCTGGGCGGCGCGGGCGCCAACCAGTTCACCAAGCCCAGCGACCTCTGCGACGGCCTGACGCTCGCCGCGGGCGCGAGCTGCGTCATCCAGGTCCGCTTCGCGCCCTCCGGGCTGGGCGCCCAGGGGGCGGCGGTCACCATCACCGGCACGCCGGGCGGCACCGTGACCATCCCGCTGGGCGGCACCGGCGGCACCCCGGCGGCGCTGGCCATCAACCCCACCAGCAAGGACTTCGGCACGGTGGCGGCCGGCACCCAGACCGCGGACACCACCTTCACCGTCACCAACACCGGGGCGGTCAACGCCACCAACCTGGCGGTGGCGCTCACCGGGAGCACCGCCGACTACGTCAACCGGGGCGGCACCTGCAATGGACTGGCCTCGCTGGCCCCGGCCGTCAGCGGCAGCCCCAATTGCACCGTCATCGTCGCCTTCAAGCCGGTGGCCTTCGGGACCAAGGGCCTCACCGTCACCGTCACCGGGCGGGTGGCCAGCAGCACCGCCACCACGCAGGTCGCCGTCTCGCCCACCGGGGTAGGCCAGCAGACCTTCAACGTGACCGTGGCCAACTCCGGCACCGGGAGCGGGACGGTCACTGGCGGCGCCATCAACTGCGGGAGCACGTGCACCACCCAGATCACCGCCGCCGCGGCAGCCGGCGCCATCACCCTCACCGCCGCGCCCGGACAGGGGTCCGTCTTCAATGGGTGGACGGGCGCCTGCGCCTCCCAGAACCCCAGCACCACGTGCAACCTGACGGTGGACGCGGACAAGAGCACCGGCGCCGCCTTCGACATCCAGCGCTTCAGCCTGACGCCGGTGGTGAACGCCCTGCCCGGCGGCGGCGGCAGCATCACGTCACCGGACGGGCCCATCAACTGCACCAGCGGGTCGTGCACGCCCGTCACCTACGACTACAACACGGTGGTGCACCTCACCGCGGCGGCGGCGGCGGGCTCGACCTTCGCCGGCTGGAGCGGCGACTGCTCCGGGACGAGCCCCACCTGCGACGTGACGATGACCCAGGCGCGCGCGGCCACCGCCAACTTCCGGCCCAACGGCAACTACGCCTTCGTCACCTCCACCCGCTACACGCTGAGCCAGCTGGCGTTGAGGGGGGACCCGGGCGGAGCGCTGAACGCGGCCAACGTCGTGGGCGGCGCGGATGTCGCCTGCGGCGAACAGGCGGCGGCGGCGGGCTTGTCGGGGAGCTACGTGGCGTGGATTGGCTCCAGCCTCGGCGGCGCCGCCGGCCGCCTGGCCTCCGCGCGCGGCTGGCTGAGGACGGACGGCCTGCCGTTCGCGGACCAGCTGCCGGGGAACCTGTTCTACCCGCTCCAGCGCGACGAGGCGGGCAACCCGGCCACCCCCGGCCAGGACGTGCTCACCAACGCGGCGGCCGATGGTACGGCCGCGGGCTCATGCTCGGACTTCACCGTCGCCACCGGCACCACCGCGGCGACCGGCAACCCGGCCGGCGGCAGCGCGGTCTGGTCCAGCTCGTCCGCCACCCAGGACTGCGCCGGTTCCTTCCGCCTGTACTGCCTGGGCGTCGGCAACACCGCTACGGTGAGCGCGCCCACGGCGCCCGCCGGCGCCCGCGTCATCTTCACTTCCACCGGGACCTTCACCCCCAGCGTGGGCGGCATCGCCGGGGCGCACGCGATCTGCCAGGCGGAGGCGACCACCGCCACGCTGCCGGGCACCTACAAGGCGATGCTGGCCACCAACAACGCCACGGTGGCGTCGCTCTTCACGCTCCGGGGCGTTGCGGTCGTCCGGCCGGATGGCGTGGTGGTCTCCACGCCGGACACGTACCTGTTCCTCAACCCGGAGATCCTGTCGGCCGCGGCGGAGCGGACGGCCGGCGGGGGCCTGGCGCCTTCGTTCGTGGCGTGGACCGGCGCGGACTCGGCGTCCACGCCGGGCACGGCGGCCGGCACCTGCGGCAACTGGACGTCGGCGAGCGGCGCCGCCGGGTTCGGGATGGTCAACAACTCGGACCGGATCTTCGGCGCGGCGACGGACGCCTGCACGAGCGCGCACGCGCTGATCTGCCTGCAGGAATAAGCTCGCCCCGTCCGGCGATCTCCACATCCTGAGGACTTTCCAGGAGCCTCCCCATGGCCGAGAACTTCATCTTCACGATGCAGGACCTGAGGAAGGTCAAGGGCGGCAAGGACATCCTCAAGGGCATCTACCTGTCGTTCTACCCGGGCGCGAAGATCGGCGTCATCGGGCCCAACGGCGCGGGCAAGTCCACCCTGCTGCGCATCATGGCCACCGAGGACAAGGAGTTCTTCGGCACCGCGCGGCCGGACCCGTCCGCGCGCATCGGCTTCCTGCCGCAGGAGCCCCGGCTGGACGAGTCCCTCACCGTGAAGGGGAACGTGGAGCTGGGCCTCAAGCCGGTGAAGGACCTGATGGACCGGTTCAACGCGGTGTCGGCGAAGTTCTCGGAGCCGATGGGCGACGCGGAGATGGAGAAGCTGCTGGCTGAACAGGGCCGGCTGCAGGACGCCATCGACGCCGCCAACGGCTGGGAGTTGGACCGGACGCTGGAGGTGGCGATGGACGCGCTCCGGCTGCCGCCCGGCGAAGCCCCGGTGAAGAACCTCTCCGGCGGCGAGAAGCGCCGGGTGGCGCTGTGCCGGGTGCTGCTGGAGAAGCCAGATCTCTTGCTGATGGACGAGCCCACCAACCACCTGGACGCCGAGTCGGTGGCGTGGCTGGAGCGCGCGCTCCAGGAGTACGCCGGCACGGTGGTGGCGGTGACGCACGACCGCTACTTCCTGGACAACGCGGCGCAGTGGATCCTCGAGCTGGACAAGGGCGAGGGCATCCCCTGGAAGGGGAACTACTCCTCCTGGCTGGACCAGAAGCAGAAGCGGCTGGAGCAGGAGGAGAAGTCGGAGTCCGCGCGGCAGCGCATCCTCAAGAAGGAGTTGGAGTGGGTGCACAGCTCGCAGAAGGCGCGGCAGGCGAAGGGCAAGGCGCGCCTTCAGCGCTACGAGGAGATGCTGGCGGCGGGCCCGGACAAGCGCGACGTCACCGGTGAGATCTACATCCCGCCCGGGCCCAAGCTGGGCGGGCTGGTGGTGGAGGCGAAGAACCTCAAGAAGGGCTACGGCGACCGGCTGCTGATCGACGACCTCTCCTTCAAGCTCCCGCCGGGCGGGCTGGTGGGCGTCATCGGCCCCAACGGCGCGGGCAAGACCACGCTGTTCCGGATGATCATGGGGATGGAGAAGCCGGACTCCGGCGAGCTGAAGGTCGGCGACTCGGTGAAGCTGGCCTACGTGGACCAGAGCCGCGACGCGCTCCAGGGCGAGAAGTCCGTGTTCGACGAGGTCTCCGCCGGGCTGGACGTCGTGGACCTGGGCCCCCGCGGGCAGATCCCCGCGCGCGCCTACCTGGCCGCCTTCGCCTTCAAGGGGTCCGACCAGCAGAAGAAGGTGAAGGACCTCTCCGGCGGCGAGCGCAACCGCGTCCACCTGGCGAAGGTGATGAAGACGGGCGGCAACCTCCTGCTGCTCGACGAGCCCACCAACGACCTGGACGTGGAGACGCTGCGGTCGCTGGAGGAGGGGCTCACCAACTTCGCCGGCTGCGCGGTCGTCATCAGCCACGACCGCTGGTTCCTGGACCGCATCGCCACCCACATCCTGGCCTTCGAGGGCGACAGCAAGGTGTTCTTCTTCGAGGGGAACTTCGAGGACTACGAGGCGGACAAGAAGAAGCGCCTGGGCGCGGAGGCGCTGCAGCCGCACCGGATCAAGTACAGGCCGCTGGTGCGCGCGTAGTGGTCCGCGGGAGGGCCGGCAGGCGTCGCTGGCTCGCGCTGGCGGGCGCGGGCGCGAGCGCGCTCCTGGCCGCCGCCGGGTCCGGGTGCGCGAAAAAGATTCCGCCTCCCCACCCGGAGGCGGAGCACCACAATGAAGAGTGCGCCCAGCTCCTCCACGACGGGGACCTGGAGCAGGCGCGGCAGCACTGCCTGGAGGCGCTGGAGTACTCGCCCCAGTACGCGGCGGCGCTGCTCAACCTGGCGGTCATCCAGCTCAAGTCCGACCAGAAGCCGGCCGCGCGCGACACCTTCCTCAAGGCGCTGGCGCTGGACGAGAAGCTGCCGGAGGCCCACAACGACCTCGGCGTGCTGGCGATGGAGGAGCGCAACTTCGAGGACGCGGAGAAGCGCTTCAAGCGCGCGCTGGAGCTGTCCCCCGACCACGTGCCCGCCCGGTACAACCTGGCGCTGGACTACTACCTCTGGAAGAAGAACCCCAAGGCGAGGGAGCAGCTGGCGAGGCTGATGGGCGCGCACCCGGAGCTGTCCGACCCGATGCACTTCGACGCCATCCTCCGCCTGGAGGAAGGCCGGCTGGAGGACGCCATCGCCCGGTTCGTCCAGTGCGTCACCATGCGGCCGGAGATGCCCGGGTACTGGCTGGCGCTCGGCGTGGGGCTGGGGCGCGCCCACCGGTACAAGGAGGCCGAGGACGCATTCCAGACCTGCCTGGAGCTGGACCCCGGGGACCCTGTCTGCCGGGACGACCTCAAAGCGCTCATCGCGCGCAAACCGCTCCCGCCGCC
>DATBSS010000725.1:0-3022 GCA_036559665.1 Myxococcaceae bacterium
CTCGAGGGCTCCGTGGTCGGCACCGCGCACTACATGTCGCCGGAGCAGGCTCGCGGCGAGGTGTCTCGCCTGGATCGCCGGACGGATGTCTACGCGCTCGGCGCGACGCTGTACGCCCTGCTCACCGGCCAGCCGCCCATCTCCGGGGAGAACGCCCTGGAGGTCATCGGCCGGATCGCCACCGAGGAGCCGCGCCGGCCCCGCGCGCTGGATCCCGACCTCCCGGCCGACCTGGAGGCCGTCGTCCTCAAGTGCTTGGAGAAGGACCGCTCCGCCCGCTACGACTCGGCGCGCGCGCTGGCGCAGGACCTGGATCGCTTCCTGCGTGACGAGCCGGTCCAGGCGCGCTCCGGCGCGCTCGCGCTGTACCGCCTGCGCAAGCGGCTCCGGAAGCACCGCATGGCCGTCTCCGTCGGGGCGGTCGCGCTCGCGCTGGTGCTGGTGGCGCTGGGCTGGGGGGCGCTCCAGAGGCGCGAGGCCGCCCAGCGGGAGCGCCTGGCCCGCCGCTTCACGGAGAGGGTGGAGCGCATCGAGGCGCAAGCCCGGTACTCCACGCTCTCGCGCCTGCACGACACCCGGGGGGATCGGGAGAAGATCCGCGCGGGGCTGGCCGAGCTGGAGGAGGAGATCCGCGGGGCGGGGCCGAGCGCGGCCGGGCCCGGACAGTACGCCATGGGCCGCGGCCAGCTGGCCCTGGGAGACGACGCCCGCGCGCGCGCGTCGCTGGAGTCGGCCTGGGCGCAGGGCTTCCGGGAGCCGCGCGCCGCGTACGCCCTGGCGCTGGTCATGGGCCACCTCTACCAGCGCCGGTTGCTGGAGGTGGAGCGGATGCGGAACGAGGAGCAGCGGGAGTTCTGGAAGCGGGAGGCCGAGCAACGCTACCGAGCCCCGGCGCTCGCTTATCTCAAGGAGAGCGGGGGCGCCGACGTGCCTTCGGCGGAGTACGTGGCCGCGCTGGTCGACTACTACGAAGGCCGCCTGGACAAGGCGCTGGAACGCCTGGACGCGGTCGGGGGCCACCTGCCCTGGTTCTACGAGGCGCCGGCGCTGCGCGGGGACATCCTCCTGGCGCGTGCCTCCGCCGGGTGGAGGCGAGGAGAGCACGATCTCGCACGCGCCGACTTCGAGGCGGGGCGCCGCGCGTACGCGGTGGCGGGAGCCATTGGCGAGAGCGACCCCTCCGTGCACGAGAGGCTGGGAGAGCTGGAGCACGCCGCCCTGGTGATGGAGCTGTACTCCCAGGGCGAGGTGGAGCCGCAGTTCACCCGAGGCCTCGCCGCCGCGGAGCGCGCGCTCGCTGCGCTGGCGGACGACCCCGCCTCGCTGGCGCTCGAGGCGCGCCTGTACCGCAGCTTCGCGGAGTATCGCGGCACCCGAGGCGGAGCGGAGGAGGAGCTGCTCTCGAAGGCGGTCGCCGCCGCGGAGCGCGCCATCGCCGCCGCGCCGGAGCAGCCCGCGGCCCGCGTGGAGCTGGCGCGCACCTACCGGCAATGGGGCGAGCACCTCCAGGGCCGCAACCAGAATCCGGGCGAGCCGCTCCGCCGGGCCCTCCAGGTCTCCGCCGGC
The DNA here is from genome assembly GCA_036559665.1 of Myxococcaceae bacterium. Classification (GTDB taxonomy): domain Bacteria; phylum Myxococcota; class Myxococcia; order Myxococcales; family Myxococcaceae; genus DASRBA01. Next base: position 1,567 of record DATBSS010000725.1, read on the forward strand.
TTCGGCCCGGACGAGGGCGGGTACGAGCTGTGGGCCAACCTCGGCCTGGTCCACAAGATCTGGGCGGACTACCAGGACGGCGCGGGGGAGGATTCGAAGGAGCACCGGGACCAGGCGATCCAGGCGTTCGCGAAGGCGATCTCGCTCGACGGGCACACCGCCGACCCGCTGATCAACCTGGGCTCCAGCTATTTCTTGCGGGCCTCTGGACCCGGCGCCGGCGACCAGGAGGCCGACCTGGAGCAAGCCGCCGCCACCCTGGAGAAGGCGCGGCTGCTGAACCCCCGCCATGCCGTGCCCTACTTCTACCTGGGCCGCGTCTCCCAGCAGCGGGCTCAGCTCCGGCGCTCCAAGGGGGAAGATCCCGCGCCGGAGCTGGCGCGGGCGCTGGAGTGGTACCGGGCGGGGATCGCTGTCAGCCCGAAGCTGCCGCACCTCTACAATAGCCTGGGTCTCTCCCTGCTTGAGGAGGCGAAGGATGCCTGGGATCGCGGCGGCCATCCCGGCGACCTCCTGGAAAGCGCGAAGGCGGCCTGCGAACAGGCCATCACCGTGGCTCCCAAGCACGGCCATGGCTACAACAACCTGGGCGAGGTGCTGCGGGCGCGCGCGGCCTTCCAGCGCGACGAGGGCCAGGATCCGACCGCGGCCGCGCGCGCCGCCGCCGCCGCCTACGCCCAGGCGCTCCAGCAGCTCCCGGATCAGCCGATCTTCTGGGCCAACGCCGCCCGCACCCAGGTGCTCCTGGCCGATCACGCCTTGGAGCAGGGTGGGGCCCCCGGGCCCTTCCTGGCGGAGGCATCAGCCGCGATCGACGAGGCGCTCCGCTGCAATGCCCGCAAGCCGGAGGCGCACCTCGCGCTCGCGGAGCTGCGGAGCCTGCGCGCGCGCGTGGCGGCAGGCCAGGGCCGGGCCAGGATCGAGGACTACGAGGGCGCCGCACAGTCCTTCCGCAAGGCGATGGAGCTGGCCCCCCAGTCCCAGGAGGGCCCTCTCGCTTTCGGCCACTTCTGCCTGGCGTGGGCGTCCTGGTCCGGAAAGGTGGGCCGGGATCCTGGACCGCCGCTCGCCGAGGGCCTGGCGGTCGCGAACCGGCTGGTGAAGGACCGGCCGGCATGGCCGAGCGCCCTCATCCTGCGGGCGAACCTGCTGCTCGACCTGGCGGGGAACGCCGCGACCGCCGGCCAGGCGTTCGCCCTGGCGGGGAGCGCCGCCAGGGACTTCACGGCGGCGCTGAGGGCCAATCCGAACCTCGGGACCCGGTGGAGGGCGAGGGCCCTGCTGGCGCAACGCCTCGCCGCTGGCCCCCAGGAGTCCGGCCGCTAGCCCGCTTCGATCACGGGGTAGGAGGGATCACCGCGCGGTGACCGACCGATAACTGAAGAGTTCTCTAGGCTTTTCAGACACCGGAAGGAGCCGCGCGGTGAAGACAGACTGTACCTCGAAGCAGATCCAG
>DATBSS010000726.1:0-1908 GCA_036559665.1 Myxococcaceae bacterium
GCCTCCGCGGAGGAGACGGTCTGGTCGGTGGCGGTGGAGAGGTCCCGGGTGGCCTGCACCACCTGGTGGATGCCGGCGTTCTGCTGGGCCACCGCGGAGGCGATGTCCTTGGCCGCGGACAGGGTGTCCCGGCCGATGGCGGTGAGCTCCGCCATGGTGTCCGACGAGGCGCGCATCTGCTCCAGCCCGTGCTGGATCTTGTTGCTCCCGGCGCGGGAGGCGGAGCCGGCGGCCAGCGCCGCGTCGCGGATGCCGTCCAGCAGCAGCCGCACCCGCGCCGTGGACTGGAGCGACTCGTCCGCCAGGGCGCGGATCTCCCGCGCCACCACCTGGAACCCGCGCCCGCGCTCGCCCGCGGTGGCGGCCTCGATGGCGGCGTTGAGCGCCAGCACGTTGGAGCGCTCCGCCACCACCTCCACCGCGCGGGTGACCTCGCCCACCTGGGAGGTGAGCTCTTCCAGCACGTGGATGTGGCGGGCGATCTCCTCCACGTGGGCGCGGAACTCCGCCAGGCCGAACAGGCTCTTGCTGATGGCCTCGTCGCCCAGGCGGCCCAGCGACTCGGAGCGGTCCGCCCGCACCAGCACCTCCTGCACCCGGGAGAGCGCCAGCTCCGAGCTGCGGCGGATCTCCTCGGTGGTGGCCCGGAGCTGCTCCACCGAGCTGGCCTGCCGGGCCACCGTCTCGTGCTGCTGCGCGGCGGCCTGGCTGAGGTCGCCGCCGGCGTCGGACATCAGCCGCGCCGAGGTGGACAGCGCCCCCAGCAGCTCCCGGAGCTTGCGCGCCAGCGCCCCCACCGAGCTCTCCAGCTCCTCCAGCTCCGGACCGCCCCGGAGCTCCAGCGACCGCAATTCGCCGGTGCGGGCGAAGTCCGCGGCCGCGTGGGCGATGGTCCGGAGCTGCTCGGACGAGCGCGCGGTCAGCGCCCGGATGAGCAAGAAAGTCCCCAGCCCGGGGATGAGCCCCAGCAGGAGCAGCTGCCGGGCCAGCACCGGGTAGCCGGACGTGCCCACCAGCAGCGCGGAGAGGAAGCTCAGGCCCAGCACGCACGCCGCGCCGGCGGTCCCCAGGCGCGTTCCCAGCGAGCCAGAATTCCACGTCGTCTTGGTGGGGGGTGCCAAAGCGGGAGCATCGTATCGCGGCGCGCGCCATATGATGTGCGGCTCTTCGCGTGGAAGCGTCCAATCGCATCGGGCTGGTGGCGGGCAGCGGGCTCCTCCCGCTCCTGGTGGCGCAGGGGGCCGCCCGGCGCGGCCTCCAGGTGGTCGCCGCCGGCCACCTGGGTGAGACGGACCCCTCCCTGGAGGGCGCGGTGGCGCGGATGACCTGGGTCCGGCTGGGCCAGGTGGACCGGATCGTCCGCTTCCTGCGCTCGGAAGGGGCGCAGGCGGCCGTATTGGCTGGGGGTATTGGCCGGGTGCGCGCCTTCACCGCGGCCCGGCCGGACCTGGGCGCGCTGCGCATCATCGCCCGGCTGCGGAGCTTCCGGGACGACCACCTCCTGCGGGCGGTGGCGGAGTACTTCCGGCAGAAGGGGCTGGAGGTGGTTTCACCCACCGAGTACCTGGAGGATGCCATGGCGCCGGAGGGGGTGCTGTGCGGCGCCCCCCTCACCCCGGAGCAGGTGAAGGATGCCACCCTGGGCTGGGAGGTGGCGGAGCTGCTGGGGAAGGCGGACGTGGGGCAGACGGTGGTGGTGAAGGGGGGCCACGTCCTGGCGCTGGAGGCCATCGAGGGCACGGACGAGGCCATCCGGCGGGCGGGCGCCCTCGCCGGGCGGCGGAGCGGGGCGGGCGGGGTGGTGGTCAAGCGCTGCAAGCCGGGCCAGGACCGGCGCTTCGACCTGCCGGCGGTGGGCCCGGACACGGTGCGGGTGATGGCGGAGGCGGGGATGCAGGCCCTGGTGGT
>DATBSS010000727.1:0-1826 GCA_036559665.1 Myxococcaceae bacterium
AGCACCACCAGCGACGGCGCGAGGAACCACCACGCCGACCGGACGCGCCGGCGTTCCATGGGCGAGGCCCTGGAGGCTCCGTTCGCCATCACCACTTCCCGCCGTTGCTGATCTTCTCCAGCTTCTCGGTCAGCTTCTGCAGGGCGGGGCCGGCCTGCTCCGTCCCCGCCAGCGCGGCGTGCACCGCGGACTGGAGCTCCGCGCTGACCTGGTTGTACTTGCGCCCCGTCCTCTTCGAGGGGCGGGCCACCGCGTTGGCGAAGGTCTTCGACAGCGTCCCCATGAACGGGTTGGCCTTCAGGATGTCCGCGTCCTGGTAGAGGGCGGCGATGGTCGGGTTGGCGGCGTACTCCAGCGCCCGCCGCTTCTGCTCCTGCGGGCCGGTCAGGTACTTCACCAGCGAGATGGCCGCCTCCTGCTGCTTCGAATACCTCGACACGCCCAGGTTCCAGCCGCCCAGCGCGCCGGTGCTCTTGCCGTCCGGCCCGCCCGGCGGGAGCGCCATCACGCCCACCTTGTCCTTGATCAGGCTGTCGGCGTTCTGGGCCTTTGCCCAGGCATAGGGCCAGTTGCGCATGAACACTGCCTGTGCGGACTGGAACGCGCCGCGCGCCGACTCCTCGTCGTAGTTGAGCACGCCCTTGGGCGAGGCCCCGCCGATCAGCGACGCCGCAAACTCGATCGCCGCAACCGCCTTCGGGTTGTTGACGGTGATCCTCCCGTCGTCGGCGACCACCGTGCCTCCGCCGAAGGCGTCGATCCACTCCAGCGCGTTGCAGGTCAGCCCCTCGTACGCCTTCCCCTGGAACACGAAGCCCACCAGCCGCTTGTTGCCGGCGGCTCGCTCCTGCTCCCGGATCAGCTTCGCCGTCGCCGCCAGTTCCTGCCAGGTGGCCGGCGGCTTCTGGCCGTACTTCTCGAGCAGGTCCTTGCGGTAGTAGAGCAGGCCCGCGTCGGTGAACCAGGGGAGGGCGACCAGCTTCGCGTCCACCGTGACGGCCTGGACGATGGGGTCGAAGTACTGCTTCAGCTCCGCGTCGGTGACGTGCGGTTTCAGGTCGACCATGTGGCCGGCCACCATGCCCGGCCACACGATGTCCAGGCGGAAGACGTCCACGTCCGACGACTGGGCGGCGAAGAGCTGCTGGAACTGCGTGAGCTGCTGCCCCGAATCGGTGGGCACCGCCACCAGCTTGACGGTGTTCCCGGTCGACTTCGCCCAGGCCTCGGCGCCCGTCTGGCAGGACACCTGGTCGTCGCCCTGGCTGCCGCAGGCGATCACCACCTCCACGCCCGCCGGCGCGTCCGCCGCAGCCAGCAGCGCCGCGATCGACACCCACCATCGCATGTGCGCCCTCCCGCTCCTGGAGGTTATCCTGCGCGGCCTCATAGTCATGAAGCGACCGCTGTCTCCAGTGTTGCTGGTGGGCGCCGGTGGCGGCGAGGCCACCTGCGGCATCCTCTACCTTGCGGGCTACCTGCGCCGGCACGGCGTGGAGGCGTACGTCCAGCTCTGCGACGACGAGGTCATCGGCCCGCGGTGGGCGGACCGGCTCGCGTCGCTGGTGGCGCGCGTGCGCCCGCGGGTGGTGGGCATCAGCCTCAAGTGGTTCCACCACGTGGCGCGGGCGGTGCACCTGGCGAAGGCGCTGCGGGAGATCGACCCGGAGATCCGGATCGCGCTGGGCGGCAACACCGCGTCGTTCTACTGGCGGGAACTGGTGTCGCTCGACTGCGTGGACGACGTGGTGCTGGGCGACGGCGAAGGGCCGCTCCTCTCGCTCTGCCAGGGCGACGAGTCCCAGCCCAACGTGGTCAGCCGCGCC
>DATBSS010000728.1:0-6337 GCA_036559665.1 Myxococcaceae bacterium
GCTCTCCGCGCTCTTGCTGGAGCGCGCCGGCCTCAAGATCTCCCCGGACGGCTACCACGGCCTCAAGCTGGCGCTCACCTCGCGCATGCCGGCGCTGGGCATCTCCGACGCGGAGGAGTACGTCCGCCGGCTGAAGCAGCTGGCCGGCGAGCACGAGCTGCGCTCGCTGCTGCCGCTGGTCACCGTCGGCCACACCGAGTTCTTCCGCGACTCCCGGCAGTTCCGCGCCCTGGAGGCGAACATCCTGCCCCGCGTGCTGCGCGAGGCGCGGGTGGAGGACCGGAAGGTGCGGATCTGGTCCGCCGGTTGCGCCACCGGCGAGGAGCCGTACTCGCTGGCCGTGGTGCTGGACGAGCTGGGCGCGCGCCACGGCGAGGTGGACCTGTGGGCCACCGACCTCAACCCGGCCGCGATCGAGAACGCCAAGCTGGGCCGCTACACGCCGCGCCGGCTGGCGGCGATGAGCGAGGACCGCCTCCGCCGCTTCTTCGACTTCCTGCCGGACGGCTACCAGGTGAAGCACCTGCTCCGGCAGTACGTCCGCTTCGAGGGCCACAACCTGGCCGCGCCCGTCTTCCCCAAGGTGACGCCCGCCTCGTACGACCTGGTGCTCTGCCGGAACGTGATCATCTACTTCGACCTCCCCACCATCCGCGCGCTGATGGACCGCTTCCTCGCCGCGCTCCGGCCGGGGGGGCTGCTGCTGCTGGGGTATTCGGAGAGCCTGTTCCAGGTCTACGACCGGTTCGAGATGGTGGAGATCGAGGGGGCGTTCGTCTACCAGCGGCCGTTGAACGGCGAGGCGGCGATGCCGGTGATGCGTGCCGGCGGCTCCACCGCGGTGGCGCGGGCGGCCGGGGCCGGGGCGCACGCACCCCAGGCGTCGCTCCGGATCACCCCCGCGCCTCCGCCGGGCGCCCTCAGGCCCTCCGGAGAGCGCAAGCCGCCGCCCGCCGCCGCGCACCCACCCCCGCGGCACAGCCCGCCCGAGCGGCTGGCCGCGGTGGGCCGCCGCATCGTCCGCGGGGACTTCGACGCCGCGCTCCAGGAGACGCAGTCGCTGCTGGAGGTCGAGCCGGGCAACCTGGACGCGCTCCTCACCCTGGGGAACCTGCTCTCGCTCCAGGGCCAGCACGACGGGGCCCGGGGCGCCTTCGCGCAGGCGCTCCAGCAGGAGCCGCTCTGCGTGGAGGCCAGGGTGTTCGGCGCGATGGCGGCCCTTCAAGAGAGCAAGCTCCAGGACGCGCGCGCCGAGCTGCAGAAGGCGCTCTTCCTGGAGCCCACGCTCTCGGTGGGCCACTACCTCCTGGCGCAGGTCCAGGAGAAGCAGGGCGACCGGGACGGGGCGCGCCGCTCCTACCGCAACGCCGTGGCCCAGCTCCGCTTCCCGCAGCGCCCGCTGGCCGGCCACTACCCGGACATGCCGGATTCGCCCGACACCCTGGCGCGCGCCGCGCGGTACGCCCTGGCCGCCCTGGAGGAGAGCTAGTCCAGCTGGCCGAGCGTCTTCTTCGGGTCGAGGTAGCGGGCGAACTTCTCGGTCAGGTACTTCTTCGCCTTGTCCCGGAACAGGAAGCCCGGGTCGGTGGCTTCGCCGTCCACCTTGCCTTCCCGGACCTCCAGGTCGGCCGCCAGCGAGATCCCCAGCACCTTGCCGGAGAGCTTGGCCGCGTCCCCCGACCACTGTGCCGACACCCCGTACTTGTTCGACCAGTAGCTCACCAGCTTCTCCACCCGCTGTTTCGCCTCGCCCTTGGGCAGGCTGTGTGGAATGTCGAGCTTGATCTTGCCCATCGACCTCCATCCTGAGGTGACCGGACGCGGGCCGCAAGCGAGGCTTTCGCTGCGCGGAGCGGCTTGGTTTGATTCCCGTATGCGCCACCTCACGCTCGCGCGCGCCTGCGCGCTCACGCTGGCCCTCGGATTGGCCCCTGCGGCCGGGGCCCAGCAGTACCCGGACCCGTACCAGCCCCAACCGTACCAGCCGCAGCCGCCGCCGCCCCCGCCGTACCAGGGGACCGGGGACGCCACGGTGCCGCAGCAGCCGCCGCCGCAACCGCCGCCTCCGCCCGAAGGCACCGTCCCGCCGGCGCCTCCGCCCGAGGACCCCTACGCCGGCCAGGAGCAGCCGGGGCAGGAGACCTCGGCGGAGGAGGACGGGTCGGAGGACCAGATGCCACAGCTGCCTCCGGAGGCGATGCTGGACGGCCACCCGCGCAACGGGCCGTTCCTGGCCGGCCCGGGCAGCCTCAGCTTCATCACCAGCAACACGGTGCTGGCCGCGCTGGGCGGCTTCGGCACCCAGCTCATCTCCTTCACCGTGCGCGACGCTGCGACGGGCACCTTCCGGTTCGACTTCGAGAGGGGCAAGGAGTCCATGCTGGTGGGCACGCTGATCGGCGCCGGCCTGGGATTCGCCGCCTCCACCTGGTGGCAGTTCACGCACTGGATGGACAGCCCGGTGGCGACCTTCTCGCTGGTGAACGGGCTGTACGCGGGGATGCTGGCGGCCGGGCTGGTGGACTCGCTCTCCACCGACATCACCGCGCTGGCCTATGCCTCCTTCATCAGCGCGGAGCTGGGATTGTGGCTGACCGCCGGGGTGGGCGGGGGCGAGCTGAGGCTCGCCGATGGGCTGGCCATGGCCTCGGGGGGCGCCTGGGCCGCCGCCTACAGCGCCTTGATCCTGGCCACCATCACGTACGGGGGCGGGAGGCCGCCCAGCTCCAAGACCTGGGTGGACGCGCTGCTGATCACCCCCGGCCTGGGCGCCGCGGCGCTGGCCTGCGCGCTGGTGCAGATCCACCCCACCGCCAACCAGGTCGTCCGCGGAGACCTCTTCGGGGCGGGCGTGGGCGTGGTGGTGCTGGTGGCCTCCGGATTCATCGTGGGCTTCAACAGCCCCACGCCGTACATCCTGACCCTGCTCTCGTCCGCCGGGGCGCTGGCGGCGGTGAGCATCTTCTGGGAAGAAGCGGCGGAGAAGCCGGCACCGCTGGAGTCGCTGTTCGGCGGCGGGCGCCGGAAGCTGGCCTCGAAGAAGAAGCCGTACAACAACCCGTGGTGGTGAGGTGAGCGTGCCTGGACCCAGCGCCCCGCTGATCCTCGGAATCGACTTCGGGACGACCAACACCGCGGCGTGTTTCTTCGACCGCCAGGGCAAGCTGCGCCTGGTGCCGGTGCGGGACAAGGTGTTCACCCTGCCGTCGGTGGTGTGGTTCCGCGCCGCCGACAAGGCGGTGGTAGGCCACGCCGCGCGGATGCAGATCATCGACGACCCGCGCAACACCATCCATGGCGCCAAGCGCTTCCTGGGCCGGCGGTTCCAGTCGGAGTTCGTGGCGGTGAACAAGGACCGCTTCGCCTACCAGCTCACGGAGGGCGCGGACGGGATGGCGGCGGTGGAGATCTACGGGCAGCTCCTCTCGCTCACGGACGTGGTGCAGCACGTGCTGCGGCAGATCCTGGACCACGCCAACCACGCCGCGGGGGAGCGCTTCCGGGAGTGCGTGCTCACCGTGCCCACCCACGCCGGCTTCCGGCAGCGGGAGGCGGTCCGCCAGGCGGCGGCCAAGGCGGGCCTCAAGGTGCGCGCGCTGGTGAACGAGCCGACGGCGGCGGCGCTCTACTACGCCAACCTCCGCAACCCGGAGCAGCAGGTCCTGGTGTTCGACCTGGGCGGCGGGACGTTCGACGCCACCTTGATGAGCGTGCGCAACCGGGCGGTGCAGGTGAACGCCACCGGCGGCGACGCGTTCCTGGGCGGCTCGGACTTCGACCAGGCCATCGTGGACGTCCTGATGCAGCATTTCGTGCGGAAGGAGAAGCTGGACCTGCGGGGCAGCAACGTGGCGATGCAGCGGCTGCTCTTTGCCACCGAAGGCGCCAAGATCGCCCTCTCCACCCAGGACGAGGTCCGCCTCCGGGTGCCCTGCGTGGCCGAGCGGAATGGGCAGTTCGTGGACTTCGACTTCCAGCTCCGCCGCGACCAGGTGGAGCAGATGGTGGCCCCACTCATCGAGCGCACCGCCGGCGCCAGCGAGGAGGTGCTGGTGCGGGCCGGGGTGGACGCGGCCGGCATCGACGAGCTGGTGCTGGTGGGCGGGCAGACGCGGATGCCGGCCATCCGCCGCCGCTTCCAGCACTTCAAGCGCGTCTCCACCGAGGGCGAGGTGCACCCCGACCTGGCGGTGGCGATCGGTGCGGCGGTGCTGGGGCGGAACCTGGCGCGCGGATCGCCGGGCCTGCAGGACGTGGTGCCCATGCCGATCAGCGCGCTGTTCCCGGGCGGGCGGGTCCACGAGGTGATCCCCACCAACACCCCGGTGCCCGCTACCAAGCGGATCATGATCGATAGCCTGCCGGTCTGGGACAAGCCCATCCCGGTGGTGCTGCTGGAGTCGGTGGACGAGCTCGCCATCGAGCGCGAGTCCCTGGGCACGATCTCCGTCCCGCCCGAGTGGCGGAAGGCGCAGACGCGGGGGATCCCGGAGATCGAGCTCCACGTGGGCCAGGACTTCGCGCTCTCCGCCAAGCTGGTGTCCGCCACCGGGACGGCGATCAACGCGCCGATCCGGGAAGGCCGGCCGCAGTGACTCAGCCCCCGAGCCCAGGGGGCGCTGATGTGGCGGCCTGCGGCCGCTTCCTCCGGGCTCAGCCCCCGAGCCCAGGGGGCGCTGATGCGGCGGCCTGCGGCCGCTTCCTCCGGGCTCAGTAGCCCAACGCGCAGCCGTCCTTCCGCTTCTCGGTGGCGCCGGCGTAGACGCCGGTCTGCGGGTCGCGCCAGATGGCCTGGTAGCCGCCGTACGAGCTGGTGGCGATGGGTTCGATGCGGTGGCCGCGGGCGCGCAAGGCGTCGGCGATGGCCGCGGGCACCTCCGGCTCGAGGTGGAGCACGCCGCCGCCCTCCTTCACCGGCGTGCCGGTCGGCTCCGGGGAACCCGCGTGGTAGAAGCGCGGCGCGTCGCCGGCCTGCTGGAGGTCCGCGCCCAGGTCCAGGAGGTTCACCAGCACCTGCGCGTGCCCCTGCGGCTGCATGTCGCCGCCCATCACCCCGAACACCAGCACCGGCTTGCCGTCCTTCGCCACCAGCGCCGGGATGATGGTGTGGAAGGGCCGCTTTCCCGGCTCCAGCTTGTTGGGCCCGTCCTTCAGGGAGAAGAGCGCCCCGCGGTTGTGGAGGCCGAAGCCCAGCTCCGGCACCGCGTACCCGGAGCCGAAGCCGACGTAGTTGCTCTGGATGAGGGACACCATCATCCCCGAGCCGTCCGCGGCGCAGAGATAGGTGGTGTCCGTCCCGCCGAGCTCCGCCGGGTCCCCGGGCCGGTTCTCCTGGGCCACGCGCGCAAGATCGATCAGCGCGGCGCGCTTCTTCGCGTATGCCTTGGAGAGCAGCTGCGCCACCGGCACCTTCGCGAAGCCCGGGTCCGCGTAGTAGCGGGCGCGGTCCGCGAAGATGACCTTCTTCGCCTCCACCATCACGTGCCAGAAGTCGGGCGAGGCGCGGCCCATGGACTTGAGGTCGAAGCTCTCCAGCACGTTGAGGAGCTGGAGCGCGGCCAGGCCCTGGCCCGGCGGCGGCAGCTCGTAGACCGTGTAGCCGTGGTAGTCGGTGGAGATCGGCTCGTCCCAGGTGGCCTTCGCCGCCGCGAAGTCCTCCATCGTCCAGGTGCCGCCGTTGGCCTGCCCGAACTCCACCAGGGCCTGGGCGATGGGTCCCTTGTAGTAGGCGTCGCGGCCCTGGCCGGCGAGGAGCCGGAGCGTCTTCGCCAGCGCCGGGTTCTTGAAGATCTCCCCGGCGCGTGGCGTCTTGCCGCCGGGCATGTAGACGTCCGCGAAGCCCGGGTACTTCTGGAGCTTTGCCGCCGAGCGCTCCCAGGCGCCGGCGATCACAGGTGAGAGCGGGAAGCCCTCCTCGGCGTAGCGGATGGCGGCGGCCAGCACCTGCTTCATCGGCAGCTTCCCGTAGCGCTGGTGCAGCGCGAACCAGCCGTCCACCGCGCCCGGGATGGTCCACGTGGCGGGGGAGCGGAGCGGGATGGTGCCGTCCGGGTCGGGCTTCACCTTGTCCGCGGTCAGCGCCGCGGGAGCGCGCCCGGACGCGTTCAGCCCGACCACCTTCTTCGCCTTCGGGTCCCAGAGGATGGCGAACAGGTCGCCGCCCGGCCCGCATGCCACCGGCTCCATCAGCGCCAGCACCGCGTTGGTGGCGATGGCGGCGTCCGCCGCGCTCCCGCCCTGCTTGAGCACCTCCAGGCCCGCCTGCACCGCCAGCGGCTGGGCGGCGGCGACCATCCCGTGCGTCGCGTAGACGACCTCGCGGGTGCGGGGGAAGACG
>DATBSS010000729.1:0-4389 GCA_036559665.1 Myxococcaceae bacterium
CCCGCGCCGCGAGCCGCTTCGCGAGCCTCTCGAGCACGCGCTCGCCGTAGCCAGCCCGCTTCTCGCCCTGTTGCTCAACCTCGACGATCTCACATCCGATGATCCAGTACGCCTGGACCATCGCCGTGTTGACGGACCGAACGACGTGCGCGCGCGCTGCCTCGATGATGTCGACGACGCGAGCGAAGAGGGTGTCCTCCGGGCTCGCCCTGGCGGGCTTGGTCACAGCGATGGTCTTCTTGCGCGACCTCTTCTTCACGCTGGCTCTCACTCACTTCCCCTTGCCTGCCGGGACGAACTGGCGGGCGAAGGCGCGGAGCGACTCCGGCGCCCAGCACTCCTCGTCCTCGATGAGCACGTCCGGCGGCAGCCCGTAGCCGTCGAAGGAGCGGCCGTCGGGGAAGAATTCACGCCGGGTGAGCGCCACCTGGAACGGCACCCGGGTGCGCGGGAGCACCAGTTGCCCGGGCTCGACGTACTCGGCCCGGCCGGCGGTGGCGGTGCCGGCCAGCACCGCGTCTGGCAGCTGCGAGAGTTGGAAGGCCAGAAGCTCGCAGGCGTCCTCGCAGCCGTTGTCCGCCAGCACCACCACCCTTCGCCCGGCGCGCGGCTTGAGTGACGGCTTCTTCCGCCCGCCCTTCGGCAGCGGGCCGCCGCCGTTCTCCACCCCGTTATTGCAGGCGCCCGGCTGGAGCGCCGAGAGCAGCGCCTGCGCGGCGGGCAGCGGGTGCGGCGGCCCGTTCAGCACCGACGCCTGCAGCGCCCCGAAGCGCAGGCCGGCCGCGCCGCAGGTCAGCCTCCGTTTCCACGTGGGGGCCGGCAGGTCGGCCGGCGCGCCGAGCGCCCTCAACAGGGCCGGGTCCGCCGAGGGCGGGACGTCCGACAGCTCGCGCAGGTCCACCAGCAGCACCACCTCCGCGGGGAGCTTCGAGAGATCCGGGGGCGTGGGCCCGGGCCGCAGCCACCAGATCTTCGGCTCCAGCTCCTTGAGGCCGGGCCCGTCCGTACCCCCCAGCGCCTTCACCAGCGCCAGCCGCGCCTCGGGCTCCGGGTTCCAGGCGGCGAACGCCTCGACCGAGCCGCCGGAACAGCTCAGCTTCCTGGGCAGCCCCAGCGGTTCGGGCGAGACCAGCATCCACCCGTGCTCCAGCTTCCGGCCACCCTCCTTCAGGAGCTCCACCGAGCGCGGCTGGAGCGCGGTGTCCCCGCGGACCAACTCGGAGATGCGGCCGCTGATCGACTCCAGCTCCACGCACGTCCCCCGGGACGACTTCTCCAGGCTGGAGGTGAGCGAGCGCCAGCGGTTGGGTGTGCCCACGACCCCGGTGAGGCCGTCCGGCTGGAACTTGCGTACCTGCTCCAGCAAGGCGAACACCTCGCCCAGCGGGACCTTGCCTCGCCGCACCTCCAGCGTGGTGTCCCATTCCTTGATCCACAGATCCCAGCGCCAGCCGCGTTTGAGGGCGCGCTCGTATCCCGCGTAGCCCTGCTCCAGTGCCGCCGCGAGGACAGGCAGGTCCGCGCGCAGCGCCGCCGCGTCCACGCTCAGAGGCGGATCATCCGAGTGCCAGCGCGCAGGGACCACCGGCCAGCGCGGGTCCTGCCCGGGCGCCGCCACCGGCAGCAGCACGCCGCCGTCCGGCGCGGCCAGGCCGAAGGACTTCACCAGCGCGTCCTCGCGGGCGCGGACCTCCGGCGGAAAGGCGAATCCGGCGTCCGCCGCTCCGAGCGCGGCGGCCACCAGCGTGCAGGTGAGGGCGATCACTCGACGCGCGGCAGACTAACCGCTGCCTGCACGCCCTCCAGTTTCCACCGGGCGGAACGCGCGCGCCTCCGCGGGCGTCTTACAGGTCAATGCTGACCCTCGTCATGCTCGCGTTGTTGGCCCAGGGACCCGCCGCTGCCGCCAAGGACCAGGGCCGGGTGGCCACCGCTCGCTCGGCGGCGGGCCCGCGGATCCGCGAAGCGTTCAAGACCGCCGGCGTGGCCTACCCGCCGGGGGAGATCTTTGTTCGCGCGTTCAAGCTGGAGCAGCAGGTGGAGCTGTGGGCGGGGCCGAAGGGAAAGCCCCTGGCGCTGGTGAAGCGCTTCCCCATCTGCGCGCTCTCCGGCCGCCTGGGCCCCAAGCGGGAGCGGGGCGACCTCCAGGTCCCCGAAGGCGTCTACCGGATCGACCGCTTCAACCCCTGGAGCAACTTCCACCTCTCGCTGGGCCTGGACTACCCGAACGCGGCGGACCGCATCGCCGGCGCGAAGGCGGGCACGCGGGACCTGGGCGGGGACATCTTCATCCACGGTGACTGCGTGACCATTGGCTGCATGCCGCTGGGGGACGACGCCATCGACGAGCTGTTCGTGGTGGCCCTGGACGCCCGCACAGGTGGGCAAGGAAGCATCTCCGTCCACGTCTTCCCACATCGACTGGACGCGGACTGGCTATCCCAGGCCGGGCGGCAGGCGCCGGAGCTGTTGCCCTTCTGGACCCAGCTCCAGCCCATCTACGAGGCCTTCGAGCGCACCCAGCGGCCGCCGCGGGTCTCGGTGGATCGGCGCACCGGCGCGTACCGGCTGGAACCTGGGACCTAGGGTCGTTGTCGGATCCCAAGGGAGCGCGCGCTAGTCTTTCAGGTGCCCTGTTTCAGGGTCAGGGGACGCCGGTGTCCGTTATGGAGGTCCAGCTCAGCGCCGCCGGCCCCGCGGATCCCGCCTCGGTGGAGGAGGCTGCGCGCGAGCTGCGCCGCGGCGACCCGGCTGCCTTCGCCGAGCTGGTCCAGACGCACCAGGACCGGGTGTACGACTTCTGCGTGCGGATGCTGGGGGACCGGGAGGAGGCGCTGGAGATCGTGCAGGAGATCTTCGTCAGCGTGCACCAGGCGCTGCCCACCTTCCGCTTCGACTCCAAGGTGTCCACCTGGATCTACCGGATCAGCAAGAACCATTGCCTGAACCGGCTGAAGTACCTGGAGCGGCGGGGCCGGGGCCGGTCGGACGGCCTGGACGACGTGCCGGAGGAGGCGCTGGGCAACGCGGCCGGCGCGCCCACCCGCCCGGACGACGCGCTGCAGGCGGAGCATGAGCGGTTGATGGTGCAGCGGGCGATCGCCCGGCTGGAGCCGGACGCGCGCGCGCTGGTGGCGCTGAGGGACATCGAGGGCCTGTCCTACGAGGAGATGGTGGAGATCACCCAGCTCCCGCTCGGCACGGTGAAGAGCCGGTTGCACAGGGCCCGGGAGAAGCTGGCAGAGTACCTGGTTGAGGAGATCCCCGAGGGGGAGCGCGTCTGATGGAGCCGTCCACGTCAAAGCACCAGGAAGTCCGGGCCATGTTCCCCGCCCTCGTCGACGACGAGCTCCCCGGGGACCTGGTGGCCAACCTCCGCGCGCACCTGGCCATCTGCGCCGAGTGCCGCAACGGCTGGAGCCGCTACGAGCGCGCGGTGTCGCTGGTGCGCCAGGTGCCGAAGGAGAAGCCGCCCGCCGCGCTGACCGCCGCCATCCTGCGCCGCATCCGCCGCCGCAAGAGCCAGGCCCGCCGCCGCGACGGCCAGCTGGCCATGGCGTTCCGGGTACCCTACGGGGTGGTGTTGCCCATCGTGCTCGCCGCCGCGGTGGCCGCGTTGCTGTTCTTCCTCCTCCCGCACTGAACCCTGCTACCTTCCGCGTCCCCTCGGCGGGAGGCGTTTCGTGTCGAAGGAAGAGGAGATCTACGAAGAGCGGTTGGGCAAGGCGCGCCGCTGGCGCGAGCTGGGGGTCAACCCATGGGGCAACGGGCATAAGCCCCAGGACCTGGCGGCGGACATCCTCCGGAAGCACGAGAAGGACGAGACCGCGGCGCTGGAGCAGTCCAGGCCGCGCTACGGCGTGGCCGGGCGGGTGGTGGCGCTCCGCTCCTTCGGCAAGGCGGCCTTCATCTCCGTGCGCGACCGCTCCGGGGCCATCCAGGTCCACGTGAAGAAGGACGTCCTGGGCGACGCCTTCGAGCTCTTCAAGGCCACCGACCTGGGCGACGTGGTGGCCGCCGAGGGGACGCTCTTCCGCTCCAAGACCGGCGAGCTGACCATCGCCGCCGAGAAGTACCTGCCGCTCACCAAGTCGCTCCGCCCGCTCCCGGAGAAGTGGCACGGGCTCACCGACGTGGAGGTGCGCTACCGCCAGCGGTACCTGGACCTGATCGGCAACCCGGAGGTGAAGGAGATCTTCCTCAAGCGCTCCGCGCTGGTGAAGTTCATCCGCGAGTTCCTCGACAAGAGGGACTTCGTGGAGGTCGAGACGCCCATGATGCACCCGCTGGTGTCGGGCGCGGCCGCGCGGCCGTTCGTCACGCACCACAACGCGCTCGACATGGACCTCTACATGCGGATCGCGCCCGAGCTGCACCTCAAGCGCCTGG
>DATBSS010000730.1:0-8899 GCA_036559665.1 Myxococcaceae bacterium
TCCGCGTCCGCGCCCTTGGCCACCGCCTTGCCGGCGATCGTCTCCACCGTCACCGCCGGGGCGGCGAGCGCCCGCACCTGCTCCGCGCCCATCCCCTCCACCGCCAGCTCCCAGTGGGGCGCGGCGGCGGAGAGCAGCTCCTGGGTGGTGCCGCGGCGGACGGCGCGCCCGCCCACCAGCACCGCCACCCGGTCGCAGACGGCCTCCACGTCCGGGATGATGTGCGTGCAGAAGAGGACGGTGGTCCCGCGCTGGCGTTCCGCGAGGATGATGTCCCGCATCAGCCGGCGGCCCACCGGGTCCAGGCCGGAGGTCGGCTCGTCCAGCACCAGCAGCGAAGGCTTGTGGATGAGCGCCTGCGCCAGGGCCACCCGCTGGATCATCCCCTTCGAGTAGCGGCGGACGAGGAGGTCCGCCGCGCGCTCCATCCCCACCACGCCCAGCACCTCCTTCACCCGGCCGTCCAGCTCCTTCCCGGAGAGGCCGCAGAGGGTGCCGCAGAGCCGGACGAACTCGCGGCCGGTGAGGTACTCGTAGGGCGCGGGGTTCTCCGGGAGGAAGCCGATGCGCCGGCGCACCGACTCGTCGGCCGGCGGGCGGCCGAACAGCGCCGCCTCGCCCGACGAGGCCTGCACCAGGTTCATCAGGATCTTGATGGTGGTGGACTTGCCGGCACCGTTGGGCCCCAGCAAGCCGAACGCCTCACCGGGATGGAGCTCCAGGTCCAGGCCCTCCAGGGCGCGGACCTTCCGGTTCATCCAGAAGCCCAGCCGGTACGTCTTGGACAGTCCCCGGGCGACCACCGGCATCTCTTCGCTTCGCGCCGCTTCCGTGCCCATCGCGCGACCCGCCTACTGGCCCTCTTCCAAGCTTGGCTCCCCGACGTAGCTCTTTTCGGCCCGCGGGTCGAACAGCTTCAGCCGCAGGCCTCGCATGGAGCTGGAGACCGCTCGGCCCTTGAGGTCCAGGGAGATCTGCCCGCCGAGCGGGTCCACCGGCAGGGCCGGCAGGTCGCCGGACACCACCAGTTCCTCGATACCGAACGGGGCCCGGCCGTGGTGCGCCTGGAACGCCGCCACCCCGCGGTCCACCCGCTGCGGGACCTGCTCCAGCACCATCTGGTCGCGCCGCTGCTCCATCAACGCCTTCATCTCCGGGTCCGGCGCCCACTGCGCCAGCGACTCCACCATGGCCCGGCCGGCGTCGAACTCGCCCCCGTGCGCGTACATCCGCGCGGCGAGCGGGGCCAGGTAGCGGGGGGCGCCCGGCAGCCTGGCCGTCTCCGCCAGGAGATCTGCCGCCGCGCGGTAGTCCTTGCGGAAGTAGGTGAGGTTGTGGGCCAGCAGGATGCGCAGGAAGACGTGGCGCGGGTGGCGCTTCACGCCCTGCTCGAGGATGCGGGTGGACTCCCCGGTATTCTCCCAGCGCTCGCGCCCCAGGTTCACCGGGACGACCGACCCCGCGAACACGTAGAGGTACGTGAAGGCCGGGTCCAGGTCCGCCACCAGCTGCGCATAGTCGGCGATGTCCCGGTACTCCTCCACCGTCTGGGCCGAACCGGTGGCCTCGGTGGTCCGCACCCAGTAGTAGTCCGCCACCATGGTCTGCTGGGCGGCGAAGAGCGCGTGGAGCAGCTCCGGGCGCGGGAGCAGCGGGGGCTGGTGCGGGCCCTTGGGCGGGCGCCGCGAGGGAGGAGCGGAGAGCAGCGCCACGACCGCGAGGCCCGCCGCGATGGCGATGCCGGGGACCGCTCGCATCAGTCGCAGATCACGTCGTTGAAGATGTTGGCCGGGCTCCCGGCGGGGACGTTGTCCGCGTTGCCGCACCCGGGGACCGGCACCGCCACCGAATCCTTGGAGGTGATGTACCAGGTGTCGACGCCGGCCTTCTCGTTGTCCACCGTGCCGGCGCCGATCATCGTGATGTTGCAGTCCGGGCAAACCCCGGGGCCGAGACCGGCATTGGGCGGAGTGGCCGGGTCCTGGCCGCCGCCGCCGCCGGGGAAGCTGGCGCCCCCCAGCGGCCCCGGGTTGGCCACCATCGTCGCCCCGTACTTGAAGGTGTCCACCAGGATGCAGGACTCGTTACCGGGCGGAGGCAGGCCCGGGTTCGACCGGTCCTGGCACGGCCCGGCGACGTCGCCGTAGTAGGCGTAGCGGTTGCCGCGCTCGGGCTGGAACCCCACCGAGTAGATGTTGGCCGTGTACTCTTCGTGGTCTGCGAAGTACGCGCGCTGAGCCACCCAGTACGCCTTCAGGCTCGCCTTCACCTCGCTCTGCTTCGAGCGCGCCTGGAAGCGGATGAAGTTGGGAATGGCGATGGCGGCGAGGATGCCGATGATCGCGACGACGATCATCAGCTCGATCAGCGTGAACCCTCGCCCGCGAAATCGCGGGATGGCGGCGGCGGCTCGCATGACCCTCGCTGGGAAGGGAAAAACAGACGGGTGCAGGAACGATCGAGGGGCGGCGAAATCATGGCTCGCCGCCCCCCGGGTGTCACGTGAACGACGGGCGCGCGCCTGGCCTGGGCGTGCTGCCCCTTGAACCGCTAGTCGCAGTTCACATCGTTATAGGTGTTGGTCGGCTGACCCGCCGGAGCAGGGTCGTCCGTCACCGCGCAACCGGCGGCGCCCGGCTGGCCCTTGGAGTCCTTGGTGCTCACGTACCAGGAGTCCACGCCGGCAACCTCGTTGTCCACCTGGCCGCCCGCGGTCATGGTGATGTTGCAGTCCGGGCAGGTGTTCACGCCGGCGCCGAGGCCCGGAACGCCGGGGTCCTGGCCCAGGTTACCACCGTAGGTCGCGCCGCCCCGGAAGACCGGGTTGGCGGCCGCCTTCGGGTACTTGAACTTGTCCACCTCGACGCCGTTCTCGGCGCCCGTCGGGACCGGGAGGCCGGGGTTCTGGCGCACCTGGAGGTTCGGCGCGGCGCCGGCGTAGTAGGCGTAGCGGTTGCCGCGCTCCGGCGAGAAGCCCACGTCGCCGATCGCCTCGGTGTAGTAGTCCTTCTCCTGGAAGATCGACTTCTCCGCGGTGAAGAACGACTTGAGGTTGGCCTTCGCCTCGCTCTGCTTCGAGCGCGCCTGGACCTTGATGAAGTTCGGGATGGCGATGGCGGCGAGGATGCCGATGATCGCGACGACGATCATCAGCTCGATGAGGGTAAAACCGCGTTTGCGGAGCCTGGCGATCACGGACACTCCTTGGTTCGTGTTTGAAAGGGTGCTGCGTACTAGCAAACGGCCCGCCACTTTCGAACGCCGATGCGGCGCCTGGAATGTCGCGGGATTGACGAGACATCCACTCATATCCCGACCTGCGGGAGGTGGCAAAAGTCGGCGCTGTGCTGACAAATTTTGTCAGCGCTGCGATGGCGGAGGCGGCGGGGTGGGCCTCAAGCCCTGATCGAACGACATCGGGATCATGGCCAGCCAGGCGTCGAAATCCCGCTCGGCGGCGGCCGCGCGCGCGTCGCCCGCGCGCCGGTAGCACTGGAGGCGGGCGCCCAGGACCGACGCGTTGAAGGGCGGCCAGGGCTCCATGGGCGCCAGCGCTCGCACGCAGGCCTCGGCCGACCCCTCGCGCAGGGCCAGGTCGAAGCGCCGGCCGGAGCGGAGCTCGTTCACCAGCCCGATGGCGAAGGGCTCCTCGAGCGCGCGCAGGAGCGGGACCGTGGTGGCCGGGCTCTGGCGCGAGAGGAACGAGGCCATCACCAGCCCGGCCTCGGCGAGCCTCGGGGTGGCCCACGGATCCGTCCGCATGGAGAGGAACGCCCCCTCCAGCGCCTTGGCGGCCTCCTCCGGCCGGTTCTGAGACCTGCGGAGCTGTGCGAGCAGGAGTGAGGCATCCACGGGTGCCTGGGGTCCCAGCCGGTCCAGGTAGGGGATCGCCGCGTCGTCGCCGGCCACCGCCAGGACCTCCGCCGCCATCGACAGCTCCGCCGCGCTCTTCGGCGCCCGTCCGAGCGCCTGGAAGGCCGCCGCCGCGCCCCCGGTGTCGCGGTGGAGGTACAGGCGCCACGGCGCGGACGCCTTGAGCTCCGCCTCGCTCAGCCCGGGCGCCATCAGCGTGCGCCCCTCGTAGGCGAAGTAGGCGGCCCGCGCGAGCTGCACCTCGCTCCAGTCCAGCTGGCCCTGCACCTCGGCCCGGCCCTCCCCGCGCGCCAGCGCCAGCGCCATCAGGTCCCAGGTGCTGAAGGTGCTGCGCTGGCCGAGCTGCCGGCCGAAGCCGAACTCGATGATCATCCGGTCGTCGGTGTTCACCTCGCCGCCGGTCTGCTGCACCGCGCGCGCGAACGCCGGGCCCGCCAGGCAGTGCGAAAGGACGCTCTCCGCCGTGTCCGCGCGCCAGGTGTCGAAGAGCGCGGTCTTGTACGGCTCCTGCTGGAGCCGCCGCCGGAGCTGCTCCACGTCGTGGCGGAGCGGTTGCTTCGAGGCGAGGAGGATGAGGTCGCCCGCGCCCACCTCCCAGGTCTCCACCCAGGGGAACACCTCCGTCAGCGTGGCGTAGACGGTGCGCATGGTGGCGGCGTCGACCTCGTACGCCTGCAGCCACTGCGCGAAGAGCGCGCCGTCCGCCATCCGGTCCGAGAGCGCGCGGTAGTACTCGACGGTGAAGAGGCTGGCCACCCCCGCCCGGTACGGGTTGGAGGGCTCCGCCATGATGACGTCGTACCTGGTGCTGCCGGTGAGCACCACCTCGCGCGCGTCGGCGATGGTGAGCGTGGTGCGCGGCTTGTCGCGGGTCCACCGGCTGAGCGGTCCGCACAGGAGCGCCACCTTCTCCACGGCGCGCTCCAGCTCGACGACGTCGACCTCCAGGCCGGGGACCTCCGAGAGCCAGCCGGCGGAGGACCCGGTGCCCAGGCCGACCACCAGGGCGTGGCGCGGCTCGCCCGGGTGCATCAGCGCGCCCAGCAGCCCGCCCATGATCATGGTGGACGCGTCGGAGCGGAGCTCTCCGTCGCTCTTGCCGTTGACGATCAGCGCGTAGCTGGCGCCGTCCTTGACCGCCACGCTGCTCTCCAGCCCGTCCTCCTCCCAGACCAGCACCCGGCGGTTGCCGCGGACGAGGTCCTCGATGTCCGCGGCGGACTGCGTGGAGTCCGCCGCGGTCCGCCCGGCGCCGATGCCGCTGTGGCGCCAGGCGGCGGTGGGCCCCAGCGCGCCGAGGAGCCAGACCGTGGGGACCAGCAGCGCGGCCGGCGCCGCCAGCGACCTCCAGCGCGGACCGGGGGAACGGAGCCCCAGCGCCACCGCCACCGCGCCGAGGAGCGCGAGCGCCACCGCGGTGAACCGCCACAGCGAGGGCGCGCCCAGCAGCGGGAGGAGACCGAAGCCGCCCGCCAGCGACCCCACCACGGAGCCCGCGGTGTTCCACGCATAGGCCAACCCCACCTGCCGGCCGATCTCCCGGCGCCCCTTTCCCAGCAGCGCGATCAGCAGCGGGAACTGGTAGCCCGCCACCAGCGCCGCCGGGAAGACCACTACCGCGGCGATGGCGCTCCAGCCCAGCGCGAACCCGCCGAAGCCGAAGGCGCCCAGCTTGCGGAGGAAGAGCGCGGCCACCGCCAGCCGGTCGCCGATCGCGAAGGGAGCGGCCACCGCCAGCGCTTCCAGCAGGCAGGTGACGGCGAACGTCGAGAGCGCCGGACGGTTGTTGGTCTGGCGGCCGTAGAGCGCGCCGCCGATGCCGATGCCCAGCAGCGCGAAGGAGAGGATGAGGCCGAAGGTGAAGACCGTCCCGCCGAGCAGCGGGCCCAGCATCCGGTACCAGACCACCTCCAGCAGGAAGAACGCGAAGCCCACCACCGCGGCGGCGACGAGGACGAAGCGCGTGGGGGCCGCGACGGCCCCGGCGGGGTCCTCTGCGATGGGGGCGGGCGTGGTGGCCGGGGGAAGTCCCGTCTCCCAGCTCCGGGAGAGGACGCGCGCCACCATCGCGACGAGGAGGTTCACCAGGCACGCGGTCCAGAGCGTCTGGCGGGTGCCCAGGGCCTCCAGCAGCACGAAGCTGGACAGGAACGCGCCCGCCACCGCGCCCATGGTGTTCGCGCCGTAGAGCAGGCCGAGACCGCGGCGCTGGGAATCCTCGTCACTCTGGGCCGCCCGAACGACGGCAGGGAGCGTCCCGCCCATCAGCAACGTGGGCGGCGCCAGCACCAGGGCTGCCAGCACCAGCCGCAGCGCGGTGCCAAGGACGGCGCCCATCGCCGACTGACCGCCCAGGCCCAGGTACGCGGCGCGCACCAGCCAGAGCAGGCCCGGCGTGAGCGCGGTGGTCAGGGCGATGCCGATCTCGAGGCGCGCGTAGAGCCAGAGCGGGCGCGAGGTGCGATCCGCCCGCGGGCCCCAGTAGACGCTTCCCACGCCGAGGCCGCCGATGAAGATGGCGAGCACCGCCGAGGTGGCCAGCGTCGACGCCCCGAACACGAGGCGGAACTCGCGGAACCACGCCACCTGGTAGATGAGCGCGCACAAGCCGGAGCCGAACAGCAGCGGTGCGAGCTTCCGGGGTGTGGCGTGCATTGGGCTGGGGACAGTAGTCGAGGTCATCGGTCAGTCGGGGTCAATCCATCGTCCAGCGGCATCGGCACACGGCCCAGCACGCCCTCCAGATCGCGCTGGGCGGCGCCGGCGCGGGCGTCTCCGGCGCGGCGGTAGCACGCCAGCCGGAAAGCGAGGAGCGGGGCGCTGCGCGGCGGGTAGGGCTCCAGGGCGCCGAGCGCGCCAAGGCACGCCGCCGGATCGCCGGACCGCTCCGCCAGCTCCACGCGCGTGAGGGCGCGCTTCTCGTCGGCCAGTCCCACCGCGAACGGCTGCTCCACCGCGCGCAGCAGGCCCGGCGTGGTGGCGGCGGCCTGGCGCGAGATCGCACCCGCCAGGTCCAGCGCGCCCTCCATCAGCCGCCGCGTGGCCCACGGGTCGGTGCGGGCGGCCAGCAGCGCCTGCTCGAGGGCGCGCGCCGCCTCCTCGGGTTTCCCCTGCGCCTGCCGCAGGTAGGCCGTGAGGATGCCGGCGTCCACCGGGGCCCGCTCGCGGAGGCGGTCCAGCACCGGCGTTGCCTGCTCGTCTCCGGCAATGGCCAGCAGCTCCGCCGCCGCGCTCAGCTCGGCCGCGCTCTTCGGCTCGCGGCCCAGGCCATGCCAGGCCGAAGCGGCGCCGCGGAAGTCGCCCTGGAGGTACCGCGCCCAGGGCTCGAACGCCACGCGGAGCCCGGGGGGAAGCGAGGGCCGCGGATCGATCCGCACCTGGTAGGCCTGGTACGCGGCGCGGGCCAGGGCCACCTCGTTCCAGTCCGGCGCGCCGTCCAGGTCCGGCCGCTGCTCCCCGCGCGTCGCGGCCAGCGCGAGGACCGCCTGCGGGGAGAAGTTGCCGGCCTCGCCGATCTGCCGGCCGAAGCCGAACTCCAGCACCGTCCGGTCGTCGGTGTTCAGCTCCTCGTGGGCCTGGTGCATCGCGCGCGCGAACGCGGCCCCGGCGAGCTGGTGCCCCAGCACGCTCTCCACCGTGTCGGCCCGCCAGGTGTCGAAGAGCGCGGTCCGGTAGGGCTCCTGGGCGATGCGCTCGCGCAGGCGGCTGAGGTCGTGGCGGAGCGGCCGGTTCGCGGCGAGCAGGATGATGTCGCCGGGCCCGACCTCCCAGGTCTCCACCCAGGGGAACACCTCGCCCATGGTGGCGTAGATGGTGCGGATGGTCCGGGCGTCCACCTCGTAGGCCTGGATCCACTGCGCCAGCAGCGCCCCGTCCCCCATCAGGCCGGAGACGGCGCGGAAGTACTCCAGCGTGAACAGGCTGGCCACCCCGGCCCGGTAGGGGTTGGAGGGCTCGGCCATGATGACGTCGTAGCGCTCGCGGGTGGTGAGCACGACCTCGCGCGCGTCGGTGACGGTGAGCGTGGTCCGCGGCTTCCCCCGCGACCACCGGCTGATCGGCTCGCAGCGGACGGCGGCCTCCTCCACCGCGCGCTCCAGCTCCACCACGTCCACGCGCTCCATGGACGGCACCTCGGAGAGCCAGCCGGCGGAGGAGCCGGTGCCCAGGCCGATGATCAGCCCCCGCTTCGGGGTGCCGGGGTGGAACAGCGCGCCCAGCAACCCGCCCATCACCATGGTGGAGGCGTCGCCGCGGACGTTGCCGTCGCTCTTGCCGTTCACCACCAGCGAGTAGGCGTTGACGCTGCTGAGGGCGACGCTGCTCTCCACGCCCTCGGCCTCGAAGACCAGCGCCCGGCGCTGGGCGTTGAAGAAGTCCTCTACGGAGCCGGGGGTGGCCAGCACCTCGGGGTGGATCCGGCCCGCGCCGATGCCGCTGTGGCGCCAGGCGGCGGTGGGGCCCAGCGCGCCGAGCAGCGCGAGGGTGGGGACCAGCAGGACGGCCGGGGCGGCGATGGCTCTCAAGCGCGGGCCCGGGGCGCGGAGCCCCAGCGCCACCGCCGCCGCGCCGAGGAGCGCCAGCAGCGCCGCGGTGAATCGCCAGAGGGCCGGGGCGCCCAGGAGAGGGAGGAGACCGAAGCCGCCGGCGAGCGAGCCGGCCATGGAGCCCACGGTGTTCCACGCGTAGGTGAGACCGATCTGCCGGCCGATCTCACGGCGCCCCTTCCCCAGCAGCGCGATCAGCAGCGGGAACTGGTAGCCCGCCACCAGCGCCGCCGGGAAGACCGTCACCGCGGCAATGGCGCTCCAGCCAAGCACCCGGCCGGCGAAGCCGAACGCGCTCAGGCGGCTCAGCATCAGCGCCGCCACGGCGAGGCGGTCGCCGAGCGCGAAGGGAGCGGCCACCGCCAGCGCCTCCAGCAGGCAGGTGACGGCGAACGTCGAGAGCGCCGGACGGTTGTTGGTCGGGCGGCCGTAGAGCGCGCCCCCGATGCCGATGCCCAGCAGCGCGAAGGAGAGGATGA
>DATBSS010000731.1:0-8932 GCA_036559665.1 Myxococcaceae bacterium
GATCACCCGGAACAGCTCGCTAGGTGACACCGGCTTGGTGAGGAACGCGCTGGCCCCCGCCTCCATCCCACTCGCGCGGCTGACATCGGAGCCGGTGAGCAGGATCACCGGGATCTGGCGCAGCTTGGGGTTGGTGTGCGAGCGCAGCATCTTCACCATCGTCAGCCCGTCGATGTCCGGCATGGTCACGTCCGCGATCACCAGGTCCACCGGGCGCGCGCCGAGCAGGCCGATGGCCTCGTTGGCGCCCGTGGCCTCCAGCACCGTCGCGCGCACCGGCGCCAGGTACACGGTGAGGATCCGTCGAACGGTGCTGCTGTCGTCGACCACCAGGATCGTCGGCGGAGGGGCGGAAGAGCGTGGCACCCTGCAATTGTAGTCCGCGATCGCCACCCGCGCCCGGCGCCAGCGCATAGGATGCGCCACCGATGCGCGCACCACTCCTCCTGTTGACCACCGCCGCCGTCGCGTTGGCCGCGGTCTCCGCCGCCTGCTTCGACTGGGACGACTTGCTGGGCGACTGCCAGGACGCCGGCAACTGCCTCGGACCGGGCGGTCCGGACTCGGGCGACGGCGGTGGCGACGGTGGAATGGTGGGAGACGGCGGAGACGGCGGAGGGAGCGGCGGCAGCGACTCCGGGATCCCGCTGGACGGGGGGATCGACGGCGGCCTCGGTGGCCCCGACGCGGGCGGCTCGGGCCTGGTAGGTCGCGGCCAGCCGTGCGGGGACGCGGCAGACTGCGTGACGAATTCCTGCAACGGCTACTGCCTGTGCGCGTTCAACGGACCGTGCCGGGACGACAACGACTGCTGCCTGGGACAGACCTGCATGCCGGGCGTCCCCCTCGGGACGTGCAACACGTTTCAGGTCCCCACCTGCAGCCCCAAGGACGCGCCGTGCCCGCCCGGCATCTGCTGCAGCAACAGCTGCAACCCCGGCAACATGTGCAACTGCAGCGCCAACGGCGCCGGGTGCCAGGGCAACATCGACTGCTGCAGCTCCACCGCGGTGTGTTCCCCGGGGAAGAGCTGCTGCGAATCCCCCGGCAGGGCCTGCCTCGCCGACGAGGAGTGCTGCTCGCGCGTGTGCCGCGGCAACGCCTGCCGCTGACCCCGGCTCACACCCGGTAGGACTGCACCATCTGCTGGACGCGGTCGGCCACCTCGCGCAAGGTGGCGGCGGCCTCGTTGGTGGAGGAGAGCCGCGACATGCTGTCCTCCATCATCTTCGACAGGTCGGTCACCGCGGTGAAGATCTGGGTGATGCCGGCGTTCTGCTGGCTCACCGCCGCCGCGATCTGCCGCACCGCCGCCGAGTTGTTCTTCACGATGCTGGAGAGCTCCTTGAGGTTCTCCCCCGAGGTGCGGACCTGGACCAGGCCGGCCTCCATCCTCACCTGGCCCTTCTCGCTGCTCACCACCGCGGACCGGATGGCGGTGGAGATGTCGTCCAGGATCTCCCGCACCCGTTCGGTGGCCTTGATCGACTGGTCCGCCAGCGAGCGGATCTCCCGCGCCACCACCGCGAAGCCGCGGCCGTGCTCGCCGGAGCGCACCGCCTCGATGGCGGCGTTGAGCGCCAGCATGTTGGACTGGTCCGCCAGGTCCTTCACCGTCTGGGTGATGCTGCCGATCTGCAGGGTGCGCTCGGAGAGCTCGACGATCTTCTGGCTGATCTCCTCCACCCGCTGCCGCAGGTCGTTCATCCCGCTCAGGCTCTGCTCGATGGCCGTCTCGCCCTCCTGCGAGATGGAGTCCGCCCGCTCCGCCACCTGGAGCACCGTTTCCGCCTTCTGCGCCGCCACCAGCGAGGTCTGCTTGATCTCCTGCGCGGTGACCTGCGCCTCCTGGAGCGCCGCCGCCTGGCGGGTCAGCGTCTGGCCCTGCTCGTTGGTGGAGTCGTTCAGGTTGCCCACCGCGCCGGCCAGGATGGAGATGGACTCCTGGAGCGCGCGCGGGATCTGCCGCAGCTTCTCCACCATCAGGGTGAAGGTGGCCGCCAGCTGGCCGATCTCGTCCTGCGAGGAGACCTGGATGGTCTGGGTGAGGTCGCCCTTGGAGACGATGTCCGACGTCACCCGGGTCAGCTCCCGGATCGGCCGCACCACCACCACCAGCACCAGGAACAGGACCGCCGTGATGCCGGCCAGCGCCGCCCCGGTGCCCAGCCAGAGCATGCTCCCCTGCAGCCCCCGCACCTGGGCGTCGATGGCGCCCCGGTCCATCCCCACGTGGACCACCCCCAGCGCCCCGCCGGAGATGGGCGCGGCGATGTCCATCACCCGCAGCTGCTTCCGGCTCCCGTCCGGCTGCTCCAGCTGCAGCCTCAGGCCGCGGTCGACCTTCACCCGCCGTTGCCCGGTGAGCTCGCCGATCTCCACCTTGTTCCGGCCGTGGAGCGCCTCCGGGAAGGCGGGCGAGAAGGTGTGCACCTCCACCGTGCCGTCGGTGTCCTCCACGTAGATGTACGCCACGCCCTCGATGACCTTGTTGGAGTCCACCAGGCTCTGGGTGAGCGTCACGCTGGACTGGGCCTTCCCCTCCTGCGCCGCGGCCAGCGACACGGCGATCGCCGTGCCCTTGGACTCGAAGGCCGACACCATCTGGCCGTCCATCACCGACACCGCCTCGTACGTCATCGCCACGGCGACGAGCACGATGGGCAGCGCCGTCACCGGGAGCAGCTTGGGCAACAGCCCGATGAAGCGTTCCTTCATTGGATGGCGCCGGCGGGGTTCTCGATCCCCAGCCAGCCTCCCGTGGTGGCGTAGGTGAACCAGACCTTGTCCAGCGCCTGGTGGCGGATGGGGCTCAGCACGGCGGGCGCGCCCACGCCCAGGTCGAACTGGCCCATGGATTCGGCGGCGGCCCAGAAGCCCTTCCGGGTGAGGTCCGGGCCGGCCTTCTGCAGGACGGCCAGGAAGGCGCGCGCGTTGAGGAAGCCCTCCAGCGAACCGAAGCTGTAGCGCGCCGCCGGCCGGTACGACTGGTCCCCCACGCCCCTGGGGGCCACCGGGTCGTAGCGGTCCATGGCGGCGCGGTAGTCCTTCACCAGCGGGAGCGAGGTGTCCGAGATGGGCGGCACCACCTGGGTGACCAGGAGGTTCTTCACCAGCGCGGCGGCGTTGGGCTCTTTGTTGAGCTGGCCCAGCATCTGGTCGGCGCCCACGAAGGAGAGGTTGTGGATGGGGACGTTCCAGCCGGCGCCCCGGGCGTCGCGCACCAGCGCCGCGCACGGCTGGTAGGAGCCCACCGCCACCACCGCGTCCACCCCGGCGGCGCGGAGGATCCTGACCTGCACGGCGGTGGAGATCTCGTAGGTCTGTCCGCGCGGGTAGCTGGTGTCGGCGGCGATCACCAGCGAGTACGCGGCCAGCGCCCGCTTCACGCCGTCCCGCCCGGAGGCGCCGTAGGCGTCGTCCTGGACGAAGATGCCGATCCGCTTGCGCCCCATGGCCGCGAAGGCCTCCACCATGGCGCGCGTCTCCTGCCGGTAGGAGGCGCGGATGTTGATCACCACCCGGTCGTAGGGGGGCTCGCGCTGCGGCTGCGCGCCGGTGAAGTTGGCGAACTGGAACAGCCCGTCGGAGGCATTCTGCCGCAGCACCACCGGCAGCACCTTCAGGATGGTGGGCGTCCCCACGCCGCCGAAGAGGACGAACACGTCTCGCTTGAGCAGCTTGAGCGCGGCGGGCGCGGCCTGCTCGGCGTCATAGCCGTCGTCGGCCACCAGGTAGTCCACGCGCCGGCCGTGCACCCCGCCCGCGTCGTTGGCGGCGAGGAAGGCGGCCTGCGCGCCGCGCCACAGCTCGGTGCCCAGGCCGGCTGAAGGTCCCGAGAACGCCGAGCGCTCCCCCACCCGGACCGTGGTGGCGGTCACCCCCGGCTCCGCCGAGGCCACCGCCCCCGCGCACAGGCCGAGCCACAGCGCCCGGCGGATTCCCCCCTGTCTCATACGCTCTCCTTCTTCACTGGAGCCCCCTCCCGGCGGCCGATCACGGCCTGCACCTCCTGGAGCAGCCGGCCGGCGGCGCACTCCTTCTTGGAGAGGAAGCCGTCCGCGCCGGCCTCGATGCCCGCCTGCCGCTCGTCCGCCCCGTCCTGGGCGGAGACCAGCACCACCGGCATCTGGCGGGTGTCCTGTGCGCCGCGCACCGCGCGGGTGAGCTGGTAGCCGTCCATCCCCTCCATGCCGATGTCGGCGATCATCACGTCGTACGTGGAGTGGCGGAGCTGCTCCAGCGCCTGGCTGCCGTTGCCGGCGGTGTGCACGGTGAAGCCGTGCGCCTCCAGCATGCTGCGGTGCATGGCGCGAGCGGTGAGCGAGTCGTCCACCACCAGCGCGCGCCGGGCCTGCACCGCGACGCGCCCGCGCGAGGCGCCGCCCTGGACCAGCCAATCCGGCCGGAGCACCAGGATCAGCTCGCCGTGGACGTAGATCGCCTCGCCCTGGTAGGCGTCCAGCGAGCGCAGCTCGCGCGGGAGCGGCCGGATGACGAGGTCCCGGTCGCCCATCACCTCGTCGAACGACACCCCCACCCGCCGGCCCTGCGCCTGCACCACTGCGACCGGCGTGCCCGGGTGGGGCGCGGTCGGCTGGCGGATGCCCAGGAGCGAGCCCAGGTCCAGCAGGGGCAGCAGCTGCTCGTTGACCACCAGGTGCATCCCGGCGCGGGTGATGCGCAGCTCGCCCTGGCGGGCCGGGCGCACCTGCTCCACCGCCATGGTGGGCAGGCCCAGGGAGTGCTCGCCGCAGCGGACGATCAGCACCGGCGACGAGCCGAGCTCCATGGGCACGGTGAGCGTGAAGCGGGTCCCCTGCCCGGTGGAGCTGTGCGCCTCCACCCGCCCGCCCAGGGCGTGCACCTCGCTCTGCACCACGTCCAGGCCGACGCCGCGGCCGGAGGTCTCGCTCACCTCCGGGCGGGTGGAGAAGTGCGGGCGGAACGCCAGCTGGTGGAGCTGGTGCGGGGTGAGCCCGCGCGCCTCGCCCGCCCCCAGGACGCCCTGCGCTTCGGCCACCTCGCCGATGCGCACCTCGTCCAGGCCCCGGCCGTCGTCGGAGACCTCGATGAAGGCCAGGTTGCCCACCTGCTCCAGGCGGATCACCACCGAACCCTCGCGGTGCTTGCCGGCGGCCTCGCGCGCCTCGGGCATCTCCACGCCGTGGTCCACCGCGTTGCGCACCAGGTGGACCAGCGGGCCGCGGAGCGCCTCCAGCATCCGCCGGTCCAGCGACAGCTCCGCGCCCACCACCGACAGCCGGGCCTCCTTGCCGAGCTGGCGGCAGAGGTCGCGCACCGCGCGGTGGAGCGGCTCCAGCACCGTCCGCACCGGCATGGTGGTGATCTCGCGGACGCCCTCCTCCAGCGCCTCCACGATGGAGGCCGCCTCGTCGGTGTCGTCCGCCAGCGTCCGGCTGACGGACATCAGCACCGCGCGCGCCTCGGCGGTCTCGGCCAGCATCCCCAGCCGGGACAGGATGGAGAGGCCGCGGTCCATGTCCCGCCGGCGTTCGCCCAGGCGGAGCTGCAGCTCGCGCAGCCGCTCCACCTCGCGGATCACCTGCCGCACCGAGGCCTGGCCCACCCGCCACTCGCCCGGGTCCGCGGCGGCGGCTTCCTTCGGCGCGGCGGGAGCGGGCGCCTCGGGCCCAGCTGTGGATCCGGCCTCGGCGCGCGGCGCCGGCATCCCGTCCAGCGCGGCCTGGAGCCGCTCCAGCGGGCCGGCCAGGTCCGGAAGCCCATCCGTCCGCTCCTGCGCGTAGGCCTCCGCGCGGAGGTTGAGGACGTCCAGCGACTGGAAGATGGCGTCGGCCAGCGCGGCCGGGAGCGGCTCCAGCCGCTCGCGCCGGACGGCCATCGCGTCCTCAATCCGGTGGGCGGCGTCCGAAAGGTCGGTGAAGCCCAGCGTCCCGGCGGCGCCCTTGAGGGTGTGGAGCGCGCGGCAGAGGTCGTCGTAGGCGGCGGCGGTGGCGGCGCCCGGGCCCGGCCGCTCCAGCCGCAGCACCGCGCGGGTGATCCGCTGGGTGAGGTCCTGGGCCTCGATGACGAAGCCCTTGATGATCTCCAGGATGACCGGGTCAGACACGGCCCACCTCGGACACCCGGGCGAGCAGCCGGTCCAGGTCGATCAGGTTCAGCTGGCGCGCGCCGGGGAGGCTCACCACCGCGACCGTCTCCAGGCCCCGCCCCCGCGCCGCCTCCACCACGCTCGAGGGCACCGCCAGGGGCTGCGGCACCTGCTCGCAGTCCAGGGCCACCAGGTCTCCGGACGGGCCCTCCAGCACCAGCAGCACCGCCGGGTCCTGGCGCCAGCCGCGCCCGCCCAGGAGCACCGCCAGGCTGAGCGCGGCGAGCACCTGGCCCTGGAAGCGGAGGATGCCCACCACGTGCGGCGGCGAGAGCGGCACCGGCGTCACCAGCCGCAGCGGGACCGACCCGCGCAGCCGCTGGAGCGGGACCGCGTAGCGCTCGTCGCCCACCGGGAACTCCGCCACCCAGAAGACCGCCTCGTCCCCGGCCGCCGCCTCCGGGCGCTTGCGCAGGCGCTCCCTCCGGATCTCCAGGATCTCCCGCTCGTCCGCGGTCAGCTCCCGCGGCGCCCTGGTCTTTCGGGAGCTCATGGCGTCCGCAGGTGCAGCGCGACCAGGTCCGGCAGCTGCCGCCAGAGCGAACGCTGGAGCAGCGCCTGCGGGTCCAGCACCGGCATCGCCCCGCGCGAGCTGTGCACCATGGCCACCAGGAGATGTGAGAGCGGGCCCTCGCCGGCGCCGCCCAGGCTGGACTTCGGCACCACCGCGTCGCGCGGCAGCTCCTCCGGGTCCTCCACCCGGTCCACCTTGAGCGCCAGCTTCTGCTGCTCGTGCCGGATCACCACCAGCTTCTGCTCCAGCCGGGGGACGGCGTGCTCCACACCCAGCCGCGCGGCCAGGTCCATCACGCACAGCGGCTCGCCGTAGATCTCCACGTACTCGGAGAGGTAGGCCGGGCCGGCCGGGAGCGGGTCGGTGAGCGGCAGCTGCACCGCGCTGTCCACCGACTCCAGCGGCAGGCCGAACCGGAGGCCGCCCACCGAGACGAAGAGCACGCGCAGGTTGCCCTCTCGCGCGCGCTCGCGAGACCTGGCCAGCACCTCGCCCACCAGCGCCGCCAGCTCCGGGGCGCGGAGCGGCTTGGCCAGGAAGGCGGCGGCGCCCGCCTGCAAGCAGTCCTTCTCGCGGTGCCGCTCCGAGGTGACGACGATGATCGGGATGTGCTCCAGGTCCGGATCCATCTTCATCCGCCGGAGCACCTCGTCCCCGTCCATCTCCGGCATCGAGAGGTCCAGGAGCATGGCCGCCGGGCGCAGCTGCCGCACCTTCTCCAGGGCCTCCGTCCCCGTCATGGCGGTGGAAATGGCGTAGTGCGACGACAGCGCGGCGCGCTCGAAGGCGAGGATGGCCTCGCTATCGTCCACCAGGAGCAGGTGCGGCAGACTCACGGGCTGATTGGAAGGGAAGCCAGTCTAGACGGATCGCCCGCCCGCTGACGACTCCCTGACTCCGGGCCCTGTGTCGATTTTGACCCCCATCAACCCCGGATTTGCGGGAACTTGCGAGGCGCCTCGCTCCCGCTCCATGCTCCCTGCCCCCGGAGGGCGCCTCACCGTATGGACTATCGAACGATTCAAGTCGCCGTTTCCGCGCTGGGTTTCGTCCTGGCGGGACAAGCATTCACCCAGGAATCACCGGCACCCCAGGCCCCGGTCGTCCTGGAGGTCCCCGCGCCGGCCGTGACGTCCGAGATGCTGCTCAAGGCGGCGGGCGACGCGAAGAACTGGCTGACCTACGGCAAGGACTACAGCAACCGGCGGTACACCACCTCGCCGCAGATCAACACCGCCAACGTCGGGACGCTGGTCCCGCGGTGGGTGTACCAGACGGGAGGGCCCATCGGCTCCTTCCAGACCACGCCGCTGGTGGTGGACGGGGTGATGTACGTGACCACGCCGTTCAACCACGCGATGGCGGTGGACGCGCGGACGGGCAAGCAGCTCTGGCGCTACGAGCACAAGCTGGCCGGGACGCAGGTCTTCTGCTGTGGCCCCAACAACCGCGGCGTGGCGGTGGCGGACGGCAAGGTGTTCATGGCCACGCTGGACGCGAGGCTGGTGGCGCTGGACCAGAAGACGGGCAAGGTGGCGTGGAGCTCGCAGGCCGCGGACCCGTCCGCCGGCTACGGCTTCACCATGGCCCCGGTCTTCTACAAGGGGATGGTGATCGTGGGCACGTCCGGCGCGGAGTACGGCATCCGCGGCTTCGTCGACGCGTACGACGCCGCCACCGGCAAGCAGCGGTGGCGCTTCTACACCATCCCGGAGAAGGGCTGGGAGGGCGACTACGCCGCCGCCACGCCGGAGGGGAACGACCTCCACCGCGACGTGGCCAAAGAGAAGGCGTCGGTCGCCAAGTACAAGGACGCCTGGAAGCGCGGCGGCGGGTCCGTGTGGATGACGCCGGCCATCGACCCGGAGACGGAGACGGTGTTCGTCCTGGTGGGCAACCCCTCCCCGGACCTCGACGGCAGCATCCGCCCCGGCGACAACCTCTACACCAACTCCATGGTCGCGATTGACGCGCAGACCGGGAAGTACAAGTGGCACTACCAGTACATCCCGCACGACGTCTGGGACCTGGACGCGGTGAGCCCGGCGGTGCTGTTCGACACAATGGGGCCGGACGGCAAGACGGTGGTCAAGGCGGTGGGCCACGCCGGGAAGACCGGCTGGTTCTACGTGCACGACCGCGCCACCGGGAAGCTGCTCCGCAAGTCGGAGGCCTTCGTGCCCCAGGAGAACATGTTCGCGCCCCCCACCGACAAGGGCGCGCGGATGCTCCCCGGCGCCAACGGCGGCAGCGAGTGGTCGCCCCTGGCGTACAGCCCGGACACG
>DATBSS010000732.1:0-14038 GCA_036559665.1 Myxococcaceae bacterium
CCCGCGCGCTGGAGATCGCCTGGATCATCGCCGTCGCCGGAAACAACACGAGCGCCGGGGTGGTCGCCGCGAAGCTCGGCGTCCGGCCGCTGGACCTGCGCGAGGCCTACCGGGAGCTGGAAGACGAAGGGGTGCTGGTCGACGACTGGTTCTCGCACGATGTGCTGAGAGAGGTGCTCCTGGAAGACATCCCCGAGCACCTCCGCAGGTCCCTGGATCCCGGATCCGGGGATGCGTAACGGGGGCGATAACGCTCGAGGGCTATTCCTTGTGTTGGAGGCAACGATTGCCTCGACCGGGAGCCGCCCGTCATGCACGAGAATCGGGACGCCGCAGAGCAGGGTAGAAACGCCGAGGGTCGGAAATATTACACGCGCCTCTTCAACGCCCTGTTTTCACGGGCGCGCTCGGTTTCCTCAGGCTCCGAAGCAGACGCGCTGGACCTGACGCAGGAGGTCCTGGAGCGCTTCGTGCGCCAGTTCGGCGCCGTGGCGCCGCCTGAACCGGTCGCCAAGGCCTGGTTGAAGCGGACGCTCGACCGGATGGTGATCTCCAATTGGAGGAAGCAGGTGGTGCGCGGCCGGGCGTTGTTGGACCCCGCGTTCCAGTTGGCGGCCGTGTCCGGACCCGCGGACCTCGAGCGGGAGTGGAACCAGGACGACCTCCGGAGGGCGGTGGATGCGCTCAGCCCGAGGCTGCGCGAGACCTTCGTGCTGCACCAGGGCGGCCTCAGCCGCCTCGAGATCGCCGCGGAGCTGCAGATCAAGGGCAGCGTCGTCAGCAAGCGCCTCCACGACGCGCGGGCGCGCCTGCGCGCGATGATCGGCCCACGGCTCCCGCGCCGGGGGGCCCACTTCGCCGTCCGGAGGAGGCCAGGCCATGGCGGGCCCGGCCCGGTCGCCGCGCAGACATGAATCATCCTTCATGGGGACATGTGACGTGAATCATCAGTCATGTGTTGCGGGGATGACGCGACGAGACGACGAGGAGGCGTCATGCAGTCGTCATGCACCCCCCGCCAGGATCTCCGTCATCCCGCTCCCACCCTCGGAGGTCTCCGATGTCCAGCTGCTTGATCGACCTGCTTGGAACCCCCCAATACGGGCGCACGGGCTCCACGTTCTACCGGCTGACGCGGAAGCAGGCGCTCTGCCTGGCCTACCTCGCGCTGAAGGGGACGATGCGCCGCGAACGGCTCGGCGAGCTGCTCTGGCCGGAGGATGACGAGACGCGCAACGGCAAGCTGCGCGCCCTCCTGTTCCAGCTGTGCTCCCGGCTGGGGCGCGACGCCTTCGTCATCGACGAAAAGGAGCGGACGCTGGCGCTCAGCGACGAGGACTCCATCGACGTCGTGCGCGTGCTCAAGGCCTTCAAGAGGGAGGACTGGGAGAACGTGATCGCCTGCCCGCCGTTCCTGCTGGGAGCGTTCGACTACGACCACGAATCGGGGCTCCGCGCGTGGGTGGCGGAGCAGCGCGAGGACTTCGTCCGCCGGCACGCGGCGGCGCTCGCCCACATGGCGGCGAAGAAGGACAAGCAAGGTGAGCACGAGGAAGCGCTGAGGCTGGCCAGGCGCCGCCTGCAGCTCGATCCGTTCAGCGACGAAGCCTGCCGCCAGGTGATCGCGCTCAAGCTCCAACTCGGGGACCGGATCGGCGCGCTCTCCACGTACGAAGAGTTCGAGCTCGCGCTGAAGCAGTTCGGACACCAGTGGGCCCCCGAGCCGGCGACCACGGCCATGCTCGACGCGATGCGGGAGGTGGAGCAGCGCCCCCTGCCGCCGGAGCCGAAGCGGGAGGTCGTCATCCGCTACCCGCCGCTGGTGGGGCGGGCGCGCGCCTGGGCCCAGCTCGAGGAGGCGTGGAAACGCAGGGTCCCGATCATCTACGTGTGTGGCCACGCGGGCCTCGGCAAGACGAGGTTGATGAAGGAGTTCGTGGAGCGGATGACCCGCGGCCTGTACTTCTCCAGCTCGGCGTGGCCCGGGGACGCGAGCGTTCCGTTCGGCTCCAGGGTCAACACCGTCCGCAAGATCCTGGCGGAGTATCCGACCCTGCAGTTGGAACCGTGGGTCCGCCGGGAGCTGGGGCGCATCCTCCCCGAGCTGTTCCCCGACGCGGACGGGCTGGAGCCGCCCGAGCCCTGGGCCCCGGCGTTCGTCGAGGCGAACCGCTGGCTCTACCAGTGGCTGGGCCGCCACGTCTGCGCCATCGTCTTCGACGACGGCCAGTTCCTGGACCAGCAGACGATCGCCCTGGGCCTGGCGCTGGAGGCGCGGCTGGCGCCGCTGGTGGCCAGCGGGGACTTCCCGCCCATCCTGGTCGGCATCCGCCCCGGTCAGCTCAATCCGGAGCAGGAGGACACGCTGCGCCAGCGCGCCGAGATGGGCCAGGCCGCCTGGATCGACCTGGACCCGCTCACTCCGGACATGGCCAGGGAGCTGGTCACCAGCTTTGGCATCCCGGGGGGCGAGCGGGTCGCGGGTCAGATCGCCGAGGTCGCGGGCGGCTCGCCCTGCTGCATCCAGGAGATCGTGCGGGAGCTGGTGAGCCGGGAGGACTGGAACGGCCACTTCCCGGCCGACTTCCAGGTCGCCCCCAGCGTGCGCGCCATGCTGGCCCGCAAGGTCGAGCGGCTGTCCCCGGAGGCGCTCCGGGCCGCCCGGATCGCCGCCCTCGCCGGGGAGGGCGCGAGCCCGGCGATGCTGGCCGGCGTGGCGGAGCAGCCCATCAACCGCCTCGCGATCTGCTTCCGCGAGCTGGAGCGCTACCACCTGTTCCAGGGCCGCTGGTTCGCGTCCGGGGCGGTGGCGCCCGCGGTCCTGGAGGGCCTGCCGGAGGGGGAGCGCGCCGACCTCGTCAAACGCATCAGCGACTGGCGCCAGGGAGCCACGTCATGATCCTCCAGGAACAACTGCTGAAGGTGACCGGGGGCAAGGTCTACGCGCGCGACCTCCGCGCCGCGGACCTGGCCGGCGAGGGATGGCCCGCGGAGACGCTGCACGCCTGCTACCTGCGGGCGGCGCACGTGGACCGGGCGTTCGTGGGGATCGACCTGGAGCTGCTCCGGCGGATCGCGCCGGGCCTGAGGAAGGTGGTCACCGCCGCGGACCTCGCCCGCGACCGCGTCTACAACCCCAGCCGCGAGAGCAGCAGCTTCGGGCGGATGATGGTCAACGCCGGCGAGCGCGCCGAGATGTTCGGCCAGCCCGTCGCCCTCTTGCTCTTCGAGCGCCAGTCGAACGCCGGCGCGTTGCTGGAGTCCGGCGAGTACTCGCAGCTCGTCCGCTACGACGCTCCCGCCCCGGGGTCGCCGCATGCGCTCCCCCGCCCCGCCCTGGGCATGCAGCAGTACCCGGGCACCTTCCTCATCCGCTACCCGCGGCCGGAGGGCGCGCCGCCGGTCCAGCCCGATCCGGACGCCGACTTCTCCTTCATGAAGAACGGCCGGCACGACCCGTCCGCCACCGGCCCGGAGTTGGACCCGAAGCAACTCCCCGTCAACGTCCAGGCCAGGGTGGTGCAAGCCAGGATCGAGCAGGACCTTGCCAAGCCGGACTGGTACTGCCTGGACCGCACCTTCTCCACGCCCGGCGCCGACCCGATGTTCATGGAGCCGGAGGCCGGGCTCGCGTGGTGGGACCCGCGGGAGCGGACCCTTCGCCTCGTCCTGGGGACGCAGTCGCCGGCCAAGGACGTCTCCAACGTCGAGGGCCTGTGGCAGTACGCGGCTTGCGCCTTCCGCGAGGGCGGCCGCCCGCGGGTGAGCCTCAAGGCGTGCCCGCCCGGGGGCGCCTTCGGAGGGCGGGACGAATCCAGCTTCCCGCTCTACCTGGCGCTGGCGGCGCTCTACGCCGGCGGGCCGGTCCGCCTCGCCTACTCCCGCGCCGAACAGTTCCTCACCGGCATCAAGCGGCACGCGTCGGTGGTCCGCAACCGCCTGGCGTATTCGCCCGACGGCGCGCTCCAGGCGCTGCAGTCCGAGATCATCATGGATGGAGGGGGAGAGCCCAACCTCACCGCGCCGGTCCTGGGCCTGGCCGTGCTCCACGCCGCCGGCCCCTACCGGATCCCGCGCACGTCCCTCCACGCCTCGGCCTCCATCACCCCGTCCGCGCCCTCCGGTTCGATGCGCGGGTTCGGCATCCCGCAGGTCACCTTCCCGATGGAGTGCATGATCGACGAGATCGCCTCCGGGCTCGGGCGGTGCCCCGTCGAGTACCGGCTGGGGGTGATGCTGGCCCGGAACGACTACGACGTGAGCGGGATGCAGCTCACCCACCACCTCGGCAACGCGGCGCTGTGCCGGATGGCGCTGGCGGAGCCCCTCTGGCGGGGGCGCGACGCCGAGAAGGCGCGGCGCGACCGCGACGGCGGCGGCGTCCGCTACGGCGTGGGCTTCGCGTGCTGCATGGAGGCGTACGGCACCAGCCAGGATGCCGGCTTCGCCGGCGTGGAGCTCTCTCCCGGCGGGACGATCTCCACCTGCTCCAGCGCCGTCGACATGGGACAGGGCACGGGGATGTCGCTGGCGGCCGCCACGGAACAGGCGCTGGGCGCGCCGGCCCCGCAGGTGCTCCTGGGAGACATGTCGCTCTTCGAGTGCCTCAGGCTCCGGGAGATGGGCCCGAAGGACGACCCGCAGACCGACCCGGCGTGCACCCCCAAGCTGTGCAACTCGATGAGCGCTTCGATGACGGCGTTCTTCCACCTCCACACGGTGGAGCAGGCGTGCGCGGTCCTCTACCAGCACGGCCTCCTCCCCGCGGCGCGCGCGCTGTGGAACCAGCCCTCGCCGGTGGGGGTCCACTGGGACGGGCGCGGGAACCTGGTGGCGGACGGGCTGGCGCCGCTGCCGCTCTCCGCGCTCGCCGCGGAGCTGTACCGGTCCAGCGGCGTGACAGGCGCCCGCGTGCACGCAGTGTTCCGCGACCAGTTCGCGACCGCCTGCTTCCCCGACCTGGATGGCGACGGCCGGCGGCCCATCGACGCCGTCGCCGTCCGGCGAGCCAGTGGACCCTACCGGCCGGAGCGGCGCGCGTCGCCCGCGTACGCGACCGGCCTCTCGGCGAAGGCCAAGCGGACCCTCTACGCGTCGGTCGGGCACATGTTGGCGGTGCAGGTGTACCTCAAGACCGGCCGCGTCCAGGTGACGGACGCGGTGACGCTCCTCGACGCGGGTGACGTCCACCACCGCCTGCTGTTGGACGGACAGGCGCACGGAGGACTGGCGATGGGCCTGGGGATGGCGCTGATGGAGGAGCTGCCGGCGGCGCCGGACGGTTCGGACCCGGGCTGGAACCTCCACCGGTACCGCGTCCCGCGCGCCGCCACCATGCCTCCTCCGGGCCACCTGCACGTGAGGGTGGTTCCCATGGAGGAGGGAGAGCGGGGGCCGCTGCGGAAGAAGGGCATCGCCGAGGCCGCGATGACGACCGTGGCCCCGGCGCTCGCCAACGCCATCGCGCATGCCACCGGGCTCCGGCTCTGCCGGTTGCCCTTCACCCCCGACCGCATCCTGGAGGCGCTCGCGACGCGGGCGGAGACGCCATGAGCAACGAATTGGTGGTGAACGGCGAGCGGATGTCGTTCCGGGAGGAAGAGCGGAACGATCCGCTGATCGACTTCCTGCACGCGCGGGGCATGACCGGGACGAAGTACGGGTGCGGGATCGGCGCGTGCGGCGCCTGCAAGGTGGCGGTGCAGGAGAAGGAGGGCGGCGAGGTGTTCCCGGTGCTCTCCTGCTACGCGCGGCTGTGCTCCATGGAGGGCCTCCGGGTGACCACCGTGGAGGGCGTGTCGAAAGCGGGCGCGCTACACCCGTTCCAACAGAAGTGCCTGGACACCTGCGCATTCCAGTGCGGTTACTCGACGCCGGGGATGGTGATGGCCTGCCACGTCCTCATCGACCGCCTGTCGCGCCAGCGCGTCCAGAGGCGCTTCCTGGACCGGGAGATCTCGGCGGCTATGGGGGGCCACGTCTGCCGCTGCACGGGGTACGTCCGGTACCACCAGGCGATGCGCGAGGTGATCGAAGACTGGGGGAAGCAGCCGGGACGGACGCCGCTGGTGTTGCCCGACCCGGACCCGAAGGACGAGGTGAAGGTGGCGGCGGCGCCGCCGCGCGTCTGGTTCCGGATCCGGAAGCGTTCGCGCAACGACACCCGGGAGAAGCTCCTGGAGGGACGGTTCGAGAGCCCGGAGGTGCGCCTCGCGCTCCCGGCCTCCATGGCCTGGGACGCCTGCCGCGGGAGCCTGAAGGTCCGCCTCGACGACCTCCAGACGGGGGAGCCGGCGCGCGACTTCAACCTCCGCCGCTTCCTGTTCGCCGGCATCCGGTCGATCGCCTTCGAGATCGACCAGGTGCGCCCCCTCGACCCGCAGGCGCCGGCCGAGGCGCTGCCGGCCGGGATCACGCTGCCCCTGGCGGTGAAAGGCGGCCTCCACATCGGCAAGGCACGGGTGCCGCTCGAGGCCGACCTGGCCGCCACCACCGGTGCCGGGTCCAGGCTGTTCGTCCGGACGCGCCGGCCGATCGTCCTGGCGCTCGCGGCGCTCGATCTCCCGGTGGACGCCTTCGCCCGCCTCTTCGGCCTCACGCTCGGCGCGGAGCTGGAGCTGGGCCTGGACGACATCGCCGTCACCTACGGCCCGACATGACCATCCAGCTCGACGTCCCCTTGCCGGACCTGCACCGTCACCTCGACGGGTCGATCCGGCCTTCCACGCTGGAGGAGTTGGCGTGCCGCGCCAATCGCCTGCTCCCGGTGGACCTCCGGGCCCCTCGCCACGCCAGCCTCCAGGAGTTGCTCCACAAGTTCGACTTCGTCCTGTCATTGCTCCAGGGGCCGGCCGAGGTGGGGCGGGTGGCCTCCGAGATCTGCGAGGACGCCATCGCGGACGGGGTGTCGACGCTGGAGGTCCGGCTCTCGCCGCAGCTCCACCGCGGCGCGGCGCCGGAGGCCATCGTGGAGGCCGCGCTGGAGGGGCTAGGCGGCCGCGCCGGCCTCATCCTCTGCGGGCTCCTCGGCGAGCCTCCCGAGGTGCTGGACTCGCTGGTGACCATCGCGCGGACACGGCCAGGCGTGGTCGGCATCGACTTCGCGCACGGGCCCGAATCGAACGACCACAGCTCCATGGACCGCTACGCGCCTGCCTTCCAGCGCGCCGAGGACCTGGGGATCGGCCGGACGGTCCACGCGGCCGAGGGGCGGCCGGCCTCCGAGATCTCCGTCGCCATCGAGTCGCTCCGCGCCCAGCGGATCGGGCACGCCACCACCCTGCTGGACGACCCGGCGGTCCTGGACCTCGTGCTCGAGCGGCAGATCACCATCGAGGCGTGCCCCACGTCGAACGTCCAGACGGGGGTCGTCCCCGCCCTGGAGGCGCACCCACTGCCGAGGTGGCTCCGCGCCGGGGTCCGCGTGTGCATCTGCACGGACAACACCTTCTTCGCGGGGACGAACGCACTCGAGGAGCACCGGCGCGCGGCCGCGATGCCGGGGATGGACGAGGCGCGGGTCCGCGAGGTGGTCCGGTTCGGGCACCAGGCGGCGTTCCAGCGCACCTGAG
Organism: Myxococcaceae bacterium; assembly: GCA_036559665.1. GTDB lineage: Bacteria > Myxococcota > Myxococcia > Myxococcales > Myxococcaceae > DASRBA01. The sequence goes on from DATBSS010000732.1 coordinate 7,572, forward strand.
CTTTTACGTCCTCCCTCGGAGGGCCGCGGCGATCGGCCGGAGCCAGTGGGCCGCCTCCTGGAATTCCGGAACGGATGACGCGCACAGGATATCGATGTTGTTCGCGGTGGCCTCGCCCTGCCAGTCGTCGTGTGGCGCGTCCAACGATCGGCGCAGGAACCACTCGCACACCGTCTGCTGCCGCTGGTTGGCGGCCAGCTCCACCATCGAGACGAGCTCCCAGTAGCTCGGCCGGTAGCGGAGGCGCCTCGCGACGGCGTCCGCGACCTGCGGCAGGCACCGCGCGTGCTCGGCCATCGCGTCGGGCGTTCCATCGGCGACGAGCACGGTAAGGAGGTTCACGCCGGGGTACGGGTCCTGGGGAGAGCTGCCCAGGCCCCTGCGGTAGCAGTCGATGGCCCGCTCCAGGCGCTTCTTCGCCTCCTCGGGTCCGCCGGCGCCCATCCGCCAGAGCTCCTTGTAGATGCCGCCCAGGAGGCCGCAGGTCTCGCCGTTGAAGCCGACCTGCTCCAGGACCTCCGCCAGGAGCCGCGCCCCCTCCATCATCCTCTCCGGCTGCTTGCTCCACTTCAGCGCCAGCGCGAGCTGCTCGCGGACCACGAGGGAGGCCCGCAGTTCGGGCCTCATGAGGCCGGCGATGCGCTCCATGCCCGTCCCGTCCTTGATTGCCCGGGACAGCAGGAAGGCGGCCAACTGGAGTGACGAGGGCCACGCGCGGACGGTCTCCGCCGGCAGCTCGGCCTGGAGCAGGGCGGCCGCCTCGGGCCGCTTCCGCTGCATGTCGAGCTCCTGGACCCGGGCCGCCAGGTCCTGGAGCTCCAACTGCTGCTCCTCGAGCCGTGCCAGTCGTTCCAGCCACTGCCGGCGCTCTGGCTCCCCCGAGGGCGTGGCGAGCGCCGCGGAGTCCTCGAGCGCCTGCGCGACCCGACCGGCGTCCGGGAAGGACACCCCGGTCCCGAACGTCGCCGAGTAGGGGAACACGGTCTCGCCCGGATGGGCGCCCGCGGGAAATCCCTCCGCCCGGAGGTAGACGGGCGATCGCCCGGACCGGGCCAGCCAGAAGCCGGCGGCGTTCTCCGCGACCGGGTCCGCGAAGGTGGTGTCGACCACCAGCGCATTGGCCCGGGTCAGCGTCTCCTGCATCTCGGCGGAGGCCACGCCGACCGGCGGAGCGCGGACCGCGACCAGGCCGGCGCGCTCGGCGGCGTCGCCCACCAGCTCGTCCATCACCGCGTCGAGGTCGAGGGGCTGGCCGCGGCCGGGGTCGATCCGGATGCTGTCCGGGAGCACCACCAGGCACACCTTCGCCGTCCCGCTCCGCAGCGCGGAGATCCGGCGGCCGGCGCGCTCGCGGCGGGCGTTCGCGCGGTCGTCCTTCAGGTTCCGCACCAGCTCCTGGAGCAGCGAGATCGGGAGCTGGAGCCCCCTGGCCAGCATCCCGGTGTGGTTCCGGGCGAGCCCGAGGAGCTTCGGGGACTCCACCCAGGAGGGGAGCCTTGCCGAGGACGGGCGGAGCTCGGGCTCCAGCAGGTCTCGCACCGCGGCGGAGAGCCCCCCCTCCCCCGGCGAGGCCGCCTCCCGTGCCTCCCACGTCAGCCAGAGCGAGCTGGCCATCATCCCCTCGGCCATGCGCAGCGCTCGCAGGCCGCCCTGGACCTGGCGCCCGGTGAGCGACGCCGTCACCAGGGTCCGCCAGGTGGAGGCGAGCAGCGGGGGGACGTCGAGGTCCACCGGCTGACTGGGCGCCTCCACGGCCATCGCCAGGGCCTCCACGTCCGCGCTCCTCGCGAGCCCGGTGCTCCGGAGGCGCTCGTAGGCCGCCTTCACCTGCTCCCGATCGCCGTCCGGGAGTTGGAGGGGATCCAGCGGATGGGAGAGCTTCTTGCGCCGGGCCTCCAGCACGCCGTGCGCTCGCAGCAGGAGCGCCAGCGGCGAGAACGACGCCTCGTCTTCGGCGGAGGGACGCTCGAGCGCGCGCGAGCGTTGCAGCACCTGCTGCGCGACGATCTGGTGGAGCAACTCCTCCTCGCCGCCGGCGATCGGGAACGGGGAGATCAGCAGCGCGCTCCGCAGGAGGGCGCCCAGCTCTTCGTCCCCGGTATTCTTCTCGGGAGACAGCCGCACCGCGAGCGCCGTCTGCTGCCCGGCCAGCACCGGGAGCGTGCGGCAGAGTCGCGAGCCACCTTCCGTCATGGCCAGCACGCAGGTGCCGGCCGGGAGCCTCAGCGACGCCACCTGCCACCCGGCGACCTCTTGCCAGGGCAACGCGCGAGGCTTCGTTTCACCCGGCGGGATGAGCTCGATCGGTGGCTGCGGGATGGGGCCGTCACCGCGGAGCAGCACGCTCACCACCCCATCCCCTTCGCCTTCAACTCGCGAGGCGGCGTGCCAGAGGGCCCTGACGTTCGAGGGGACGTTGTCCGCCGGCCAGCGCGTCCCCTCCAGCGGCGCCGCCGAGATCACCGTCATCGGCTTGCCGGCGATCTCCACGGTCGCCCCGGGCTCGACCTCGAACCGCTCGTCCTGGATCTCGCTCCCCAGTTGGAAGCGCGCCTTGTACACGCCCGGCTCCACGCTCACGTCCAATTGGCGGAGCGCGCTTTTCTCCAGCGCGAACACCGAGTTGACCAGGTAGACCTCCGTGGCGGAGTTGGCTCCCCGGAGCACCACGCGGCCCAGGCGGCCGTTAGAGGCGGACATCGTCGACCCTTACGCCACCAGGCACTTCGAACGGCTTGGACCGCCCGCCTGCCTTGGCCACGTAGATCCCGCGCGGAAGCTCGGCCAGGAATTCGCCGGGACGGGTGCCTGGCCGGACCACCCACGGCTCCGGCCGCTTCGGCCCGCCCACGATGGTCGGCCTCTCACCGTCCTCCACGAGCACCGCCACGGGTTCGCGCGGTTCGGCGCCGCCGGTCGAGAGGACCAGGTCATCCACGCCCACGTCCGCCAGGAGCGACGGCGCCTGGTAGCGGCGCCATTTCGTCACCTCGGGCGAGTTGAAGAAGTAGTTGCTCATGGAGCGCGCGGTGACGGTCCCGTCCGGCTGGCGCGCGTGCTCGAGGGCGGTGAGGAGGGCCCGGGTGAACACGCCCCGGCTGCGCAGGCCCTCGTCCTCCTCGATCGCCTTGCCGCCGAACTGGACCGCGAAGCCCCGCACCCACCGGACGCGCGCGGGACTGGCCCGGTTGATGGGATCCAATGGGAAGCGGCGCACGGCCCAGGTGCCGCGCACCGAGCGGCAGCAATCCGCGAAGAGGATGACCTCGGAGAAGTAGCCGGACGCCAGGAACCAGCTCAGCCAGTGCCAGCCCGGCACGTGCCGGTCGCGCGCGTTCCGGCCGCCGTCCGCCGCCAGCAGCGACGCCTCGTGGACGTCCTGCGCGACGCCGTGGCCGGACAGGTAGACGTACAGCCGCTTCCCCGCGTAGCCGCTGGTGGTGGCCGGCTCGCACAGCCCGAGGAACGCGCGCTCGATCTGCTCGATGGTGGAGTCCTTCAAGAGGCGCACGTTGCCGTCCGGCACCGCGCCGCCCGAAGGGCTGGTGACCCACCGGTAGAATTCGTCGGCGTCGTTCTTCGCGCCCTTCAGGCCCTTGAGCTCGTCCTCCTGGTAGTCCTCGATCCCGACGATCAGGGCGAAGTGGTCCTTCTTCTCCGTGGTGTCGGGCATCAAGGGCTCAGCCGGGGCGCGGATACATCCTGGCGATGAACGCCTTGTCGGTCTCGGAGAGCTCCGTGTTCATCTCGGTGTGGAACTTCCCGTCCGTCAGCTCGGCGGGGATGGGGTAGAGCATGATGGACTTGAAGTCGAACGCGGTGTGGACGGTCTGCGTCTGGCCGTAGCGGAAGAGGACCTGGTCGTCCACCCTCTCGCGGGTCCAGTTCCGGTTCTCCTGGTACCAGGCGTAGACCTTCTCCTTGTTCCACGGGATGCCGCCGTCGGGATGGAAGTGTTCGTGGGCCAGGCCCAGCGCGTGGCCGAGCTCGTGGAGCACGACCCGCTGGATGTCCTCCTGCGGGGTCCTGGCTGTGAACCAGCCGAAGTTCATGGTCGGCTGGTCCGTGGGCTCGTCCAGGGCGTCCTTTCCGAGGTACGACCACGCGCCGGGGAGCTTGAAGGAGATCCGGATCTGGCACTCCTCCGCGGGCCGGCCGCTGGAGGCGAATTCCACGTTGGCGTACCTGGACCATTCCCTGGCCACCCGGAGCACCTCGGCCTGGAGGCCGGGGTCGCCGTCCAGGAAACCGACGTCCAGGTACACGGGCTTCGGGGTGAGCTCCTCCGGAAGGCGCCACATCACCTCCGGATCGATGATGCCTCTGACCCGGCGCATGGTCCGCGCCTGATCCACGCATATCCGAAGCTGGTTCATGAGGCCCCCTGCACCCACTTCTGGAGACGCCCGACGTCCATGGAATTACCTCGTGCCCCATCTCCACGGAATTACCTCAGATATTCGTGCTCGCTACGGGTAAGGTTCCCTGGCCCCCGCGTCTTCCCAGATCGAGTAACCGCCGCGCAGCTTCTGGGAGCCCGCATGGGGGGGGAGCGCTTTGCGTGCTTTCCAGGCTGCGTCCGTGGCTACTCAAACGCGCCCAGCGGTTGACCTATGGGCGCACGGACCCGGAGGATCTCGTGCAAGACGTGCTCGCGAAATATGTCGTCGCTTTCCAGGAAGGCCCCCAGCTGAACGAGCAGAGCAGCATGGCCTGGCTGGCCACGGCCCTGAAGAACGCCTTCATCTCGGACCTGAGGAAGCAAGGCGTGCACATCAAGGCCGAGCCGGACCCGACCCTCCTGGAGGCGGTGGTCCAGCCCCGCCCGGAGGCGTCCGACCAGCCGTTCTCGGCTACCATCAGCGACCAGGATCTGGAGCTGGCCATGCAGACGCTGAGCCCGAAGCAGCGCGAGGTCTTCGAGGCCAGCGCCCGGGGCCTCCGCTACGCAGAGATCGCCCGCCAACTCGGCATCCGGGAGGGGGCGGTGGCCAAGCGAGTCTTCGACGCGCGCAAGCGGTTGCGGGCGAAGTTGATGGAGATCAAGGGGTTGAAGCTACCTCAGGGCAACGGAGAGGTATGAGTCATGGCCGACCCCCACCAGGCCCTGGGTCGATTCTTCGACGGGGAGCTCCCCGAGTCCGAGGTCGACGGGTTCAGGACACACCTCGCTTCCTGCCGGAGATGCCAGGCCGAGCTGGACGAGCTGATGCAACTGGACGTGCTCGGCATGCGCCACCTCCAGCTCCAGGCGCTGCAGGGGCCCCGCGTGGTCCCGATCAAGCCGGCGCGACACCGCCCCTGGTGGGGTTGGGCCACGGCCAGCGTCGCGCTGGCGGCCACGGTGGTGCTGGTGGTGAGCGCGCCGTGGCCGCGCGGGCCGTCGAAGGGGCTCTGGCAGCCCAGCAAGGATGAGCGGTTGGTCGCGGCGCGCTCCTCGTACCCGGGGGCCGCGCAATACCACCCCTTGCAGAGGACCCTCGGTTCGAGCCTCGAGCTTCCGGCCCTGCCGGTGAAGGAGCTGGCGAAGCTGGAGGACGAGCACCTGGCCATCGCCGCGGCGTACCTCGTCCGCGGGGACCCGGGCCTGGTGGCCAACGCCCTCAAGGAGCTGAAAGCAGACAAGACTCCGGACGGGGACTCCGAACGGGCGATGGCGCACCTGGTCCGCGGGGACCTGGAGCGCGCCGACTACGAGGAGGCGCTCCACTTCTCCGAGAGGGCGTTGCAAGCGGCCTCGAACCACGGGCCCGCGCTCTGGAACAAGGCGCTGGCGCTCCAGGGCCTGGGGTTGACCCTGATGGCCGCGAAGACCTTCGACCAGGTCGCGCAGCTCGGTGAGCCGGGATGGGCCACCGAGGCGCGCCAGCGGGCCGAAAGGCTACGCGCCGAGGCCAACCACGTGCGCGAGGAATGGAACAAGGCGAAGGCCGCTGCCGATGACCTGGTCAAGGCCGGCTCGACCCTGACCGGAGAGGCCCTCAGGGCGCCGATCAGCCGCCGGTTGTTCTACGACGCGGTCCGGACCCGGGCGACCGCGGCGGAGGTGATGGCGCTGCTGCCCCTGGCCGACCAGTTCGACCAGCAGAGCGGCGGAAGCTCCCTCCACGATTACGTGCGCTGGGCGGCGGGGCGGAACTTCAAGGTCCGCGGTCCGGTGGTGCTCGAATACCGCCGCCTCCTGGACAGCAACGACCAGAGTGTCGCCCGGGCGCTCTCCGGGTCCAGCGAGGACGACATCGCCCTCGGTGCGATGGCGATGTTCGGCCATGCGCTGGACGCGGAGGAGCTCCGGAAGCTCGAGGCGCACGTGAAGGCGCTCAACGACCCCTGGTTCGACGTCTATCTGCTTCAGATGCAGTCCCAGTTCGTCGGGGTCAAGGACCTCCAGGAGGCGCGCAAGCTCCTGGAGCGCGCCCTCCAGGTGGCGGACGCGTCGCGGCTCCAGTACCGCTCGCTTCAGATGA